>NZ_JBXBCF010000083.1:0-232365 GCF_056784235.1 Kovacikia sp. CALU 1929
ACCTCAAATGGGCTTCCTTCAAAACACTCGACCAACTCCAACTTAAAGTTGATCAACTGATTGCTCAGTTAACTCCTGAGCTAATTGCTTCCATCACAGGGTATGCATTTATTCTCGATGCCCTATCTGCCCTGAATACTGTTTAAATTGGTATGAATTGTCCAGACGTCCTTTCGTGGGTGCTTGCGGAGGGGGTAGCCCTGTTGTTTCAGAGCAGCCCGAATCAGTTCGATGATTTGGACAAGGTGCTGTCGTCTTTTCATGGGGGATAACTCAAGGGGCTGAACGGCTGCAAAACACTGAAGCCACCCTACAAAGAGAGTGGCTTGGCAAAACAGGTCAGGATGATATTGACTTTTTGGGGATTTATGGCTTTGGGTGCTCGGTTGTGGAGGTGCAGAGGGCGTTGATGAACTCCTGGGGCAGTTGCTCGAAGTGGTCGAGGATGAAATCCATCAGAGCCAGGTGTCGCAGGTCGGTGGCGGTGGGGCGACGGTAACGGCGACCTTTGCGGAACCAGCCGCGAACGGTGGAGAGGGAACGGGAACAAATAGCGGCGATCGCCTTGCTGTAGAACTGCTGCGGGGTCATCCCAAGTTGGCAGTAGCTATAGCGTCGAATCAGGTGGTGTTCCCGTGGAGTGAGGGGGCGAGGATTCATAGCAACACCTCCGCTTCAAGGGGTTCAAGGTCGTCTTCCCAGGCGAGGTCGGCTTTGACCCAGGCGGTGCTGGGAGAGTTGGGATCCAGCCAGATCAGGTAGCACCAGCGCCAGCGACCGCAGTGGGGCGCGAAGCTGTAGAATCTGCCGATCGCCCTTCCCCAATCGGTAGTTTCGCCCTTGGAAATCCAGCGGAGGCGATCGCCGTACAGAAATCGGGGTACTGCGACATCGGGGAAGGTGGTGGGCAGGTCGGTTGAGGGGGATTGCAGGTGCAGGCAGGCGACGGCAGGGGAGATATCAAGTTTGTTGTGGCGGATGGTTTCCAGATAGGTGTCCAGGAGTTTGCCGTTGAGCTGGGTGGTGAGGGTTTGGATGAGGAGGGTGGCGATCGCTTTGGCTTCCTGCGGGGTGAGAGCGACACAGGAAGCATCAAAGCTAGCATCGGAGAAGGTTTGCAGTCGGTAGAGCAGGAGGAGGATGGCAAAGTCATCGAGGGCTTGCTGGTAGCTGGACTGGCATACCTCTGGCGTTGAAGCGGGTCTGGCGGGATCGCGAGTGGAATATCCGGCATCCGTTGAGGTGGCGTGTTTTGACATAGGATGAAAACGCTCCTGATGCGATTGGGAGTAAGTGCCAGACCCTGTGCCGACCAAAGCTGTGGGTCTGGCATTTTTATGTTAATCTAGTTTGCTCTACTCTAGAGTAGATTACCCTTAATCGCAATGCTTCACCTAAACTTGCTCTAGAGCTGACCAGAGCAAGTATGACGACCCAAAAGCGACAGACCAGTATTTATCTGCCCGACTCTATGCGGGAGGCGATACAGGCGATCTCCGAGAAGGAGCAGCGATCGTTTACGTTCGTTGTGGAGATGCTGTTAAGGGAAGCTTTAGAGGCTAGGGAGAATAAAAGTTAGGGTGCTTGGGCAATTTACATAGTTGAGCGATCTAGCACTGGTTAGAAGAGGAGCAGCAACAGGAAGTGATTGAGCAGCTTAATCTGGATAAATTATCTGAATTATGGCCCTGCCAAAAGCAGGGTTTTTCTGTAGTTTAGCAACTCTCAGCAAATGCTCCTCGGAAGCACCAACTCATCAACACAGCTTGGAGTGAAAATGTCATGCCACGATAACAATTCTCTGTCGCACGATTCCTCCAAGTTGGGTAGAGAAAGGCAAAGGCAGTTTTATGCATCGACAAATTCTTACTTCTAACAAATTTTCTGTTAAAACCTTCCTTGCGAGGGGAATTTTTGGCGTTGCTGAATCAGTCTATGATGGTCTGAGGAATGGGCACTTCTCGGAACTTGAGGTAGTGGAGTAACATACGCCTTCGGCGGGGCGTAGCCCTAGGAATTGAATGCGCCAGCATTTCTACTGATTTGGAATAACACAACGTCTTACGATGTAATCGAGCCAGATAATGTCGTAAGCGAGTGTTTTCCCTTCCACTCTGGTCATGTAAGTTTTGCTCACAATCTGGTCGCCTTCAGGGATAAAACCAGGATAAACTGACCACCCATCGGTGACATAGAAGTAACATTGCCAGGTTGCCACCACTGCCCACAAAGACTTGAAGGTCTGGGCACTAGGGTCGTCTAAAACCCAGCCTAAGATCCCTGGCTTAAAGTGGTCAACCGCTGTCCACAGCCAGATTTTGTTTTTTTTGACCCGACAAAGGTTTCCAGTACCCTGCGGGAAGCAAGCTACATCGAGTTCACCGACTTCAGGAACTGTCTCAGGATCATAGGCATCGGGAAGTCATTCCCCCACTGGCTTGAGCCAGGTAATCACGGTCGTATGATGCACCCCTTTGACCCGTTCAATCGCTCGAAATCCTAAGCCATTGACGTACATTCTGAGGCACTCCCGCTTAAACTCTTCCGAGTATCCAGCAGGCGGGGAATAGGTATCAAAGAACTGCCGTCTGCACTTCTTGCAGATGTGATTTTGTTTACCTTTCTGTTTCCCGTTTTTACTGATATCAGTCGAGCCACATTCTGGACACTGCATCGTTTCTTCCCTGATTTCATAGCTCTATTATGCAACGCCCGCAGACTGATTTGCTTCTCCAAATCGGTTTTAGTGAATGGTGTCGTGATTGGATTGTTTATCAATCGTTTGGAGTTTGGCTTGCTCATTTAGCCCTAACAAAACATCTGAGACACCACCTCGTTATTCAGCAGGTTACGCCTAATTCAGAAGACAACATATAATTCGTTATTCGGCAGTAGTCCTCTCTACTTTAAAATTCGACACAAACTGTGATCAAAAATTGATTCATAAATACGGTTACTGACCCTGAGAGAACCCTGCTGCTTGACCACTAACCCTGACAAGAGCAATTCTCTTTCTTCAGTACCGCCTGTGGCGACAACTTTTTCCTGATGCAAGACTTGTTGGTAGAGTTCTAGTAGCCGCATAGATTGTTGACTCTTAAGGAGGCGATCGCGGATGGTTCGTAAATGTTCTGGCTCATCCTGGGATTCCCAATTGTCTATTACCTTTGTCTGCACCAGGTTTTGAATCCACTCGGCTTCGCCTTTGGGAGGAATGGGAGAGGAATGATTGCGGATGAACTTACAGAGCTTTTGGGTGAGAAAAGGCTGACCATTCGTCCAAGCTAACAGTTCTTTTAGCACCGTTTGTGGGTTGCTGACCTTTTCTGCCAGTCCTTGCAGCAACGGTTGAGCTTCGTGCTCTTTAAAGCCCTCCAGTTGAATGGACTGACCGATGTTAAAGGGGGTGGTCTGGATATCAGTAATCAAATCTGAGTGGGTAGCAACACCAAAGAGCGCAAAAGTTAAACGTCGATACTGTGGATTGAGGCTGCGTTGGTTATAGCAGGAACGAATCAGGGTGAAAAAATCATTAACTGGAAAATTTAAGCTCAAGACGCTATCAATTTCATCGATAAAAATGATCAGTTGTTTGGAGGGAGTACTATCTTCTAAGCCGACTTCAAACAGCAGAACATCTTCGATAAATTCACTCAATCGCTGAACTGGAGAAAGATCTGCGCGCTCTTGCCACCAAGCTTTCAGGTTAAACTTTGTTCGCAAATCAAATCGTCGCCATAGCTCGAAGGCGATTCCCATATACCATTGGTCAGGGGTAACGGTTGCACTGCCAATGCGGGTCATATCAATGGGCGCACAACAAAATCCCTCATGCTGGAAGTGGTTGATCATGCGAACCATGAGACTGGATTTACCCATCTGTCGGGGATTAAGGACATAGCAAAACTCTCCGCGTTTCAAGGCTTTGTAGAGGTAACGATCGGCAGAGCGTACCACGTAAGTGGGAGCATCCATCGGCAAACTCCCGCCCACTTGATAGTCAAAAGTAGCGGATTGTTCGGTATTTCTAAGTAGCTCATTTTCAAACAGCAGTTCAGCTTGGGTGGTTTTAAGAATTTCCAGAGTTTGAGACAGTTCTTGGGTGCGATCGGAGACTTTTTGTTCCAAGATGTGGCTGTAATTGTCTAACTGCTGATAAAACCGTGAATTTTCAATGGAAATAGCTGCCTGGGTGGAAAGTATCTTTAACACTTCAATGTGCTTTGGGGTAAATGCGCCCGTTGTGAGATTATTTTCTAAATATAAAATGCCGTTCAATTTACCCTGGTTGATTAGGGGAGTGCAGAGAATGGATTTGGGCTGAGTCGCAGCAATATAAGGGGTGTTGGCAAATAGTCCCTCATGGGCAGCATCATTTAAAATCACATTTTCCTGCGTATGCGCAACATAGTTGATGATGGCGGTTGACAAGCGAGGGATTTGAGTGGAATCTCCAAAATCTATGGGAATGGATTGTAGGATGATGTCATCTTCACCTTCTGTTGCCTCAGCTTCAATGACCCAGTGGTGATCCTCATTTTCTAGATCTGCCTGAAACGGTAAGAGTAAGAAACCTTTTTGAGCACCTGCATTTTCAATCACCGTTTTCATCAACTTTTTGATCAACTGATCCAGTGCGATTTCGCTCGAAATTGCCTGTGACGCTTTGATGACGGTAGCCAAATCGATCGCATCACTGGTGCGGTTGGAAATTTTGGTTGCAGGATTGATGAAAGTGTTTTGCATTTCCGATGAGGTCGAAGCCAACCACTGGGGATAGTGTCTATCTAAATCCTCTACTTTGCGTTTAGCACCCCAAAGTTGATAACCCTGGCGTGCTTTGTTTAGATAAAGTTGGGCAAAGGCTTCTTTTCCTTGTTTCAACCAAAACCTGGCTGCTAGTTCATTCGCTAGAGCTTCTTCTTGAAGGTATCCATGCTCACTAGCAAGGGCAATGGCGCGATCGTACTCGTTCAGGGCTTCGCTCACCTCTCCTAAAATGCGATAGCGTTCGGCGGCAACAAGGTGGAACTTGTGTGCGTAATTCATAGGAGCGTATTCCGCCCAAGATTGCATTTTTTGCTGATTGGCTGTGACCTTGAGTAAGATACGCTGTTGCTCTGATTCTGTTGCAGTCGAAAAGATCGCAAGATTAGCAAGGGAGTCATACAGGTAAAAAACTGGCACGATCAGGAGTCCGATCGCACCTTCTTCTACCAGCTGATCAAGTTCGGCGGCGTTGTGCGTTGCTTGAGCATAATCTTGAAAGAGGTAACTGAGCATCAGTTTGTTGAGGTAAAGATGAAAAATGGTGAGTTTGTCATTGACGGCAAGATGGCGAGGCAGACATTCGACTTCGTTGTAAATCTCACCCCTTAACTGGCAGGGATCATTGGACTGCTCCATCAGGTTCAAGACTGATTGTCGATAAATCCTCAGCAAATTCAAGGGAACTTCTTGCTTGAACTGGGCGATCGCCAATTGATCGCTTGCCATCTCTTGTTCCAGTTCGGTCAAGTCTTGTCCAATTAAATAGGCATGGTAACAGCGAAATGCTAGCGAAAAGAGCGCAAATTCTAAATCCCCCGTTTCTAGACCACATTGATACGCTTCCAGCAGCGGATCAAGCGTTTCCCTGAGATGTTCCTGCCAATGTCTCAAGAATATGTTTACGAGCGACAACGTTTTGGGAGTAAATTCCTTTGCATTCAGTTGTGACTGAAGTTTAGTCGCCAGTTGCGCGAATTGAAAACCGATATTGAAGTTTTCTTCAACACCGCAAAGTATCATCCCGTAATCGGCATAGCCAAAGGCTGATCCGGGCGCATTGCCATATTGGAGCGAAAGTTGCATTTTTTGAAATACGATCAGTTGCCATACCTGAGGTGCTACAAAGTAGGCTGGTGTGCAAACACTCGCTATCGTTTGCATTGCTGCGATTTTAATGCGATCGGTCATTCTCGGCAGATCGATTAAATCTTCAACTCGCTTTCCTGTCAGTGCCTGCTTCGTTCTTTCCCATTCCTGCAAAATATCAGATTGGCTGGGATTTTGTGGAATTTCCACGCCCAAAAAACTGAGAACTTCTAGAGCTGTAGCGATCGCCTCTGCTAAATTATACTGAGCAATATAGGCTTGAATTTTGATCTGATAAGCTTTGACCCGATCCAACGGAGTTTTAGTCTGTTGCAGCACGATTTCAATCAGCGATTCCATTTGCTTGAAGTTACCACACAGGTAAGCCGCTTCTGCCAATGCCGAATAGATTGCCAGAGTCAGGTCATAATTCTGTATCCAACTGGTAGCACTCAATAGTTCTCGACCAATGCTTAGATGCTGGAATGCTGATTCGTAGGCGACTAATGTTTTTGCTCGCAAACCCGCCATCAGGTTGAGTCTGGCTAGTTCATCTTTCTGGTTGCGATTGACAATGAGTTCTCGCCCTAAATTGAGATGATGGATGATATCAAATAGTTTTACTTCTAAGGAACCTGCTGGTATGGCTTGCAGTAACAACTGCCCGATTTTTAGATGAGTGAGTTTTCTGTCAGTTTGAGGAATTAATAAATAAGCCGATTGTTGAATCCGATCGTGCGAGAATTTGTAATCCTGGAAAGACAGTTTCGCGTCGAAATTAGGTGTAGAAATAATTAATTCAGCTTGCATTGCCACTATTAACGCTGAAGAAACTTCGTCAGATGGTTTTTCGCAGATAGTCACCAGGGTATTTAAATCAAAATCCGTTCCGATACATGCAGCCAGACATAAAATTTGCTGGGTTGATTGCGGAAGCTTGCGAATTTTGGCGATCGCAAACTCTACCCCATTGTCAGTTATACTTTTAGCTTCAATTTCAGAAATATTCCAAGACCAGTGAGGTGCAGTTTGCTGGTTTTTTCCTGCCTCCTTTCCCGATCCAGGATGGTTAAATGCAATCAGATTCTCTGCATACAGCGAGTGTAAAAACTCATTAACAAAAAAGGGATTGCCATCTGTTTTACGCTTCACCAACTCCGCCAGTGGACTGGCGATCGCTGGACCACACTGCAATGTATCGGCAACCAGTTGCGTAATGCTTTCTTGCTCTAGCGGTGCTAGCGTCATGTGATGAATCGTTGCACCTTCTCGCCTGAGTTTATCTAAAGCTATGCTCAAAGGATGAGACGAACCGACTTCATGATCCCGATAGGCTCCAATCAGGAACAGATACTGCATTTTGCGATCCGTTGCGATCGTCTTAATTAAACTGAGTGTGGCTGAATCTACCCATTGCAAATCATCTAAAAAGATCACTAAGGGATGTTCATGCGAACAGAGTGCCTGAACAAAGCTTTGTAAGACAATATTAAACCGGATTTGAGATTCACTGGGACTCAGTTCTGGTACAATCGGTTGTTTACCAATAATTTTTTCGACTTCCGGGATCACATCAACGACAATCTGACCATTATTCCCTAAAGCAACCAGAAGTTTTTCACGCCACTGGTGTAATTGCGCTTCAGTTTCAGTTAAAAGTTGTCGGATTAGTTCCTGATACGCTTTGACGATCGCAGAGTAGGGAATATTTTGTTGAAACTGCTCGAATTTGCCAGCAATAAAATAACCGTGCTTCTGGGTAACAGGTTTATAGATTTCCTGTACTAGAGCCGACTTACCAATACCAGCGAAACCCGCAATCAGCATCATTTCAAATTTCGATGAGTTGGAATTCTCTACTGCTGTGACTTGCCTAAAAGCTGTTAGTAAGGTTTCAATTTCTCGCATTCTGCCATAGAATTTTTGAGGAATTTGGAACTTTCCAGAGATATCTTGACCCGCGATCGGAAAATCAGAAACCTCTCCAGTACTTTGGAATTGTCTTAGACATTCCTCTAAATCTGCTTTTAGTCCCCAGGCACTTTGATAGCGCTCCTCAGCGGTTTTAGCCAACAGCTTTATGATCAAATTGGAAACCGTTTTAGGAATTGCTGGAACTAACTGGTGAGGAGGCGTTGGCAGTCTTGCAATATGACAATGTACCAGTTCTAGAACATCAGTTGTCTCAAACGGCAGTCGCTGAGTGAGGAGTTGATAAAAGGTCGCACCAAGGGAGTAAAAGTCGGTTCTATAGTCTAGTATCCGATTCATTCTGCCCGTTTGTTCTGGCGACATATAGGCTAGGGTGCCTTCTAATAGAGCGGGATTTGCAAGCGCAATATTTTCACGAGTCAATACTGTAGCGATGCCAAAGTCAATCAGTTTGACCTGCCCCGTTTCTGGGTTGAAAATGATATTGGATGGATTAATATCTTTGTGGATAACGTTGGCAGCATGAATCTGGCTTAACGTCTCAGTGATTTGAATCGCCAGAGGGAGAAATTCTGACAGGGAAAAGCTTCTCGACTCCAGCAATATTTCCAAAGATTCACCCCCAAAATCTTCCAAACACATCACGAGAGAATTTTGATATTTTTGTAAGTCATATGCCCTGATAACGCCTTCTAGTTGCAAGGAACGGGTAATTTCATAGGCTTGCTGATAGCGGCTCAGCTCTGCTGGTGTGGGATAGTCCAGGTTGAGCAGCTTGAGGATGACAGGTTGATTGTCCAGCTTACGGCGCGATCGATAGATGAGTGAATTGGCGCTTTGATAAATTTGAGCCAAAATTTGATAGTCAGGAAGTACTAGCATGGTTGATCATCACTGAGATAAATGGGAAGAATTAAAATTAGAGAACCTCTAGTCGTTTTTTTCCATTGCTACAAGAGGAGTTATACTTAAGTCTACAAATCAGATTTTGAACGCTTGACGATACAACTCACAACCTGGGATCACTTTATCTCCTAAACGTTCTATCAACCCCAGACTGTTTAACTTATAAGCCAGAATAGGAGCTAACGAGATCGGTTTAGTAGCACTCAGGACAGTATGAAGCGCTTGTGCTAATTCCGGTTGTTCTTCCAATGTTACCCAATGGCGCTGTAAGTGATGGTCATAAATTCCAGTGGCTGTGGAGGCAGTTTCCAACAGTTGCGCGAGAGTAACTTCTCTATGGCTAAGGTGATAGATTGCTGTATGTACCAATGCGGGATGTCCTCCAACCACCTCCATCAGTTGCCTCGCCACCGCCCCATTTTCACAGTCAAGTCCGTAGCGTTGAGCTAACTGCTGCACCTCCTCCTGACTAAAACTGTTTAATTTAACCGGCAGTCCTACATTGAACGGGGATTGATTAAGTTGGAGGGGAACGTAAATTTCCGTCGAGTGAACCACGATTAGGCGGAGCTTTTGCCAAATGGACAGTGTTTTCGCTTCTTCATACCAGGAGCGCAGCAGTGGTAAAAAATCCATTGCCACTTGAGAATGTTCAAAGATCTGATTGACCTCATCTAACGCCACAACAAGGGGAGTGCTAATTTGATTGAGTAGATAGTCTTGGAAGTACAGGGTGCAGCTAATTTTGCTACCCAGATCGTCATCCCAGTAATCATTTAATTTTGGTTGTAGTTGAAGCTGGTAGGTGACATTAGCACACAGCCAGCGTAAAAAAAGATCCGAATCGCCTAAAATTGCCTGATCAACTTGTTCCAGGTTCAGGCTGACAGTGTGGTAGCCCAGGTGTCTAGCAGCATCGAGAATCCTCAGCAGTAGTGAAGTTTTGCCCATTTCCCTAGGAGCTTTAATTCGCACTAAGGCTCCTGGCTTCCTGATTTCTTGATAAACCTGCTTTTCAAGGGGAGCGCGTTCCAGGTAAAAAGAGGAGCCAAGAGGGACTGCGCCGTTGGGGTAGTGTGGTGATGGGTTTGGGATGGCATCGATCGCCTCAGGAATTTCAGAATTCTTATCGATGTCCTGAGACAAGACAGTCTGGGATGAAACTTCAAACTCTAGATCAGCGATTTCTCTCCAATCCAGTGACAATCTTCGGCTGAGTTCTTCAAATGTCGTGTAGTCAACCGACTTACCTGTCAGGAAGTTGCTGACTGTAGCTAGCGCCAATCCTGCATCCTCAGCCAAAGCGCGCTGGCTAGGAAAGCCGTTCAGTCTGAGTGCCAGTTTGACTTTATCAATGCAGCCCTGTTGGACTCTGAGTGATCTTGCCATAGAGACCTCTCATAATCAGTAATTTAATCCTACAGGGTAAAAGTCATAACGAAAGCAGTCATAAATCAGAAACAAGTCAGTTAATCTCAGGTTTGAACGCAGTTAGCGATGGAGTTTGATAAAGACATGAGGTTCAAGTCTGGTATTCATCCTTCTGATTAGAGATTTAACCAGCAGGAACTTTAATCAGTATGTGGATCTCTTCTCAGCACCGCGATTTTTTCAAGCCGTTGTCAAGTTGCGATCGCTACCGCTGATCTACTGAGGGTTTCCCTCTCAATGACTTAATAATAACGGGTTAGCGGTAGCTTAGCCAACGCGGAGTTCTGCTTTTCCTTATTGCGAGAGACATGCTAATGGAGATGCAAAATTTTCAAGGAACCTCAAATGAAGGAGATTTTCAAACGGCTCTTCAGGATGCTATTAACAAAGCTTTAAAGACATTGAGTTTTGTTGATGGTACAGCTATCTCAGATCAACACATTGAATGGAAAATCATCGAGATATCAGGTGGCAGAGACGCATTATCAGGAGAGAAAACGATTGTTGTGACGATAGCAGCCTTGAAAACATCAAAGGTTAATTAATCCATGATAACTGTTTTTATATCCACACCTCAACTCACGCTAACCCTGCTCACCAATCGCTTACGCTCCACTTAAGTCTAGCTTTGCTGCTTTTATGACACGAGTGTATCTCCACAATAAATAAAAAGTCACTGTACAAAAGTCATAAATGTTTGAAATTAATGCACTGCATCAGTTCGGAACACCAGCACCTACTCACTGTATGTAGCATTTAATGCTCAAATAAACCCTCTTTTCTAAGGGAAAAACTATGTCTACTCTTCCTAAAAAATCGATCAAGGAAATGATTTTGCTCCCTCTTGTTGCAGCAGTGATTGGCAGTTCGATCATTTTTAGTTTTGTAATGCTGGGAAAAGAATGCTCACGGCTAATCACAAGTTCTATTTTCTATCCATCGTATTGGCGGTGAATCATTCAACAGTATTGCATCGGTTCAGACTACTGACCTTTATCTAAATGCATACGCTCCGATAGTCTGCCGAAGTTGCAACTTTCACTCTACTTAAATTGGAGCAAGCCCTATGCAACTGATCTATCGTGGTCACTCATATACCCATATAACGATTCCTGCTAAACTTGTTCGCCAACCTCCTGCGATCAACTGGCGCTATCGATTGCCCGGAGCAGCCCAGATTGAAATTTTGCCTGTGAAGTTCTCTATAGCCTCTCGCTCTGCCCAACCTCGTGCAATTAACTGGCGCTATCAAATTCCAGCGGAGGTCTAAATGCAAAACGGTTTAAGAACTTACAAAATAATCACGTCTACACAGTACGACCGGACTCAGCATACTGACCCTACTCTCATGAACACCGTCAGCGGATTGCTAGTGATTCTCCTTCCTGTTGTTGCGGTCTGCGCGATCGTGGGATACCGCAAGCACCGGGCTAAGATTCTGCAACAGCATATCCAACGTTTAAACCGAATACTGGAGCTAGACTCCAGTGAAAAGTTAGCTTAAACAGGTTGCGACTCTCAAGAGACTTGCAATAAGCGGAGACAACAGATGAGTTCTGAGCGTTGCATGCTTCCGATTGTAAAGACCCCAAAAGACTATCAAACCTTTCGGATTAGCCCTCAGGATACAAATCGGCTAGCGATCGTGTTTGATCCTGAAAGCGCCAATGTGTCACTGACCTTCTGTATTGAAATTTTTGATGTTCATGGTAAAACTCCACCGAATCGACATCAGTTTGCAGTAGAAATGTTTTTTGTTTTGAAGGGAGAGGGATTGGCAATTTGTGATGGTAAAACAGTTCTCATTCATACCGGGGATAGCATTTTAGTCCCAGCAACCAGTACCCATTTAATCCAAAACATAGGCTCAGAAAGGCTCTATACCCTTTGCATCATGGTACCTAATGAAGATTTTGCTGAACTAATTCGCAGTGGGATTCCCGTTGCTCTGGATGAAGAAGACCTGACTGTTTTAAGACGGTTCTTCAACCAAACTTTTTAACGAGTAATCGACCTGATCTAAATCGAATATGGCAGCTAGACTCCAGCAAAAACTTGCTCTCATGGCGCGATCACAATCCTCAGGAGTCTCGCAAAAACAACTTAATCGTGTGTTCTAGATTGACTTGAAAAATCAAACTCACATTCATCTAAAAGGAGTATCAAATATGACCTGGAGCAATTGGGAAAACTTAGGGGGTGGCTGCATTTCTGCCCCCGCTGCTGTTTCCTGGGGTGACCACCGGATTGATGCATTTGTGATCGGTGCTGACAATGCCATCTATCACAAAGCGTGGGATGGGTTTAACTGGAGTGATTGGGACAATCTGGGTGGCGACTGTCGCTATGGAGTGGCTGCGGCTTCCTGGGCACCGGGTCGCTTAGATATTTTCACAGTTGGTGCAGGAGGAGCGCTAAACCATAAGACATGGGATGGTTCATGGAGCGGCTGGACTAATTTGGGAGGTAGCTGCATTTCTGCCCCCGCTGCTGTTTCTTGGGGAGACAATCGTATTGATGTATTTGTGGTCGGTGCTGACAATGCCATCTATCACATCGCTTGGGATGGTTCGGCATGGAGTGGCTGGGACAATCTGGGTGACGACTGTCGCTACGGAGTGGGTGCTGCTTCCTGGGCACCGAATCGCTTAGATATTTTCACGATCGACGCAGGAGGAGCGCTAAACCACAAGGCATGGGATGGTTCATGGAGCGGTTGGACTAATTTGGGAGGTAGCTGCATTTCTGCCCCCGCTGCTGTTTCCTGGGGTGACAACCGGATTGATGCATTTGCGATCGGTGCTGACAATGCCACCTATCACATCGCTTGGACTGTTTCAGGCTGGAGTGACTGGGACAATCTGGCTGGCGACTGTCGCTACGGAGTGGGTGCTGCTTCCTGGGCATCGAATCGCTTAGATATTTTCACGATCGATACAGCCGGATCTCTAAACCACAAGGCATGGGTGGAAGGGGGAATTGACCCAGGGACACCGAATGCTCCAGCTCAAGAAATTTTGGCAGCGCACAATCGCTATAAAGCCGAAGTAGGGGCTGCACCTCTGCAATGGTCAGACAGTTTGGCGGCGGATGCCCAACCCTGGGCAAATTACCTGGCTTCCCTCGGCGGATTCACTCTGATCCACAGCCAAACTCCCAATCAAGGCGAAAACTTGTTTGTAGGCACCTCTGGTGCATTCGGCTTCACCCGAATGGTTGACGATTGGGGGGGTGAGCAGCAGTCCTTTGTGCCTGGACCATTCACGGGTGTAGGTTTTGATGGGAAACCAGTCGGACACTATACCCAAATAATTTGGCGATCGACAACCCATGTGGGATGTGCGATCGCGACCAGTGGCGACGGCAACGATTTCCTGGTCTGCCGTTACAGTCCTCCAGGAAATGTGATTGGGCAACACGTTCCTTAGCCAACTCGCTGCATCAGTTCAATCTGAGGCACTGATCAATGTGGTGTAACACGGTGAGTGCCTCAGGTTCACTTCAAAGAAGTACTCATCTACTAAGGAGAAGTTAACTATGGGATTCTCTAACGAATATGCCGATGTTCCTAACTGGGTTGCGAAACCTGAAGGATACCAGACCGGAGCAATGGTCAAATACAAAGGTAATGTCTTTTATGCCAACTTCTGGGCGACGGAACCTGGGGTAGGCGATGCGGATCACAATGGTTGGCGATTTTATGATGAGTTGTACGATCAAACTTCGTCACATGCCACCGAAACCAAACAAGCAAAAATCATTGCCTATATCCCCACCTGGAGAAAGAAAGAGGAATTTAACTATGCCAATGACGAGATGTATCAAAACATTACCCATGGCATCATCTCGTTTCTGATGTTTGATGAAACGAAGCTGGGTAAGTTTGAACCCAACTCCATCAACGATGTGAATGCGGTTCTCTCAGATGTGGTTAAAACTGGACATCGAAACGGTGCCCGCATCTTAATTGCTCTGGGAGGGGCAACGGATTATGGATTCCTAAATTTGATGACCGCGATCGGTAAAAACCCCACAAATGTCAATCCACTTTTGGATGAAGCGGTAAAGAATGTTGTCGATTTTGTTCGGTCAAACAATCTAGATGGAGTGGATCTGGATTTAGAGTGCTGGTGGGGCAAACCGGGTGAGCCGGATCAGGGCGGTAGACCTACAGGTGCTGGTCCCCATCCCGCAGGCTATGGGTTGACACTATTTGCTCAAAGTTTAAAGCAAGCCATGCCCACCAGGCTGGTTTCAGCCGCTGTCTTTGGTACCTCCTGGTATGGCAATAACTATGACCCCAAAATGGCAAATTATGTGGATTGGCTGGCGATCATGACCTATGACCTGACGGGATCGTGGAATAGTTCGCCTATTGGACCGCACAGCACCCTGTTTAAAATCCGCAATCAAGCTACTCAGAGACCCAATCACACGGGTGTTTCCCAGGAATCTTATGCAAATGAGCAACAGGGCGCGTGGCCAGGTGGGGGAGCGGTAGACAATCCGATTCTGTCCGTGGAAGATACGCTCTGGTACTGGACCAATCCACTCTTTGTCAACTGGCAGGGTGCCGGGCAAAAAATACCCAGACGTAAAATCGTCGCCGGTGTGCCAACTTATGGCTATGATTTTGCCTATGGGAAAGATCCCGATGCTCAGAGTGGTCAGGTGCCGCCCGGATATAAAGTACTACGGTACAAAGACATCGTGGCTCAATTTCCGACCATTGCTCCTACAGTGCCAAACGGCAACATCAAAGTGCCAGGAAGTACTCCTACCCCTCCTTTCATTTCACCTCAAGGAACCTATCCGTTTGCCAACAACATCTACTTTGAAACGCCCGCGATGGCAGTTGCCAAACTCCAATTCTTAAAGGAAATCGGCGCACAGGGAGTGATTATTTGGGAACTTTCCAATGATGTTTGGGAAGAGGGGAAGAGCATCATCAAGGCACTTTACAAAAAATCAGGTAATCCTGCCATCAAGCCGCCAATCCGACGATATAACCAGTGTTCTTTCTTGTGTACGCACAACTCCTTTACCAATTATGAAGATGCTCGTTGGGCTTCGGCAAATCAATCCAAATCGATTACCAACCAACTCAAAAATGGTGTCAGGGCATTAATGCTGGATACCCATTATGTAGAAGGTGATATTGCGAATCTAGTGATCCACAAGTCAGGAGTGTATTTATTACATGGAATTAATGAGCGTGGTTGGCTCCCAGGTTTTACTTTTGCTCTACCTCCATGGCGTTTGTATGATGCCTTGTCCGAGGTGTGGAATTTTCTGGACGATAATCCGAATGAAATAGTCACCATTTTCTTGGAAGATTACACCGCTGCCGAGGAGCTACAAGCAGAGTTTAACTTCATAGCAGCTAAAAAAGGTCCAGGGTTCCTACGGCGAATCTACAACCCTGACAATGATTCTTATTGGAAGGTCAAAGATCGGAAAGAGTGGCCTTTGTTATCTGACCTGATTGCCTGGGATAAGCGCGTGATTATTTTCAGCAGCAATCAAAATAAACAAAGCAGCAATTATGTCGCTTACGATCGCGACTATACCAAACAAAACTACTGGAGCCTCGGAGTTGACGGTACCAATTGGGGTTGCCTTTCAAGATGGGACGCTGGTGAGTATCCAGATGATAAAGATTACCCCAAGTTGTTCGTTTTCAATCATCACAGAGATGTCCCGACTACAATCACCGCAGCACTTGATAATCATTCTGAAAAAATTCTAAACAGAATTGACTATCAATGCACTCCCAGAGCTAAGGAGCTTCCTAATTTTGTGGCGGTTGACTTTTTTGAAGTCCCTTTAGAAAGAGGAAGACCACAGGATGCTGTCAATGAGTTGAATCGACGGTGGCAAGCCAATTAGGTTAATCAGTCATAAAGTAGTGCGATCGCTACTTTCATCGCGTGCAATGTAATCCAACGTTCTTCTCTATGTAGGTGGGACTAATTAAATATAAGAGCTGTGTAGGTTGGGTTGTTCGCGTTAGCGTTGCGTAGCAATAGCACGTAGCTTGCTTCCCGCAGGGTAACCAACACCCGCATGGGTTAGCGGTAGCGTAATCCATCCTACATTTGATTCCACCTACCTACTTACCACTTCTCCTAAATTCTTAAAGCACCATGAATGAATCTTCCTCTTCGATTCCTCCTAATGCAGCGTCTTTCAGCCAGAATCGCTCTGTTTCTATTGGCGGCAACATGACGGGCAGCAACGTGATTACGGGGGATGGTAATACCGCTTCAGTTCAGTTCCATCAGATCACCCTACCACCTCCAGAAAGTGTGGATATTCAGTCCGAAATGGCGGCGCTGCGAGAAATGTTAGCGCAGCTAGAAACTCCCGACCGCCGCAAGATTGATAACGCTCTGGCTGATGTGGATGAGGAACTCAAAAAACCTGAACCAGATAAAGCGGAGGTGGGGCAGGCGTTGGAACGGGCTTTCAATTATGCCCAGAAAGCAGAAGGCTTTTCGGAAGCGATTGAAAAACTCCAACCACGGGTCAGTAAGGTTGTTTCGTGGTTGGGCGAAAATTGGTACAGCATTCTCAGTGTGGTCAAGCTGGGTGTCATTTGCATTTAAGTAATCATTGTCTAGATCGGTTAAACAAGCAAGTTCATTCCTATGGCTTGTGAATTGACAAGTTTACTGAGAGGTAGATTCTTATGATCACGATCTGCTTGTTTGAAATCCGGCTGGTCTGGTTTCTGAGGATGGCGATCGCACTTTTTAGTAGTTTATGGATTGGCTCTAATCAAACCTTGGCTCAAGTGACCCCCGATCGCACCTTGGGAGCAGAAAGTTCGGTTGTGAATCCGAATCAGATAATTCGAGGATTGCCCAGTGATCTAATTCAGGGGGGAGCCGAGCGGGGAGCCAATTTATTCCATAGCTTTCTAGACTTTAATGTTGCAGCGGGGCGCGGGGTTTATTTCAACAATCCGGCAGGGGTGGAAAATATTTTGAGCCGGGTGACGGGCGGCAATTTGTCCAGGATTGATGGCAGGTTGGGTGTGTTGGGCAGTGCCAATCTATTTTTGCTGAATCCAAATGGGATTCTGTTTGGTCCAAATGCCAGTCTGGATGTGGCGGGATCGTTTTTGGCAAGTACGGCGAACAGTTTACGGTTTACAGATGGCACGGAATATAGTGCTACGAATCCGGATGCGTCCTCATTGTTAACGGTGAGTGTGCCGCTGGGAGTGCAGTTTGGGCGGGAACAACCTCAAGCGATCGCCAATGCGGGCAACCTGACGGTGGGACAGGATCTGATCCTGATTGGAGGCACAGTAGTGAGTACTGGGCAACTGAATGCACCAGAGGGAAATCTGCGGATAGCGGCGGTACCGGCTGGGGCTGGGGTAAATGTGAGTCCAGAGGAACCCCTGACTGTAAACTTGCCAACTGATTTGCCCACGCCTATAACCACAACAACATCGGCAGCGTCACCAGGCAGCATCACGGTGGGGGACATTCGTGCTGGTGATGAGGGCAGCGTAGAAATTAACGCCCAGGGTGACATTTCTACAGATACAATTCAGACTTTTGTAGGAGATGGTGGTAGCGGTAATGGCGGTGAAATTACCCTCACTTCAAGGAACGGCAGTATTACGACTGGTGGTTCACTCAATGCCTCATCTACTGATGGTAGTGGGGGCAAAATCACGTTAGATGCAGCAGGCAATATTACGACTGGTGGTTCACTCAATGCCTCATCTACTGGTGTTTCCTTATCTGAGAACAAGAGTACTGGCGGGGAAATCACCCTCACAAGTCGAACTGGATCCATTAATACGGTAGCGGGTGAACTTAATTCCACTGCTGTTGATGGGAATAGTGGCAACATTCAGTTAAGTGCAGCACTCGATGTAAATACAGCCGATATTAAAACTTCTATTCTTATCGGGAGAGAGGGGACAGGAATTATTGGAAATATTGACATTACTTCCAGTGCCGGTAACATTGACACGACTCAAGGAAATCTAAGTGCTGCAAGCGATAATGGAACCCCTTCTGGTACAGTTGCGCTCACTGGTGCTGGCAATATTTCCCTGGGCAACATTACCGTATCAAGCAAGATTCCTGAATCTAGCGATTTTGATTTTACTGGTTCAATCAGAATCGAATCCAAAAATGGTTCTATCTATCTTGATGGAAAAACGCTAGAAGCAACGAATTCTAGTGATGGGATTACAGGAGATATTGCACTGCAAGCATTTCAAGACATTGTTCTCACTAACAATAGCCAGGTATTGGTTAAAGGTACCTTAGGTTTTATTGAAATGACGACTCCTCCAACCGGGAGAGTTTTGCTCAATGGCAGTAGTGTCAACGCGAGTGTCAATCCAATCAGTACTACTACCAGATCAGGACAGGCTGGAGACATCGAAATCACCACAGGCACTCTGAGGATTGAAAATAAATCTAACGTTGAGGTGAATAGCCCTGAAAGCCTCGCCGGAAACCTGATCATTTCAGCAAATAGCGTTTTGCTAAACCAGAGCACCATTTCTGCTAACACGGGACAGATTCAATCAGAAGAAGATTTTGGAGCAAACATTTTTTTATTGGGCTATTTAGATCAGGCAGCTAGAGCCAGGTTTGAGGGTCCTTCATCAGATTTGACAATTCTAACGGAATTAGAAAGCTACCCAGCCCTGAAATTTTTGATTCTACAAAATGGTAGTCGAATCACCACAAATGCCACCAGCACTGCGAAAGGCGGTAATATTTTCATCAATACTCAAGTGCTGTTAGCCACTGGAACTCGCAATAAAATTCAAGCGAATGCAGCCCAGGGTACAGGGGGAGCGGTTTTCATTGTAGGCAAGCCGCTGGGAATTTATAATATTGACTTTCGCCAATTTGAGACAAGATTACTGAATGATATTACAGTGACTTCAAACATTGGCGATACCGGGATTGTAGAGATTGCTCTCCCCGATATCAATCCGTCACGGGGCTTAAACCAACTACCCGCAGACACTACCGACGCATCGAGACGGATTAACCCCATTTGCCCGATCGCCGGACAACAAAGTGCCGCTAACCAATTTGTTGTCACTGGACGCGGTGGCTTGCCCGCCACACCCAATACTGCCCTTAGCAGTAGCGTCCTCGTTGGCGAATCGTCCCCGGTTGTTACCCAGTCCGATCTCCCCTCTGGTCTCTCTGCGAATGCGACAGAAACTCCCCCCAGTGTCGAAGCTCAAGGAGTTACCATTGGGGCGCATGGAGAATTCATCTTAACTGCCCATCCAGACGGGGTATCGCCCCATTCATCCTGGCAACCGTTCCCGAATTGCAACTCCCAGTAAAACCATTCCAGTCATCAGCCTGGTAAACGATTGTTTGATTGATACTGATGTGATTAATTCGACTTACGCATTTTGACCAAAACCTCCGAGGTTTGCGTAAGTCCTTTAATTCTTAAAACTGCCCAAACATATGGAACTGATAGAACACGATCGCGCTGATCAGGTCATTCAGGTTAACAAACACAATCGACAAGCCGCTTCTGCTTGCCGATTTCACCTCATGACTCAGTTATCCCTCACACTGCCTTTAGGTATTTTGTGGGTCAACTTGCCCAGTGCCGTCATCGCCCAGACGATTGCCCAGACCGTTACCCAAACAAGCCCTGTAGCCCAAATTCTGGCACCCAACTTGACTCCTTTGCCGCCTGTCCGATCGCTGCCGCCCCAGGACATCATCCCCCGTCCCAAACCGTCTCCGCCACTGCCCGGAATTCCGCCACCACCTGCCCCTCCCGCAGAGTTGCTACCTAATCCCCAACTCCAGCCACCCGATGCAGCACCGCCAAACCTACCCATTCAGTTTCGGGTCACAGGATTCAAATTTGAGGGTGGCACCGTCTTCAACAATGAAGAGTTGCTGACCGCGATTGCCGAATCCCTCAAGCTTGACTCGGCAACCCTGCTACCCCGCAAACTCACCTTTGCAGAATTGCTGGAAGCTCGTTCTGCCATCACAAAACTGTATATCGCTAAAGGCTACATCACTTCAGGCGCTTTGATTCCCGCCGAACAAACTGTTCCACCGGAAGGAGGAGTTGTCCGGATTCAAATCGTGGAAGGTGGCTTAGAAGAGATCAAAGTCACGGGCACTCGGCGGTTGCAGCCCGGTTATATCAGCAGTCGGTTGGCGATCGCCACGGCAAAGCCCTTAAATCGCGATCGGCTTCTGGATGCGCTGCAACTGTTATCCCAATCTGTCTTGATTGACAAAATCTCGGCTGAGCTAGCGGCTGGCTCTCGGTTTGGCAGCAACCTGTTAGAAGTTACCGTCAAAGAGGCTCGCACCTTGCATGGTGAACTGAATCTGGATAACAATCGCTCACCCGCTGTCGGTAGTTTCCGTCGCGGCATCACGTTGCACGAAGACAATTTACTGGGGCTGGGGGATCAACTCGGCATCGGCTATGCCAATACGGATGGGAGTAATGCCCTGAACTTGAGCTATACGATCCCCATCAGCCCCCGCAATACTACCCTGCAACTCAGTTACAGCAATACTGCTAGTAACGTGATCGAAAAGCCCTTCAACGTGCTGGACATCACCTCTCAATCCCGCATCTATGAACTGACGCTGCGCCATCCCTTGATTCGCACGGTGAAGCAAGAATTAGCGGTGGGACTTACCTTTTCCCGCGAAGAAACAGACACAGCCCTCGGCTTTGAAGACATCGGACCGTTCCCTCTTTCCCCTGGAGCCGATGCTAATGGACGCACTCGCTTATCCGTCTTGCGCCTGTTTCAAGACTATGTCCAGCGCAATGAGAAAGCCGTATTCGCCCTCCGCTCTGAATTTAACCTGGGACTGGGGATCTGGGATGCCACCCGTAACGAAATTCCCCCCGATGGACGGTTTTTTGCTTGGCGAGGACAGGCGCAATGGGTGCGTCTATTGGCACCCCGCCTGCCGCTGGTGCTGCGCGGGAACATCCAACTGGCAGACCGCCCCTTAGTTGCCCTGGAGCAATTTACCCTGGGAGGGCAATATAGTGTCAGAGGCTATCGCCAGGATGCACTGCTGGCTGACAATGGCGCGTATGGTTCGCTGGAAGTACGGCTTCCTATTCTGCACTTGCCGGAATCAAATACCCTCGTTCAACTGGTACCCTTTGTGGATGTGGGCACAGTCTGGAATCACTCGGAAGATTCCCAATTACCGATCAATACGTTGGTCTCAACGGGGTTAGGGTTACGGGTGCAAGTGAGCGATCGCGTTGATTTTCGTTTTGATTGGGGAATTCCTCTGATCTCGCTCAACGCAGCCAATAAAAACACCCTGCAAGAACTGGGGCTTTACTTTACCTTCCTATGGAAACTCTTCTAAACTGGCTATTTCCCCGGATCGGTGCCTGGACTGCCCAGCACCGACGGCACTCCCCTGTCGTTGTGATAATCGCAGTCATCGCCTTTATCAGCAGTTTGACTATTCACGCGATCGCTGCCGACCGAGGCACGGCGGCAACGCCAGCAGCGTCAGGATTGTGCTTGAATTCAGGTGTAGCGAATGCCGATGACTTGAGCCGTTGGGGTTGGGAAAAGTATCAAGCTGGGCAGTTTGGTGAGGCTAGAGATTGCTGGCGGCAGGCGCGTAAACAGCATCGAGGGGCAGCAGCGATCGCTGACCAAATCAATCAAGCTCAGGCAGAACAGGCACTAGGGCTTTATCCCCTCGCCTGCAAAACGCTCTTACCTCTCTATAGCCCGACTACACCCGACTGTAAAGCTTTACCACAGACTGACGGTGTACAAGATAACCCGGCAAGAGAGCAGTTCCTTGCCCAGGTAAAGGACCATGCCAGAACACCGGAGCAGATCGCGGGCTTACGCAGTTTGGGCAACGTTCTGCGGAGCATGGGTGTCCTGGAGTTGTCTCAGGCGGTGTTGTCGTTAGACCGACTCCCCGACAGTGCCGATCTGCGGCTGGATTTGGGCAATACCCACCGAGCATTGAGCGATCGCTCCTGGGATTTGTATTGGCGATCGGGGGAAGCACTTGACTTAACCGATGCGATTGAGAACGCCCGCAAAGCCATCAAACATTATGAAGCCGGACAATCGGTTGCCCCAGTGACACCAGACACTGCCATAATCGCTCAACAGCAAGCGCAATTGAACCAATTGAGTTTACTTATGTCCCAGCAGCGAGAGTTGGGGTGCTTGCTAGACCCAAACCAGACAGGTTGCCGATTCGAGCAACAGCAGCAACGGACAAAAATCCAAAATCAATCACAGTCCCAACTTAGATCAGAGGCTCAACGATGGTCAAGGGAGGTTCAGGATCGACTCAGCCGTTGCCTCACCGGGCGTGATCCATCCAATTCGTTGTCAGCTCTGTTGTCCGAAATTGAGCAACTGCCAGTTAATCACACCACATTGCAATTACGCCTCAATCTAGCCCACAGTCTGATCAATCTCCCCACTCTAACCAATCTGCCTACGGTGACGATTTCCCAGTGGCATAGCACCCTTGAAGCCTGGTTGAAAACCACGATCGCCCTGACTCAAAATGACAGTCGGGAACGCTCCTACGCCCTGGGGTATTTGGGTCAGTGGTACCAGAATCAAACGGTACCGGATTGGTCTGCGGCGGAACTCTGGACCCAGAAAGCGCTACTAGTGGCGCAAGGGATTCCGGCTGCCGAGATTGCCTATCAGTGGCAGTGGCAGTTGGGAAAAATTTATCACGCCCAATCCCAAGTGCCCCTACAATCGAAAGCCCAAACGGAAACCTCATTAACCCGCGATCGCACCCCAGAAGCCCGTCAGGCTTACAACAGCGCCTTTGAAACGTTGCAAGCACTGCGAGGAGAATTAGCGGCGAGTAACCCCGATACGCAGTTCTCATTTCAGCAAAATATTGAAACCATTTATCGAGAATATATTAATCTACTGCTGGCAGAAGATCGGGAACCCAGTCAACCCGACTTGAAGATGGCTCGTGAAGTGATTGCTGCGCTCCAGGCTGTAGAAATCGAAAACTTCCTGCGGCAGGGCTGCCCAGAAAATAACCTGCAAGCAATTGATCAAATCATTGATAGCAAAGCTGGTGAAAAAACAGCGTCCTTTTTTCCGATCGTGTTGGAGAGTGCAGACGGAAAAACCGTGAGAGTCGAGGTCATTCTCAAGCTACCGGATAGTACTCAGGCGAGTCAAACTCTATCCCTCGATTCACAGAAACAGAGTCAGGCAAACCTTGAAAAGGTCAAGGCGAACAGCCCCACGTCAAATCAAACTGCATCCTTAAAGCATTATCGCAGCAGCATCGATCGCAAGGAGTTCACCGATACAATCCGAGGACTGCTTTTTGATTTAGAAGAAGAATACACGTTTTACAGTGTTAAACAGAAAGCGCACAAGGTTTATCAATGGCTGCTGGCAGAGGCAGAGCAGCGGGGCTATCTCAGCAATATTGATACGCTGGTCTTTGCCCTGGATACACGCTTGCGTAACATCCCATTAGCCGCCTTAGTGTATGCTCCTAACCTGAATACGCCCGATCTTCAGGGCTATTTGATTGAGAAATATGCGGTGGCGATCGCGCCCAGATTAAATCTACAAGTAGCTGAGCGATTTCCCGCTAAAACCCTCAAAGTTCTGGCGGCTGGGTTCAGTGAGAAGCCAACTGTGAAATTTAAGGGTCGCTTATCACGCCGATCCTTTCCTGCCCTGCCCTACGTTAAAGATGAGTTGAACAGCATTGCGTCTGTCGGACAGGGCAAACTCGCCGTATCCCAACTTTTAGATCAGCAGTTCACCGCCGCTGGTTTCCAACAAGCGATTAACACCACGGCGATCGACATCCTGCACCTGGCAACGCATGGTGAATTCAGTTCCAGACCCGAAGGGACATTTGTCCTGTCTGCGGATGAGCGAGTGATGAATGTGAACCAACTGGAACAGATCTTTCGGGATCGTAACCCCAAACAAGCCAACACGATCGGGTTATTAATTCTAAGCGCCTGTGAAACAGCAACCGGCGATCAACGGGCTACGTTGGGGATTTCTGGTGTTGCAGTTCGGGCTGGGGCGCGAGCCGCGATCG
Organism: Kovacikia sp. CALU 1929; assembly: GCF_056784235.1. NCBI lineage: Bacteria > Bacillati > Cyanobacteriota > Cyanophyceae > Leptolyngbyales > Leptolyngbyaceae > Kovacikia > Kovacikia sp. CALU 1929. Next base: position 24,228 of record NZ_JBXBCF010000083.1, read on the forward strand.
CCTCCCTCTGGACTTTAGATGACGAAGTCAGTGTGACGTTTATCGAAAAGCTGTACGAGCAACTCACCCAAACAACTCTCACCAAAGTCCAGGCGTTACAAGCCGCCCAACGGGCTTTAGCAAAGGAGAAAGGCTATGAACATCCACGTTACTGGGCACCCTACATTTTCGTCGGCAATTGGTTGTGATATCCCTAATGACACTCTTCGTATCAATCAGGACTGAAGCGCGTGGCAAACAATTTTGATCAGGATCAGATTAAGGAAATAATCGGCAACAAGTTGTCAGATGGAGAATTGCACAAACTCATGCAATTACTTGGCAATCGTTCTATTTCGATTCAAGGAAATGCAACGGAAGCCATAATTGCTACTGGAAATGATAACACCATCAATAATACCACTAATAACATCACTAATAACACTATCAATAACATAATCTATAGTATCAATCAAAGTACAGATCGAAGCAAATTACTAAAGCTGATTGATGAACTAGAAAAAGAGCAGAAGCTTCCTGTTCGGTGTCGTAAACCCTCCGTGTTGATCACTAGTGTGGGAATTGGCGTGTTGGTTGGAATCGCGCGGTTTCTCGCCGGACTACAAGGACTGGAGTTATGGGCATTAGACGGACTTATGGCAACACAGCGAGGGTTTGCTCAGAAAGATAATCGTATTCTGGTGATTGCTCCAGATGATCATGAAGTTCAACAACAAGGTCAAGAAGTGAATGATAAAGGAATTTCTTTGACAGACGATAAGCTAGCCGAAGTATTAGAGAAAATTCAAAAATATCAGCCGACAGTGATTGGGTTAGATCTTCAGCGCCCATTTGCAGCGAAGGGTAAACTCGCCAAAATCCTAAATTCAAAGGCTGTGACTCAACCCAAACAGCGAGCAGTGGTTCCCCCTCAGAAAGGTGCTGTTAAACCGTTCCTAACTGCCAAACATCAAAAGCGCAACGCCACGATTCCTCCCCAAACAGTCAAGATACTCCCTATGCCAGAAAGCCTCCATTTAATTGGTGGATGCAAAGCACTTGAAACAAAAAAAGTGAAAGATGATATCCAATCGATTAAAGGTACTGAAATTCCCCCTCCCCCTGAAATTGCCCCCAGCCGCATTGGGTTCGTTGACTTTGCCATTGGCGTTGGAAATCGAGCCGTCATGCGCCGTCAGATTCTATCTCAAGAACTTCCTCCCCATGCTGACAAATGCAAAACAACAGTTGCGTTTAGTATCCGTGTTGCCAGCCAATTTCTCTTCAAAACGCAGGGCTACAACAAACTTGAAACAAAGCCGGAAGCGCAACAATGCCCAAAATTTATGCATTCAGATCCTAAACGGAATTTTGTTTTTCCATACTTCAATGCCGTAACAGGTGGTTTTCAGGGCGGTGTAGAAGAGAATGATCACTATGGCGGATGCCAAATGCTGCTGAATTATGGCATCAAAACAATCACAACCTTTAACCTGACAAAACTGTTGCAGGATAATGAGCTAGACCAGCTAAACCCAAAACCAAAGATTATTTTGATTGGGTCTGCTGCGCGTACCCATAGTGATTTATGGCTCACTCCTCTAGGTGAGATGGCAGGGGTCGAAATTCAGGCTCTGACAGTCAGCCAAATTATCGATACGGTATTAGGCAAGCAGCGTCTGATCTGGGTAATGCCCGAATGGGTCGAATTTTTCTGGACGTTAAGTTGGGCTATCGTGGGAGGCGTTTTGGGTTGGTACTTTCTGTTTTGGCGCTTTTTGTTTTGGCGGTTCTGGTTAATATCGCTGACGACTACTGGGATCGTCCTTTACGGAATCTGTAGTCTGAGTTTTTGGTTTGGGCAGTTATGGCTTCCCCTGTTTCCCCCAATCATCACTTTGCTGGCTTCAGGGACAGGTGTTGCCTACCTGAATATCAGTTGCAAATTGGGCAGCAGTAATCCATTGCAAATGCTTCGTGCTGCTCTTAACGAAAATAATTAACTCGGAGTGCTGTTTGATGAACTCATCTCCCTTGCCCCTAGTAAAGCGAGTAGCCGGTTACGTCGTCACCCTATTGTTGACCGTATCTCTTTGGCTTGTATCCCCACCTGCCGTTCAAGCTGGCAATCCCATTGATTACGTCTTTAAGCAAATTGCACTACGGTTTAACCCGCCCAAAGGACCCTCTCCCAATCGTCGATCAGGCGGATTTGGACGCGGTGACAGTTGTCCCATTGAAGTTGATCTTCCCCTCACGGCACTGGCGATCGCTCCACCATCGAACCAGACTGAAACGAACCAAACTGGAACAAGCCGCTTAAAAACGGGGCGTACACAATATGGTGGTGAAACAACAGAGGCTTCTCCAAGGTTCTGGTTTTATGTGCCCTATACTCGTTCTACCAGTGAGGGCTATGCCCAGTTTATGGTGCTGGATGAATCCAGGCTGCCTCTATTTGAACAGCCAGTTAGACTTGATCTTGCCGATCAACCCGGCATTATCAGTGTCAATCTGCCACAACAGCAAGCTTTACAGATTAAGCACCCATATTTCTGGTATTTCTCAGTGATCTGCGACCGCGATCGCCCCTCTCGCAACCCCAGTGTAAACGGTTGGATTCAACGGGTACCTGGCACACTTAGTGTGCCGGATGGTCAGAACTACGATGTATGGTACGACCTGCTTAACGCCCTGGCGACTGCCCGTCGTCAGTCACCCCACAGGCTAGATCTCCGGATCGCTTGGGCGCAACTTATGAAAAATAACAAAGGCTTGGAAAAGCTTGCTCAGAAAGAGCTTCGTTAGCACTGTATGCCCCAGAAGCAAGACTGTTCTACTCACCACGTTCTAGGAGTCTTATAAAAATAAGTTGCGTAACTTTTCCGTTTCAGAATCGATGAAATCGCTAGGTTTGATTGAGTGATGGGCAGATGCGACGATGATTCCTGATTATGTGGTCAAGCAGGTAGAGGTTAAGTATAACCACCAGCCCTTGCAAGATCAATTGAGCTGCTTTTAATAATTCATGAAATCCTCATTGAAAGAGGGCTTTAGTCTTTTGGATAGGAGAAACTACCATCTACAAGTTAGAGGCATTCTGATAGGAATTGAGAAAAACTCTAGACAAGGATATCCAAAATGCTCTTGACCCGGATTTCTCACCAGTCTTTTTCATTGAGAAGGGGAAATAGAATTGAGTGAGGAGAATCTTGAAAATCGCTCTCTATTGCTACAATAGGTATCAAAAGTGGTTGCTGAGCCAAAAAATACCCATTGCAAAGACAATTTTGCAACTTCTGGAAAGAACACAAGCAAGACAATGTCAGGGTGCGATAGTCACCCTGAAAATTGACGAAATCAGCATTCAGTTAACGCGACGGGTCAATGACCTGAGATTACCCTGGATGCGGTAATTGCTGCAATTGTTGATAAATCCGATGGAACAATGATTGACTTGACCAAGCACTGCTGAACGCTATGACCACCCGACGACAAGTGATGCGAATTTGGGCGCCGATTTTGAGGAGTTTGAGCCGAATGGTACCGAGTTGAGCATTGGCTAATTCAGTCTGGGCTAACACCTGTTGGTGCAAGGCTTGCATCAGGATGTAGGCAAAGGAAGAAAACCACAATCGTAATTGATTGCTTTCAAAGTCATGGGTGGAGGTGCGGTCACTAAAGAGGTCGAGTTGATGCTCCTTGATGCGATTTTCCATCTCCCCTCTAGGACAGTAGTAGTCAGCATGAAGAGTGCCTGCACTGATCTCAGTGGTAGAGAAGGAGGTGACAACACAATGACGACGAGCACCGTTGGCATCGTAGGTGATTTTGCACACCACTCGACGCTCACAACTCCAGGAGTCCAGTGTGCGGTAGGTGAAGGACTGATACCAGACTTGGGGGGGCACCAGAGCATCCAGGTCAGGCTTGAGTTCTGCTGCGGTTGCCACCAGAGGACTGAGGGTTTGCTCGACCTGTTGGCGCTGGTGCTCGTAAGCGGCTTTGGCGCGTTGCTCAAGTCCCCAACTCAATCGCCCTACCCGCTCATTGCTGGGATACGCCAACACGTATTCCACCTTGGCTTGAGGCTCACACCAACTCATGAGGTCGTCTCGCCCATAGGCACTATCCCCCCGCACGATGATCACCAGCTCTGCCCACTGGCTTCTAATCTGAACGATAATCCGTTGTAATTCTTCCAGGCCCCCAGCAGCGGGGTCTACATTCGACGGACGCAGTTTGCTTGCTAGCACATGCCGTCCACAGAAACTGAACCACTATGCACTTTCAGTGCATAGGTTCCTGAAGGGCTGAAAGCCCAAGTTAACCTATTCGAGTAGGAAGTTACCGCGATCTTGATTTGACGGACTCCGATGATGCTCTAAATACTCTTCCACTAACTGCTCGGTTAGATTGCCAGTACTCCATGCGCCATACCCAATGGACAAGAAAAGCTTACCTCAATACCGTTTTTGCAACTCTGGATACTCCTGCTGCAACAGTCGTGAACTGCGCCCTTTCATCCGCTTCACCAAATCACTCACCGCTTTCGATGGCGGGTACTCGATATGCAGATGGACATGATCCTTGCTCACAGCACCTTTGAGAATCGTCACATCCTCTGCGTCGCAAACTTTGATAATTAGTTCCCGGCAGCGCTTTTGGTTCTCACCCTTGAGCACCGCATAGCGATATTTCGTCACCCAGACGATATGGACGCTCAACCGTGTGATCGTATGACCGCCCCATCGTTGTTCTACCATGATGGTTTCTGTCAAAGCTACCATCTTTGCCAAACCACCTGAAACACCGGGAACTGTGTAGCAGCTAAAGCCTCCCACTAAAGTGGGTAGTTTTGACTAGCGTGCTGGGACAATAAAGCCGTAACGCATACCAGTGTGTATGAGACGGAGTTTGAGGAGCAAGAGCCATGCCAATCAGCTTGTCACGATGACATTATTTGGAGTATGATGCCTTCGCAGGATAACAGTACATCAGAACTATTGCCAGAGTGCCTAAAACTTTTCGGCAATGGCTGTGCTAGGGGTTGCTAACCATGAGCATCATCACCATTCACTGTCGCTTGACCGCTTCTGAGCCTGTTCGTCGCCATCTCTGGCACCTCATGACTGAGAAAAACACTCCATTAATCAATGCCCTATTAAAACAGGTCAGCCAGCATCCCGATTTTGAGATGTGGCAACGCAGAGGGGAGGTTTCAGAGAGTGCTGTTAAAGGGCTTTGTAAGGCACTCAAAGAAGTTTATCCAGGGCAACCCGGACGATTTTATGCTTCTGCCACTCTTATGGTGACGTACACCTATGAATCGTGGTTATCCCTTCAACGATCGCGAAAACAACATTTGGATGGAAAACAGCGTTGGTTGGATATCGTCAAAAGTGAGGCTGAACTCGTTCAACTCTCCGGTTCTGCTCTAGAAATCATTCAGCATCGGGCACAAGAGATTTTGAATCAACTCAATACCGAGCATGAAACTCAAACGGGTTCCAACACCAACAGGCGGAATGCAAACCGGAAATCTAATTCTTTTAATGATGCGAGTCTGATAACTCGCCTGTTTATAGCCTATAACGCCACAGATGAGCTTCTCAACCGTTGTGCGATCGCCTATCTCATTAAAAACGGTGGCAAAGTTGCTGAAGTCGAAGAAGACCCAGAGAAATTTGCCCATCGTGTCCACCGCAAACAAAAAGAACTTGAAGCCCAACTTCAGGCTCGCTTGCCGAAAGGGCGTGACTTAACTGGGGAAGAGTTTTTGGAGACATTGGCGATCGCCACTCAACAGGTTCCTGAAAGTGTTGCTCAGATGCGTGATTGGCAAGCCAAACTGTTGACTCGACCTGCATCTCTGCCCTATCCCATCATCTACGGTAATTCTATAGATATAAGGTGGGGTAAGACCGCAAAGGGCAGAATTACCGCCACTTTTAATGGGGTTGATAAATATCTCAAAGCGACTGACTCTGATATCCAGAAATGGTTCAAAACCCATAAAGAATATCCATTTCGGTTGTACTGTGATCAGCGGCAACTGCCCCTCTTCCAACGATTTTTTGAAGATTGGCAAGCTTATCAATCCAATCAAGAGACTTATCCAACAGGTTTACTCACGCTCAGCTCAGCCATGTTGGCATGGAGAGAAGGCAAGGGCAAAGGTAACCCCTGGGATGTGAACCATCTTGCCCTCTATTGCTCCTTTGATACTCGCCTGATGATCGCAGAAGGCACCCTGGAAGTTCAACAGGAGAAAGCCGCGAAAGCCCTCAAAAAACTGACCTATACAAATCCTGACCCTCGGAACCAAGCAACGCTTGATCGTTTGCATAATTTACCCGATCGCCCTAATCAGAAAACCTCCCAGAGAAACCCCGAAATCCTGGTTGGGCTTAGTATTGGGTTGGCTAATCCTGTCACGGTCGCTGTTGTTAATGGCAGAACAGGAGAGGTACTAACCTATCACACACCGCGAACACTACTGGGTAATCAGTATCGGCTTTTGAATCGTCATCGCCACCAACAGCAACAGAATGCCCTGAAACGGCACAAAAGTCAAAAGCGGGGTGCTGCTCATCAGCCCTCAGAATCAGAATTGGGTCAATATGTCGATCGCCTACTGGCAAAGGCAATTATTCAACTTGCCCAACAGTATCAAGCGGGAAGTATTGTGATTCCAAGTTTGAGCCATCTGCGTGAATTACTGGCTAGCGAAATTACAGCAAGGGCTGAACAAAAATGCCCTGGTTCAGTAAAGACTCAAAATCAATACGCCAGGGAGTACCGCAAAGCGATTCATCGTTGGAGCTACAACAGACTCATCGAAGCTATCCAGGGTAAAGCCAAGCAAGTTGGCATTGCAGTTGAATCAGAGTTTCAGCCACTCCAGGGCAATTCCCAGGAACAGGCAAGAGACCTAGCGATCGCCGCTTATCACTCTCGTGCGATCGCCACAAAATAATCCTGTAGTTTTTAGTACATTCGTACCTCGACAAGTTAATATATGATTCAACAGCGCCGCAGTTTAAGCTCTATGAGCCGCTGAACTGTGAAAAATATGGGTCAGTTTGGTCGTCGTCAGACGATCGTGCTTTCCGACCCTGGTAACTGTCTGCTTGCTGACTGCCATTCTGGTGCAAATTTCATCGCGGGATTTGTGTGGGGATGGGAAGCTGCATTAGTTGAGTCTCATCTTCCAATGTAGCGTAGGTGCGCACCCAGCAGAAGTGAGTCAAGCCTTCATTTTTGAGGGTACAGGAGCATTATCTGCTCAATTTTTGCAGATCGTGTGACTGAAGTGGCAGTTATTGAATCGCCTCCGATCAAGGAGGAGTCCTCCACAACTTTTTCGCAAACCAAAGCGAGGTCAACAAACTTGGGAGGTTTGCCAAAATCCCAAATCCTGCTATTGGTAAGACTTTCACAATTGTAAGCTTGCTAAAAAGCTTCCTGAGTAACAAGTCAAATGGTAGTTCTCAAGTAGGTTTGCCAAAACTTGACTTAGATAGCTTGCGGGATAAGGGTTCTAACGCTGGGAGTTGCAATCAGTCTCCCAGAGATGGGCGGACTGAAAGGTGTCAGCTTGAATCAAGTCCGCAAACTAGCAATCGGTTGCAATCAGTCTCCCAGAGATGGGCGGACTGAAAGGCAATGGAACGAGTCAAAGTCGTCGATCATTTGAAGTTGCAATCAGTCTCCCAGAGATGGGCGGACTGAAAGAATTTGACGAACCGGAAGCACTTTCCTGGACCGGTGGTTGCAATCAGTCTCCCAGAGATGGGCGGACTGAAAGCGTAGAGGAAATCATCGCGATCGTGGAGAGTCCCGGTTGCAATCAGTCTCCCAGAGATGGGTGGGCTGAAAGATTACAGGAAACTTTCACAAATGGTTCAGGTGCGGAGTCGCTATCAGCATCCCAGAGATAAGTGGGCTGAAAGCAAGGCACGCCACCGGCGTAGATGAAATAGTAGCGTAGCTGCAATCAGCCTCCCAGATATAGGTAGTCTAAAAGCGTCAGCACATCCGAGGGGAGATTTCCACTCGAAACTATGCTCTCTACGTTTTCTGTCTTCTGGCAAGATAGTCTTTAGGAGGACTGAAAGGAGCAGCTGATTTGTAATTTGCGATTGCTGCTACCTCAGTTGCAAGTAATTAGTTACCTGTTGCTTGTTTTAGAGTGCGACACCAATCTGCGAAGGGCAAAGAATTTCAATTTAGCGACATTAACTCACGAAAACAAGCAAAAAGCAGGAAATTAGTCTAAAAACGACACTAATCTGCGAACTGCGACATTTAATGTGCGAACGTACAATCATTAAAACTGGTGACAAGACTCGAACTTGCGACCGGCTGATTACAAATCAGCTATCAGCCCTTGTAAATAGAGGGTTTCAAGCTTTATTACACTTTCTTACACCCAAATTAAACCCAAACTTATTCGCTTCATCGTGGCTTCATAAATTAGAAGGATAAAAGAGAGCGCCTTTTCACTCTTTCTTCTGGTTCTGCTGCTGTTGCTTCTGATATTCTCGATAGGCATTTGTAAGCAGAACTGCTGCCAAATTGGACAGGCTTCTTTGCTCCTTCTTAGCCCATTCCTCTAGACCCTCTTTTACTTCAGGGTCTACATAAGCTGTCACCCGCTCTAAATCTGTGGTCACGGCAGAATGCTGTTTGGTGGTTGTCAGCATTTTATAGACTCCTTTATGTAACTAGGTAACATAGAGTGTCACACCCTATTACACCATGCTACTCTAGCTCCAGTAAAACTAAACCCTGTCCCGAAGTTTTGCAGGCTCACAGGACAGGGCACCCCTTTATGGAGTTAAACCATCATGACAGAGAATACATCCACTCAGAGCGCTTTGCCGTCTGAGCAAACCTTGATCGATTTACGCGATCGCCCCTCTCCTGATATTCTGCGAGTCATTGCGATCGGCTCTCCCCAAGTTGTTCAATTTTGCGTTTCGAGGCTCTTCCAACTGGGTTATGCCAGACCTGATGAATGGTCAAGGCAGCTTCCGACTGTTAACCCTGGCGAGGTAATGCGGATATTGACTAAGCGAGTTAGCTTGTTTGAGTAGGAACTGATTTAGGGCACTCTTTGAGCCGCAAAGATTGAGAAACCTCGGTACAGCATACCGAGGTTTCTTTTTAAGAAAAGAAATTCTAAGCAGAAATTGCTTTACAGCAGTTTTTCCGCAATCAGATTTAGGAGGTTCAAAACCTGGTTGATGTCTCCTCGCAGAGATTGAAGTTCGTGCTCGATCGCCTCAAGTCGTTGAATCAGAAGATCTTGAGATCGAGATCCTGATGAACCGGAATTTGTTGGTTGCTCGTTCAACTTAGAAGCTAACGTTGCCCAACTAGATGCTTTGATGCCGAAATGAGCTTTGGCATCCTTGAGAATTTTGAACTGCTGTTGAAGTTTTTCGACCGTGTAGGGTTCTGAAGGCTGCACCTGTGCTTGTTGGTCAAGGTCTTCCTCGACCATCTCGACAACTTCATCAATTAGTCGATCATGGTTTTGGGCAATTTGGGCAGCAGCCCCCAAGATGCGGGAGGTTGCTTTGATTTGGACTTCACTCTCGTCCCTGAGTTGATTGGCGATGCCACGAATACGATCGCCTAATGTTGGCTTTCGAGAAGTTTGGATCAGTGGACTCGGTTCTTCGCTCATGTTGGGGTTTTCTATTCTGCAAGGATGTCTTTCATTGCCTGCCACATACGGGCAATCTTTTGAAGTAAATTGACTGGGTTACTGGTGGATTCTTGTTCAACCGAATCCACTAGAGATTGAATCCGGTCCATGCGGTCAGCCAAGTCTTCGAGATTAGTGATGGCTTGGTCTTTCCGAGTCAGCGAGTCACGTAATAGGACTGTCATTTCACCAATCTCTTGCTTCAGGCGATCGTTTTCCCGTTTCCGTCGTGTCTCCCATCCCTTGATTCCTGCTTTGGAGCGTCGCTCCAGCTTCAGTTGGGCTTGGGCTTCGTCGTACAGTGTCAAGTAGTGCTGTCGTTCGGCTTGAGCGGTTTCAAATTTGACCAACAATTCGCTACTACGGGCTTGTTCTTGAGTGTAGAGGGTGAGGTAGGACTGTGCTTGCGTCTGGGCTTCTTGGTAAAGAGTCAGGGTTGTCTGGTACTTATGTTGCTCTTCCTGAAATAGAGTCAGGGTTGTCTGGTATTTTTGCTGCTCCCCTTGAAACAATGCGATCGCACTTTGATGCTTCTGCTGCTCTGCCAGGTAAAGTTGATGGTTTTGCCCTGCCCGCTCTTCTACCTCTTGAACACGCTGCTGCAATTCAGTTTTTTGCGCCCGTACAGTCATGAGGGACGCTTTTAGATCATGGTAGGAGGCTGGTTCCGTTGAGCGTGATCGCGGGTTGTTTAGGTTGTTGTCTTCAGAACTATCGCGTCGATCTGCTCTTCTCATAGGTATCTCTCAACCGCAAAACTAACCCGCTCAACCCTTCAAGCCTAAGCTGCCCAAATCCGGAGTGTTGTGACCTGGATCTTGATTGCTGTGAAGTTCTCATCAATTTCTTGAAGCAGAGGGTTGGGGCTAAATTTCGCAATCGTCCTAACTTTCTCCAAGTCCTTTCACCGTGTAGCGATTAGCTTCCCTTGTGTGGCGGCTTGCTGAAGCACTAAGCCATTGTTGGTGAAGAGCTGGATGTCAGGAATGACGGCATAATCCATGTCATCAGTGATCACCTTTACTTGCCCTGCCTCTGCTCGACTGATGGCTTCGAGGATCAGAAGATCGTACATCAAGAGCCTGGGTCTTGGAAACGGGCTAGAGAGGCATTGGTAATTTCTTCGTTGACTATCAAATCAATTGGTAGAGCCAATCCCTCAACCTGCTGCCAAGCTGATTCAACCTCTGCAACGACGTTTGCCCGTTCCACTGGGTTGTTGTGTCGATATTCTTTAGCGTCTAGAGAACTTCTTGTTCGTTGATTATAGATCTCACGCTCTGTTTTCTCGATGACGTGGGAAAGCTCTGCCAGGATTAAGCCAGAGTAGACCAAAGTTGCCCCGTTCCGTCGCGCCTGCCTCAGGTAGGGGGTGTAGGCTCGAATTTTGTTAGGAGCATTGCGAGATGAAGCGATCGCGTTGGTGTAGGTCTGCCAGAGCCAAACATTGGTATCGACCAGAAAAATATCATCCTGGCGTGGGGTATCGTGGCGAATGTCGATGACTTCCGCCTGGATGGTGAGATTAATGGGCATGGTTTAGAAGCTGGCAGCGTACTGTTCTAAGACGGTATCGACTGCATTCTGATATTGAGCATCAGAATAGTAGTGCTTGGCGTTCTCAATGACGCGCTTCAAAAGGCTGTGCCCGTTGGCAGACAGGTTGGTGATCTTGAGAAGTTCGTTGAGCTTGTCGGAGGAAAGGTCTTTCAGGAGTTGCCCGATCGCGAAGTTGAAAAAGGCAGAGGCAAAGACGGTGACTCCGTTGAAGTCTAGCTCTACAGAATGACCAGCCAGAAGTGCAGAGTGAATGCAGTCATAGATTTGCTGCCCACTTTCAGAATCGGTTGCAAATTCTCCAGTGATATCCTGAACTCTATAAGTCATATTGGATTTCCTTCATCTCGAAAAGCTTGCCTCAAGTTACCCAATGTAAAGCGTTGACTAGGCTGATTTTATATAGCTAATTTAAGTACAGCCCTACATATTGATTTAAACGTGCTGCATTCAATTTCGATAGCACCAGATATGCAGTACGTAGACTACGGGCATAAAATAGTACACATAAACTAATTATAAATGCGGCAATCCTCAATTGCGTTCGGGATTAAAAGCGCCTAACCTGAATTATAGGTGTATAACTCTGGCAAGCTTTAGGGGGTGGTTGTATTGTTGACCTGTTTTGAGGTAGCAAGTTATTTTATCTCGCTGGCTAATGAAAGTGGGTCTTTCATTAGCAATCTGAAACTCCAAAAGCTTGTGTACTATGCTCAGGCATGGCACTTAGCGCTTTTTGAACAGCCGCTGTTTAATGAGGACTTTGAGGCATGGATTCATGGTCCTGTAGTTCCTGATTTGTACCATCACTACAAGAAGTTTGGTTGGCGACCAATTGATGAGGATGCTGACCCGCAACTACCCGATGAAATTCGGAATTTTCTGAGTGAGGTTGCCGAAGAGTATTTTGCTTGCGATGCCTATGAGTTAGAGCAAATGACTCATCTTGAAGATCCCTGGAATCGTGCAAGGGGCGATTTGCCACCTGACGCACCCTCTAATCAGGTCATTTTGAAGGAATGGATGAAGGAGTATTACGCGGCGCGTGTCGAAGAAGATTAGGAAGACCGATGTTCCGAAAGATAGCTCATCCGGTATTCAATCAACAAAGCTGAAGCCCCCTCAAGGCATCAGCTTTTCGTTTAAGTATTTCAATGACACCCATGAAAAGTTTTCCTGTACTGAAAGAGAAGGCAGCTATTGGATCACCTTGATTACCCGCTTGCGGGACTTGTCAGGACTTACGGCGGTAGAACTGCGGCAGGGTAATAATAAAACCTTGCGATGTCATCCCATTGATTGGAACAGTAAGGGTGTGAGTGAAGCTTGCTTTGGGATTCCCGGTGAAGAGCAGTTGGTAGACACGCCCTACCAGTTTTCTCTAACCTCTAATGAGCATGGCAGAGTGCATGGCTTTTTCATCGAGAATATTTTCTTCGTGGTGTGGTTAGATGCAGAACACCAACTTTACTCAGGCAATCCAACTGGTAATTGAACCTGCTTAAAGCTCACCCCGGAAGGCGCGGTGCAGGACGGTTTGAAATAAATGCTCTGCCTGCCGATCGCCCTCACGTTGCTGCATCCGAAGCCGTTCAAACCGTTGGACAATTTGAGCAAATTTTTCTTGAAGAGGGAGAGGTGGCAGAATCATTGGAAAACTCCCCATGATTCCCGTGTTGAGATTTGGCTGTGTTCCATCAGGTGCAAGACTTCTAAAGTGGAGAGTAAGTTGATTTAGAGTTCGCAACAGAAAAATTTGATTCAGATTTTTACTTAGTTGATCGAAAGCAAGCCAACCGTCATGGATGCATCCAGAGATCGTCAAAATCCTTGCAAAGCCTAAACTCACTCCACAATTTGCGAATATAAGCGAACCTGGCTCTAGATATACACTTTTGTTTGCACCTTGCTCAGTAACAAAATCTTTTGTGGAGGACAAATACAAACTATCTCCCTTTGCTCCATCGCCAATTTTTATCCAAGGAACCGTGCCACCTAAATAATCATCAATTGGTCGTGGAGAAGCACCACGTCTAATCCGGCATAAATCTCCTAGTTGCTCTTTATCCCAACCCATTGGATTAACCACAGGATCGCCAAACATTTCTAGGAAGACCGATCGCAGGTAACTATCGCTCAACTGTTGGGTGTAGCGGCGGGTGCGGCGGAGGCGATCGCATTTCTGGGCGATCGATGCAATTCGCTTCTGTTCCTCCGGTGGTGGTAGAGGAATTTGTAAATCTCTAAGAACTTGTAAGGATACGAATTTCTGTGTGACACCCAACGATTCTCTAGATAGCTGTTTCACTAGCAGAGATGAGTGAAGAAGATAGTAGAAATATTGATTAAAGACTTGACTATTACCAAATTTGAAAAGAGCAACGTTCTTGATAGAAAACTCGCGCTTTTTATTGACAATGACAGGATTACCTATAGTCCCAATCATTGCCATGATAATGTCACCCTTATCCACTCTTGAACGTTTCTGAATTTCTTCATGGTCCTGCTGAGAGATATAAAACACGTCACTAAAATCTATAATTCCTTGTTTGAGATTCTTAGAAGTGACTAGTGGAACACCCTGAGGAATATATTTCGGAGTGTCATGAGTTCCGTCTCTTACATCGATTACGTCCTGACAACGAACCCATTGCCAGCCTTTTGGAAGTTTTTCCTGAGTCTGCATATAAAAAATAATCTGAATAATTCTGCTAACTTATAAATTTCTACTGTTGCTGCCTCATTAACACCTCGAACCTCCTTACAAACTTAGCCAGCCAAACACCTGCTCTACCGTCAGCGATAACGGGATGCCATTGAGGATGGGAAGGGACGATCGCTCTATCATCAACAGGCTTCAACGTACTCACAAATCGAAACAGGTTCAGGAATTGATTCACCATCTTCCTGCAAACCTTCTAGATGGAATGCGATCGCTTCTTGGATCAGTGTCCTCACCTCTTCCAATGTCTCCCCTACTGCCACACATCCCGGCAAATCAGGAACATAAGCTCCGTAACTTTTAGAACCCTTTTCAATCACCACAGCATATTTCATAAGGTTTCTCCTTGATCCAGTTGAGCCTGTCGCCAAATACTCTTCAGTGTCCCGATGGGAACATCAACACTGAGCTTTCCCGAAACCGTTACCGTGCCAGCTTTCTCAGTATGCTTAAACTGCCGATGACTCCCCTTTGTTCTTGCAAGATACCAACCATCTGCCTCTAACTGCTTAATCACATCCCGTACTTTCATTCTGGCTCACAGTGATCACTCGTCGTAATCGGCATCATCGGGATTATCCCAAACTTTGTTGAATGCGGTTTCCGACAACTTTGTAGCTGCTGTCACTAGTTGTTTATCACGGGTTCGCTCCAGCAGAAAGTCTACAAAGTTCTCAACCTCTGTCACCTTATCAGGAGTCAGTTTGAGAATTTTTTCGAGTAATGCCTGTTGCTGTAGATTTGTTGACATCATTCACCTTCTTACAAACTCAGCCAGCGAAACACCTCTGCCACTGTTAGCGATAACGGAATGCCATTGAGGCTGGGAAGCGGGCGATCGCCACTCAACAACTGCACCTTCTGATCGCTAAAAACGATCAAAATGCTTTCTTCTGCTGGGTCTAGCAACCAACCGAGTTCTGTGCCGTGCTGAGAACAGTGGAGCAAATTGCCTAAAACTTTGGTTTGGCTCTGGTTGGGGGAAAGGATCTCAATCGCCCAATCGGGATGGCTGTCAAACTGATTCGCAACTCGTCCTGAAGCTTGTCGGGGAATTCTGTCCCACCGGAACACTGCCACATCGGGCACAACGGAAGCTCCGCCAAACGTACAGCGCAGTTCTGGAAAGGCATAGGCAATCTTTGGGGCTTTTGTGACCTGGTTGATGCGATCGCACAATTCACTCTGAAGCGTACTATGTTCTCCCTGAGGCATGGGCTTTTGGCTCACTTGTCCACCAATAAACTCGGATGCGGGTTTCGTTTCTGGAAGCTGCAAAAACTCCTCCAGCGTCAGGCTCTTTACGGTTGCAACCATTGCCTATCCCTCCAGTAGTTTCTCTAATTTTGCCACTTCTGCCGCCATCACATGCTCCAGCTTCAGCAAGCGTTCCGTCGTTACTCTGGGCGATTCGTAATACATCTCATCCTGCTCGATCTGGCGATAGCGACTGGCAGACAGGTCATACTTGTTCGTTTTCACATGCTCCTTCGTTACCCAAAACTGGCGATTGAGCTGGTTGATCTCCGCTTGCAACGGTGCCATCTGCTCATGCAGTACGGTCAGCTTTTGCTGGTCAGCTTCCGATGCCTGCTGCTTGGCTTCATCGCCTTCAGGCGCGATCGCTGCCTCAAACATCAGGCGGTTAATCTCCTTCTGGAGTAACAACCGTTCTGCTTTCATTGGGGCAATTTGCTGTTTCAATGCGCCTAACCGGGTGGTGCGTTTTGCGGTGAACTCTGTATCAAACCGATGCTGCCAGCACCGCAAAAGATCGGGAATGTCATTTTGCTCTGGTGTGGGCTGCCGCTTGTCATCCAGCGAAAAGCCATCGTGATCCATGTCGTAGAACCAGATGCGATCGGTCGTTCCCCCGCGAGTAAACAGCAGCACTGCCGTCGAGACTCCCGCATAGGGCTTAAACACCCCACTGGGCATCGACACCACCCCATCCAGGCGATTCTCTTCAATGAGCCGTTTGCGAATCTCAACGTGTGCCTTACTGGAGCCAAACAGCACCCCATCCGGCACAATCACCGCACAGCGTCCGCCCATATCCAGCACCCGCAGGATCAGGTGCAGAAACAGCAGTTCCGTTTTCTTGACCTTCGTAGGCAGAGACGGGTTGATGTCTGACTCATCCATCTTCCCCTTGAACGGTGGATTCATCAGCACCACATCCAGCGACTTCTCATCGTTGAACGCCTTCGAGAGCGTATCCTTGTAGAAAAAACGCGGGTGCTGAATGCCGTGCAGCATCAGGTTCATTGACCCAATCCGTAGCATCGTCATCCCAGAGTCATTGTCGTAGGCAGTCAACGCCTCCGTTTGCAGATGCTTGCTTTGCTCAGGCGAGAGGCGATCGCCCACCAGATGTTTCTGCCCCTTCTCGTCTTGGAGAATTTCCGGGCTGGTGTGCTGCTCCAGAATGTATTCATAGGCGTTTACCAGGAAGCCACAGGTGCCCGCTGCCAAATCGCCAATCCGGTCTTTGGGCTGAGGAGCTACCATCTCCACCATCATGCGAATAATATGGCGGGGTGTGCGAAACTGCCCATTCCGTCCTGCCGCACTCAGCTTACTCAGCAGGTACTCATACAGATCGCCCTGCACATCCTGGTTCTGCTCCGAGATCTTCATCTGATCGATCAGATTGCAGACCTCAATCAACGTCGCGGGCTTACTTACCTTGAACTCCGCCCCTTCCATATACTGCCGGAACGAGCTACCCGCTTCCCCCACCTCTCGCAACCAGGGAAACACCTTCTCCTTCACATGCTTCAGGGCATCCCCTGCTGGTTTATGCACCCACTCCGACCACCGCAGTTCCGTTGGAATTTGGGGCTTAAATTCCTGCTGCCGCCGCAGTGCTTGCTTTTCCCGCTTAGCCTCCGTGTCATCCAACCGCTTCAGGAAGAGAAGATAGGAGAACTGCTCGATCGAATCCATCGGGTTCGACAACCCTGATGACCACAATCGGTCCCATATTTGGTCAACTTTCGATCTCAGTTCTGAATCGGTCAGCATTCTAGACTCTCTTCATTCCATCACTTCCACACTTTAATCGAGTGCCAGATGAAGTTTTAGCGCCGCATTAACCAATGCCATTATTTCTTCACTCAAACAACCTGCCACCGTTGCTTCCAGGCGTTGGATAGAAATGGTTCGGATTTGCTGTGCCTGTACCTTTGAAGGTTTGGGTAATCCACTATCCTGCGGTTGAATCAGCACCTCAAACGGGTAAACCCGACTCACATTAGAGGTGATCGGCAAAATGGTCACGGTACTGCCAGCGCGATTGTTGGCATTATTACTCACCAGCAGAACCGGACGGCGTTTTGCTGTTTCAGATCCGACTGTGGGATTGAGGTCAGCATAGTAAATCTCACCACGTTTCATCGCCCAACCCATCCGCGATCGCATTTTCCCAGACTGGATCGACTTCCCCAGCCGCCTGTCGATACGCCGCTTCTAACTCTTGCATTCGCAGCAACTCTAATGCCCGTTCAATCACTTGAGACCGAGATCGGCATTGATGGGTTATTTTGTAGCTTTCGATGAAATGCACCAAAGGAACTGGTAGAGAAACCGATAGTTTTTCAGCCTGCATAGTCGCACCGTTGGTAATTCACCATCTTCCTACCAAGAGTAGCGTAAATGGTAGGTAAATCGCTACTTCTTGGCTCTATGCTGCCAACTGTTGAGTCAACGTCAGTAGCTCGTGAACCTGTTCCTCTGTAAACCACCTTTCTACAGCATCCTCTCCAAAACGATCGAGCGGTTCATCATACAGGTCAGCCAGTTCAATCCGACGTTTTTGTAGGAAAACAGTCTGAACTGCCCGCAGAAAACGCATCTGATCGGCATTGTAGGGTTGCTGGGCAATATGTTGCTCAAAATTCCGCTGCACCACCGTCTCATAATCCGGTAGCTCCTCCATCTCTAGCTGTTCTCGGAGAAAACCCAATAAACTGCCAGTTTTGACATTAAACGCTTTGCGGATGTTAGATACCACATCAGTTGAGACGGTTGTTGCCCGATAGGTTCCAGCCACTTCAGCCACCCTCGACGATTCGGCTGAAACCACCTCGTTGAAGAGCTTCGTGCCCAACTCCTGCCGCAGAGTCCGTTCCAGGGCAACCAGTTGCAGGTCTGTTGGGGCCTCTCCGTTACGGAGTGCCGCGATCGCAGGGTGATTCTCCACAATTTCCAGCACCTTCCGCTCCACCCGTTCCCGATACTCCTGCACATAGACCTGCTCACCTCCGTCTCCCAGCGTAATGTAGCCGCTATTGGCAATTCGGTCTTTCAGGTCAATTTCTAAGAAATCATTAGGCTTATCATGGCGGTTCCTCATTTGACCTGCCAGAGCTTCAATTACCTGATTGAGTTCGGTCGGTGTGGCGTTTCGCAATCGACCAGAGAGGCAAAATTCAAAAGCAGCCTGCTGTCTAGGATTGCTCTCAATGAGGTTAGGAGGTAGACGGCTGACATCTTCTGCGATCGACTCCAACGTGGCAGCCTTCACAGCATTGGTCAAAATCTCATACTTCAACCGCTCCACTTTGTTGGTGAACGTCGCCGCTGGCACATCCGTCCCCGCCACAAATCGGAGCAACGGACCCACCTTCGATCGCAGGAAGTTGATCTTGGTTTGGTTCAGGTAGAGCCAGAAACTATCTGTCCAGGCTTGCTTAATGTCAGCAAACACCTTCTGAACGCTGAAGGTCTCTGTGGGGATTTGGGCAATTTGCGATCGCAAATCCCCAACCACGCGCTGACGTTCTTCAGGCTGCTGATTGCTCAAATACCCTTCCAGCAGTTTCAACCGGGTATTAAAAATCTTCACCAGCACGGGTAGCTCCTGGCTCACCACCTCCTCGCTAGGGTCACGGTCAAACTGGTTTTGCCAGAAGTCGATAATCAGAAACTTGTCCTTTTTGCCGCCCGGTAGGCGATCGCGAAATTTACAGGTTTCATCATTGCGGGTTCCCCGTCCAATCATCTGCCGCAGCTTAATTTGAGACTGCACTGGCTTCATAAACACCAGATTCACGACTTCCGGCACATCTACCCCGGTATCCAGCAGATCTACCGAAATGGCAATGCGGGGCATATTCTGCTGCTTGAAGTTTTCAATCAGGTCATCCGTTCGCTCCATTTTGGACGTGATCACCTGCACCAGATTGGGATACTGAGGATACATCTCCTCAAATGCCTTCGCCAACCGTAGTGCGTGGTCTTGACTGAGGGCAAACACAATCATCTTCCCTGGCAGTAACCCAGATTGGTCTTTATAGCAGACTTCCATAAGCTCTTCCCATTGCCGCCGCAGGGTATCCCGATTGCTGACTGTTCTCTCTAACTCTGTACCCTCGTAATCAATCTTATCGGGGTCAACGCCATCCTCAATCAGTTCGTTGCGATCCTCCTCACTTAGATTTGCCCCTCGAATGCCGTCCCGCTGAAAGCGAGTGCGTGCTTGATAAACGTCATAGTCCACCAAATGACCTTCCGCCACCGCATCCTTGTAGTCATAAAGAAACGTGGGCTTGGGCGGATCGTCGAAGCAATGAAACACCTGAAACGTGTTGCGATCGATAAACCCAGCAGGTGTTGCCGTCAGTCCAATAATTCGGGCATCGAAGTATTCCACCACTTCGCGGAACAGGTTAAAGATCGATCGATGGGCTTCATCAAACACAATCAGGTCAAAGAAGCCAGGAGTGTACTGCTTGCAACAGACGGACAGGGTTTGCAGCGTTGCCACATACAGCCGCTGGGTTGTATTAGTATCAAAACTACGAATCCGATGTCGGGGTTCGTTCGGTAGAAATGTTTTGAACCCATCATCCAGAGCTTGTTTGACCAACGTATCTCGATCTGCGACAAACAATACCCGTCTTGCCTGATTTGCTCTTAGAAACAGGTCAATTAGTGCCATCGTGGTGCGAGTCTTCCCAGTGCCCGTTGCCATCACCAGCAACGCCCGACGAAACCCTTCATCAAACCGCTCACAAACTCGCCGGATCGCTTCCTGCTGATACGCTCGTCCAGCGATCGCGATGTTGACCCCAAGCGTTTGCAGCACAATCTTGTTTTGGCTCAGATAAAGCAGGTTTTCCAGATCCAAGAGCGAGAAGAAGCCTGCCACCTGACGCTTAGTTGCGCGATCGACATCCCAGAAATAGGTTTCTCTGCCATTAGTCAGAAAGGCAAATGGCTGAAAGGTTTGATGCTTGGCTATCTCTGTCACATAATGTCGCACTTGCTGTTCTGCAACTCGTGGATCGAGGCTTTGTTTCTTTGCCTCTACGACCGCAATCACTTCCCCATTTGAACGATAGAGGCAATAGTCTGTCACCCCTTTCCAAGGTTCTGCATCATACCCTTTTACAGGGATCTCGAACCTGACCTCCCCTTTAGTAGGACTCAAATCCCACCCCGCAGCCTCAAGCTTCGGGTCAATCAATTCCTTCCGAGTCCCGGCTTCATTAAGGGAGTGGCTCATTTTTTGAAGGCTTAACCGAGTTTTTATGAATTGCCAAGAGCACCTTCTATAGTTTTATTCAATTTCTTCGTTGATGTCTCTAAATTTCCGCAGAAAAATCAAAATAGACCTTTAATTCAAATTGCAGCGATCGCACCTTCAATCTTGCCAACCCGTTGGCGTAGCGCATCAATTTGCCGATCCAGTTGCTTGAGTTGCTTTCCACGAGCGATCGCCGCCTCATACTGCCCCACCTCAGCAGCCTTGATATATTTCGACTTCTTCCCATTAAACTGAGCTTTCCGGCTCCTCAACTGCCAATGAGCATTAGTGGTTTTGGCAGTCCCCCTCGGTTTAGATGCTGCAAGCCAGCAGTCAAACAACACATCCCCCTCACGGCTGATCCTGGCTCTTTCAGCTTCCAGGGCTTTCAGGTTTTCCAGCAGTTCAAGGTACTTGTCCATCGTTCTAATTCGTGTGCATTATTCACTTATTATATCCTTTTGCACACGAATTAGAACAGAGAATTCACTGACAGGCAAAGGAATCGGCTCCTGGTGCAGGGCTGAGATCAGGATTTTGACCAAACGAACCCATAGAACCCTCATTCCTCCGTTGCTGGATTTCTTCCAACCGATCCAACGCCTCATACAGTTCCCGGTTAATGTTCCGTTGATAGCGATTCACTAGATCTTGTTGGTGCATCCCCTGACTGGCAATTCTGGCTTGGGTGATGCTCGTTTGAATTGCCTTATTTTCTGCTAAAAGCTGCTTAATTTCCTGAATTCGTTCCCTCGCAAGCTTCTGGAGTTTTCTAAACCGGGTAACAACTTCCTTTGCGGTTGGCAGTGGCTCAGGGTTTGCTTCGTCCTCCCGCTCATACGTCCAGGGGTCAAGCCATGTATCAAAGCTATCTTGAGCTTGATGAACGGCTGCTGAGCGATTACGCGAAAAATAAGCGCCTCCAGAGGAATCCCTCACTCCATCGAGCCAGTCTTGTAAATCAGGGTTCGTCTTCAGTAACGCTACATCCTCATTAAACAGTCGAATCAACCGCTCTAAAACCGCCTGTTCTTCCGTTAGCGACTGCTGAAGGGGAATCCGTTGATCGAGAAAATCTGGCTCACTGGCAAACTTGGATGGAATCACAACATCAGGAAACTTACAGGACTGCTGAGCTTTCAAAATTTCAATATTGGCGATCGCTGCCTCGACTGACCAGAGCCGATGCTGTTTGAGCATTCCCATCGCAACCTGTTGAATCAGAAAATGCTCAACTGGGTTTTCTGGTTGATAGTAGTCAATCAAACCCTGAACCAAGCCCTCGAAAGTTGCCAGGTCTTCAGTTACTAAAAGGGGAGTCTGTTGAGCCAGTAACCCATGCTTGGTTGCATTACGAGCGGCGATCGCCTTTCCCCGTTGAGTGATGGCTCCTCTCGATTTTGACCCATTCATCCGGCATACTTCAGGATTAGCAACCATTTCTCACTTTGAGCCAAATACCTCTCAACAATAGCCTATTCAACCCTAAACAGAATCCTCCAGAACTAACACGGATAGCAGATTATTTCCAAGTGGGATACCATCAAAAATAACAGTTACTTCTTTGCCGTATAGTAGAGCTGATCTTGCCTGCTCAAATGCCCACTGAGGCCAGTTTGAGATGAAGGTAGAATTTCCCCTGGTAAAGCTAACACTGTTGCTACCTGAAGAATTACGCCCAACAGAACTAATCCTGCCAGTCTCAAACCCTAAATTGAGTTCTGCTACAATCTCTGAGAGCTTTTGTAGGCTCCCTCCCTCAGCAGTATTCTCGATAACGATCTGAGCAAGTTCTTTCTCAAGTGTCAGTTTTGTTTCAGCTAATAAAGCAGATTGTTTTTTCATTGTTATATCCTTTCTCGATGGATTATATAAGGTCTTTTTGAAAGCAAATAGGCAATAGATAAAAGCATTGAGAGCTTAGCTTACGCCATTGGTGAGTTAACTGGTTCAGTGTTTGTTAAACAACAGCTAATGTCTACTTTGCAACACTCAACCAGAGTTTGACGGTACCCTTGAAGGTACTTCTTCAATAGTCAATATTCAAGAAAAACTGGCTCTAACTGTCTGCTCGACTACTCTGAGTTGGTGACAGGTGAATAGTTCGTTTTTGAGTTGTCCTTAAAATTTTGAAAAATTATTCAAAGTAATGGTCTAGCGTTTCCCGCTGCACTCTCCCTAGCTGAGTCAGGATTCGACGTACCTGGCGCATCTCAGCAGAGTGCCAGCCTGTCTTTACTGCATCCTGGCTACTGGTTGCCCTGCCCTCACTCGTTACCGGACCTGTTGACAACTCCCACGGTTTCCAAATTTGAATCAGTTCTCGCTGCCGTTGTTTCGCTTCGGGTGTCCATCGCGGCATCGGGTGAAGCCTCCATTGTTTGAGGGATAGGTGAGGGTTGGGAGGTTGTATCTATTACTTGATTGGTTGCTGAGGGCTGGGACTGTTCAACCTTAAGCTGATTCAGTTGCTTATCCACATAGTTCTTGATGAACTGGGTAGGTTTCTTCGGGTTCTTCAGTTCTGCCAGCGCCACTAGGGTTTTACGGCATTGCTCTTGTGCCCTCAAGCATAACGAAGCATAGCGATCGCACACCTCTGGATCAGCAATCATAAACGCCGCAAACCCGACCATGCGATTAAACAAAGCTTGCAAAACCTCAGCCTGACTCAGCAGAATTCGTTCAGCCTCCTGCAAGTCCCCTTTCTTGAGACTGACGGCGTTATCCGTCAGGGTGGGCATTAGAGCCAGTGCCTTCTCAACCGAATAGTCTTTTTGGGTGTAAAGAATTCATCCAATCGTCTGTGCCGCTGCCCATTCTGGAGAGTCTACCGAGAGTTTATGACCATCCATGAATTGAGGTTCTTCCGGTTTAGAGACTTTCTGTTTCTTTGTGCGTGCCATACGCTTGATTGGGTTAATTGGATTGACGGTTGCTAATTGATCGGATGTGGTTGATTTTCCAAATCCGCACTTCCGATCCTCTATCAATCTTGACTTTCCAAGCCGTTATTCGCTTGGTTGGATCAGGATGATTGTTCGGCAAACTGATGATCGTTGCAGGTTCCCAACAAGTATCATGGAACACTTCAACGCGATCGCCTTCCTGTAGATCATCCCTAGAAAAAGAGCTTTTTGGCGTGGTGACAGGTTCCTCACTCGTCATGACTGATGAGCGGTGACGGGTGTAATCGTCGCTAGACAAAGGAGTGACGGATGTGACGGATAAATCACTCCTTTTTTCTATACTGCTTTGATTGCATTGATGAGCGTTCTGATCGAAGGGTATTCTACTCTCCTGCTGTTCAGGTTCATTCCTGTATATAAGAAGTGAAGATGACCCGTCACACTCGTCACAGTCCCTATCTAGCAAAGGTTCTGACCCGTCACTACTATCCGTCACTGACTCGTCACTTTTTGATGAGCCGTCACTAGCTGTGTAGAGGACTTCCAGGGCAAAGGGAATATGGGAATCGGTATTCATACGGAGTCGCAAACCCTCAATAACTTTCCCCCGGTTTCTGTGCCGTTTCTCAATTCCCCACTTCAAAATGTTGTTGCAAAGATCGAGCAGGGAAGGAGAAAACTCACGAATTCCTTTTGGTCGGCTACCTGTGCGATCGCAGTACTGCCAATAAGAACCAAACAGTGTAGATTCATCATCTTTATCATCTCCTACCTGCTCTGATGCCTTCGGTTCACGAATGACACAAGCATTTAGCCATACAGCAATGCTGTCGGTTCTCATCCGATATTCCCAGGTTTGCTCCGCCACTTCTAAAGACTCATCGCCAGCTAGTAGCAATGTAGAGGTTACTTCTGAGTCAGGAATAGACAAAACATAATTTGTGAGAGCAGCTAATTCTGGCTGGAATTCCTCATCTAGATTCCTGCGTTTGTCTGGTGAAACAGATCGACTAAACGGAACAACTAAAGCCCTTCTTGCCATTCCAGAACTAGAATCTCCAGTGAAGATTGGAAAGTTAGAGGACATCATGACCATGCCTTCATAAATGAACTGGAAAGCTTGCTTATTCTTGATTTCTGCTCGTATCCAGTCATTACCAATCAGTGATTTGAACTTCCCAAGGTTCCCATTAAATTTGTCTTCATCCCAAAAGATGAGCAACCGCTTCTTGTAAACATTGGCTGACTCAAAGCGGTTGGTAGTCCAGTCCTGAAGCGTAGAGGAATGAGTATTTTCAGATCCAATTATTTCCGTCACAAGCCTCATAAAAGTTCCTTTACCGCTCCCTCCAGGTCCGGTTAAATGTAAGAACCGTTGCAAGTCATAACGCCCTTTCAGGCAAGCATTCAGCCAACTTAGTAGAATTTTCTTAATTTTGATATTGTTTCCGGTTGCCTCATCCATCCAAGCTGAAATTCCGCTCCAATCCTTAGCCGTTGGATCATGCGCTCTCGGAAATGACCATGTAAACCGATAACCAGGAGAATGATTCAGCAACCTCCCTGTTGAAATTTCCAGAACACCATTCTGAAACGGCAGCAAACCCGCTTGTTCTTCCCATTGATTCGCTAGAAGTTGACCTTTCAGCAACCCCATCACCGATTTAACAGTGGTCAAGCTGTATCCTTTTCCATTCATAGGATGTGAATCTAGTTCGCTCTGAATCAACCGCTGTATTGCTTCATCAGTATGGGCAGTCCATACACCGGATGCTTCTGAGCCATAGCAATACCAGGATTGATTCTCAGCATTAAACAGCCAATGGGAGCGGTATTTTTTAGCAAACTCGCTTACTAGAATCGAAGCTCTCGGTAGGTCTGGAGGGCTTGAACCATCGCCTTGAGAATATTTCTGAGTTTTGTCCTTCTTTCTTTTTGGCAGAGCAGGCATTGTTACACCCGCCTGCTTTGCCAATTCAGCCACAATGTCTATAAAATCCTGTCCATGCGGAGAACCGTTACCATCTCGTAACCGATGCCGATAGTTGATAGGGTTCCTTTTTTTGTTGTTTGTGCAGGTAGGGCACGCCCAGGTATAGGTTTTGCCATCTGCTGTAGGCTCCACCCAAAACGCCGTATGAGTTTGACTTTCATGGAATGGACAGTTACCTTTCAGCTTGCTTTCTGGTTGGGGCTTGAAGTCATGCCCTTGCCAGTTGTAAATCTGCTCTGCTGAAAGTTTTGGATAAACCTCATTTTGTAAGAACTCATTCAGGTCATTTCTTCCCTGTTGAGATTTCGGCTCCAGTTGAGCGGTTTGATCGCCATTAGACGTTGCATTTCGGCTAGGAATAATTGCTCTCATTGCTGCGTAGGTGTGGCGCTTTCCAGAATTAGAAATGATGGTGCTTTGCTGTCCTGTCTCCATGTGAAAACAACCTGCAAGCCTCATGACTCTGGATGGATTTTTCAAGCTACGATCGCCATCTGAGAACTCAAGTAAGTCAGTTTGCAAGACCTCCCACTGTTGAGGATCTACAAACTCACTAAGTACCCAGTAAGAATGAATTGACTTGCCACCTGTATCAACCTGAAACGTCGGTTCTGGTAGCCCTAGCAATTTCCAAAGCTCTCGCTGCTGCTCTTTGTCGATGTCATCATGCTCATAGAAGAGGGCACGACATCGAATAATGTCAGCATTGCAGTGCCCTCCATCATTCACTACGAAGTAACACCCCATTCCCTGAGATTGCAGCTTCTCCATAAGCTTCCAAGGGAGGCGTGGGAACTTCCCATTTAACTTGCGACCTGCACCCTTACCTTTAGGCTGGAAAAAGCGAAGATAGACCAGTTCACCTTCCTCGTATCCCAAGGCTTTTAGATGAGTGAGCGCTTGCTCTTCATCAATTTGAGATTGGCGAGTCTTAGTGTTAGAATAATTAGAGATGAAATTGTTAGTGAGAGAGCGATCGCGAGAGTTCACCCCGCGATCGCTTTTGATTGTTTGCTCCATTACACTGCCCTCCGACCCCGTTTCTTGGGTTGATTTGCAGGGAGCGATGCTAGAAACACTTCGATAGCTTTCTGGTGAGCATGGGGGTTATCACGTTGCATTCCCCAGTCTGCCAGTAAGGTCGGGTTGTATCGAACAACGCGAGAGTTCCAAACAAAGTAGTGGACCCCTTTGATAAGGGGCGAATCTTTCTGAAGTCTGTACCGCTTCAATGTCTCGGTACTAACTCCTAAGATGGCAGCCGCTTCATGCTTGCCTACTAGCCTGATACCAGGTAGATACTGGGAGGAAGATAGTGGAGTGTCAGAAGATGCAGACAACTTTGAGCCTGCAATGTCGTCAAAATTTGAGAAAGCCATATAATAACGGACACGTTATCTCCCTCGTACCTGTGGGAGTAGCGGGGTCTACCAGTGGTGGTAAGTTTCTCAGGCTTTTTTCCCACTGGCAGGCATTTGCTTGACACGAACCCTTTGCAGATTTTCTAGCGCCAACTAGTTTTGCAAGGGGTTCTGTCTTTTTAAGAACTTGAACAGTTTGAAAGTATTTAGTTTGCATCCATACTTTGAATTCATATTACCTTTCAATCCTCTGGCAAGGATCATAATTTGGCTCATTTTGTGCATATATGGTGTAACTTTTTCTGAAGATCTATCATTTCCGATATGGAGATCCATATCTAGCGTTTAGATAAACCATCCCTTCTATTCTACGCACAAAGCGAATTACCCCTTATTCCAATAAGGAACAAAGGGGTGAGGCAAGATTGAGAAGATTTAGCTGTTATCAAGAGTGAAACTTAGCTTCAAGAGTGCCAAAGAACTGGCAGAAGCTTCACAGGTTGGGAACTTGAACATGATCGGTTGGCTTAGCGTAAATTCGATCAATCATCTGAGCAGAATTTCCAACCCATTTTGCAATCTGAATACTGGCGATGTCCGCCTCTCTACACAAATTACAGAAGGTGTGGCGGGTTTGGTATGGGTTTCTGTACTCAATCTCAGGGAGACCATTTAGAACATTCTTCCATGCTCGGTTCGTGAAGTTGTGCCAGTCAATAAACCTTCCTTCTGGACTGGAAAAAACTAAAGATTCAGGATCATGTTTCTCAGGCTTAATCGCTTCCAACAGAGCTGATAGCTGTGCATTAATAGGAAATTTTCTAGACTTCTGGGTTTTCAATCCATCCTTTAAGACCAACCCCTTTCCGTTGTAAATGACTGCACGTTCAAAAGTAATAGTTGAGCGATTAATATTTTTCCATTGCAAAGCTAAAGCTTCCGATGGTCTGCATCCTGTAAAAAATAGAAATTCGATTAGAGGAGAATATCGACTGTAGTATCTATTGGCTTTGAAGGCTTGAATGATGCGATCGCGTTCATCCCTGGTGAATGGGAAAACTTCATCTTCCTCAGTTCCAGCCTTTTTCACTTTCACTTCGGCTGACATACCCTCAAAGGGGTTTGCTATATCCAGCAACTCAGATTTTTTTGCCCACTTGCAGCAGGCAGACAGATGCATCAAAACTCGTTTAGCGGAATCAGCAGGCACATTAGCATTTAGCCAGTCAAAGATCGCCTGTGCTTCGGTGGGAAGTTTGTAGGGACACCGCTCTAGGTGATTTGAAACCCAGCCATACATTCTGATCGTCGCTGGAGACTTTCCTGGTTGCTTAGTTTCACTATACTGTCGCCAAATTTCAGAAAGACTGGGTGTAGCTTTGGGTGTAATGTCTGGAGAACTGACACTTAGAGATGATTGAGGTTTGTACTTTATCAGGGTTTGATCAAAGTGCCCTGAGAGAATATCTAGTTCAATCTCCCTAGCCTTCATCTCAGCCAGCTTACGGTTCTCTGGTGTATCTGGAAAGCCTAGAGAAACATAGTGCCGTTTCCCAGCGAATCGGAAGCGTAACTGCAACCGATTGTGAGAAGTAATGACTTGAACCGAACCCTTAGAAGCCTTGCCTGTTGGAGTCTTTGAGTACATGGGTGCTGACCTTTAGTACACTAGCATTAAACCCAAGTTACACCCAAGTTACACCCAAAATGTTCTAAAAGTACCCAATCTTTAACCAAAATTCAGAACATACGTTCCTATACCTCAGACCTTCTTTGAAAACCGAAAACCCCCAAATCTAGCGGATTTGGGGGTTTTCTTTCAAAAGCTGGTGACAAGACTCGAACTTGCGACCGGCTGATTACAAATCAGCTGCTCTACCAACTGAGCTACACCAGCAAATTTTTTCTGCTAAACCAGGATAGCAAATTATAGAGTCAATTGCAGGGACGATCGCCACTGAAACTAACGCCCCTGCCAAGTAGTTTAAGCCGCATCAGCAACTGGACTCGATTTGCGTTTGGGCAATAATTTGAGCGATCGATAGGCAACTTCGGTTAGCACAGGTAAAAACTCTGGACGGAGCAACTGCTCATCGTATTGGCTCATTCGCTTAGTATTCTCCTGAATGCACACCTCTAGAAACCTATCTATAGTCAGATTGAGGGTGAAAGCTTTGACTCCAGTTGCCGTAAAACCTTTGTTATTGCTACTCTTTTTCTTCTTCTTTTTGGTTATGCCGCTCAGGTTATCGAGTCTGCGCTGAAGGGCACCTGTGTATTGCCAGAAGGAGTGGAAGGGACGTAACCAACCTTTGCCCTGCTGAACTTGCTTATAGGCAATCCAGTTGATAAAAAATACCATGTGGCGGGCTTCTTCATCCAGAATCGGGTCAAAGATGGTGAAAAAGGCTTCGGGCATTAAGCCTGCCTGACGGGCAATTTCAAATAAGCCGAAGGCAAAGAAGGAGTCGAAGCATTCACCGTAGCCAAATTTGATGAATGCCGGTTCCAGATTGGCAGGCAGTTCTCGTTCTGGCTTGGCGGGCAGGTTGACGCTGTAGCGATCGATCAAATACTCAATCACCCGACCATGACGGGCTTCTTCTCTTCCCTGGAGAGCGATCGCCGCTCGAATGACGGGATCCTCTACGGTCGCCGCGTAAACATCCAGCATTTTGCCTGCTTTCTTTTCCGTGTGCAATGCTTCATCCCAGAAGGGAATTCCCTGTAAACGTTCCAGGGTCGTACTGTCTAGCTGGGGCCAGGGTAGCTGTTCCGGTTCGTACAGGCGATGGCTAGCCATAAACCATTGGCAAAACAAATGCTTATGCTCTTCGGAACCCACTTTCATATTTCACTCCACTCACCAGACGAATCCAGAGAAAGTAGTGGGTAGAGGGCAAGCTGTAACGAGTTACTACTCAACAACCCACAACTTCCTACAAGATCCTGTTTACCTTCTCACCAAGTCTAGCTTGCCCATCCTTGCAAAAGCTAGACTCCCTGACACCTAGACCTCCGAGGCTTCCAAAAACCTCGGAGGTATAAGCCTGACGTTCCTTCTTCACTGCTACCCACAGCAGTGGTTGAAACGGTAGGATGACAGTTGAATCAATTCAAAGAATAACGTGGTGTGAACAAGGCGTTTGTAACGGGTGGGACAGGGTTTGTCGGTGCTAATTTAGTTCGCTTACTTTTGAAAGACGGCTATTCTGTGCGGGCACTGGTTCGTTCGGGCAGTCGGTTGGATAATCTGCAAGATCTGGAGGTGGAATTAGTCGAAGGCGAGTTAAATGATCCTGATCTGTGGCAGCAGATGACTGATTGCAAATATCTCTTTCATGTGGCGGCTCACTACTCCCTGTGGCAGAAAGATCAGAAGATTCTGTATCAAAGCAATGTGTTGGGTACTCGCAATGTCCTGGCAGCCGCCCAAAGGGCAGACATTGAGCGAACGGTCTACACTAGCTCGGTTGCCGCGATCGGTGTGAAGGAGGGGAGTATGGCGGATGAAACCTATCAAAGCCCGGTGGAAAAGTTAATTGGTCATTACAAAAAGTCTAAGTATTGGGCAGAGCAGGAAGCCGTCCAAGCGTTTCAGAGAGGGCAGGACATTATTATCGTTAATCCCACCAGCCCAATCGGTGCCTGGGACATTAAGCCAACGCCCACAGGGGAGATTGTTCTCCGCTTTCTGCGTCGCCAGATGCCTGCCTATATTGACACGGGGCTAAACTTCATCCATGTGGAGGATGTGGCAAAGGGGCATCTGCTGGCATTACAGAAAGGAAGGGGGGGCGATCGCTACATTTTGGGCAATCAAAACCTGTCCCTGAAGCAACTACTGGATCAGCTATCTACCATCACAGGGATTCCCGCTCCCCAACGAGCCATTCCGGCATGGATTCCGCTCACCGTTGCCCAAATTGACGAACACATTCTGGCAAAGTTCGGAAAACCCCCTTCGGTTCCTGTAGATGCTGTTCGAATGGCTACCCAAACCATGTTTTACGACTCCACAAAAGCAGTTAAAGAACTGGAACTTCCCCAAACTCCCATCACGACTGCCCTACACGATGCCGTAAACTGGTTTGTAAAATATAGTTACGTATCTTGATAGGTGGTAGGTGGTAGGTGGTAGGTGGTAGGGAGAAATACTCCCGACTCCCGATTCCCCACTTCCTCACCCCCGTCTTGTGGTCTTAGTGAGGAGTTAAACCATCCATGTCAGTTCACATCCAGCAGGCGATCGAAGTTGGTAAGTATATTGTCAGCCAGAGGCTCAAAGGGCGTAAAAAATATGCCCTGACTCTGATGCTGGAACCTCTGTTCCGGTGCAATCTGGCTTGCTCTGGTTGCGGTAAGATTCAACATCCTGTCGAAATCCTCAAGCAAAACCTGACCCCAGAGGAGTGCTTCGCTGCCGCCGAAGAGTGCGGTGCGCCTGTGGTTGCCATTCCCGGTGGTGAACCATTGTTGCATCCTCAAATTGATGAAATTGTGCGGGGTTTGGTGGCACGCCGTAAGTTCGTTTACCTCTGTACTAACGGCATTCTGTTGGAGAAGAGCCTGGATAAGTTTGAACCCTCTCCCTACTTTGCCTTTAGTGTTCACCTGGACGGATTGCGAGAACATCATGACAAGTGTGTAGACCGCAAAGGCGTATTTGATATTGCAGTCAAGGCAATTAAAGCGGCTAAAGCACGGGGCTTTCGAGTCACCACCAACACGACGATCTTTGCAGGGACTGACCCCAAAGAGATGCAGGAGTTTTTTGACTTCCTCACCGAGTTGAATGTCGATGGCATGATGATCTCTCCGGGCTACAGCTATGAGTGGGCACCCGATCAGGAGCACTTTCTCAAGCGAGAGCAGACCCGTGCCCTGTTCCGGGAAATTATGGCTCCCTACAAAGCAGGCAAGAAAAACTGGAACTTTAACCACAACCCCCTATTCCTGGACTTTCTGACCGGGGAAAAGGACTACGAATGTACTCCCTGGGGAATGCCCAGTTACAGTGTGTTGGGCTGGCAAAAACCTTGCTATCTCCTGAATGAAGGGCACGTTAAAACCTACCGTGAACTCTTAGAGAACACAGACTGGAGCCAGTATGGACGTGCCAGCGGTAACCCTGAGTGTCAGGACTGCATGGTGCATTGTGGTTATGAGCCGACGGCTGCCACTGATGCTATGGAACCCAAAAATATGGCGCGGGCATTGGGTAGTGTGTTGAGCTTGAGTCGGTAAAACAAGTTCACTACAAAGGCAAGTTCACCACAAAGACGCAAAGGACACGAAGGAATTATTCTGTTTTGTGTCTTTGTGGTTTGTAGAGTTGCCCATTACTGGGGCGGTAGAACTACCTGGTTTTGCCGCTCATAGATCAGGCGATCGCGCCCTGTGTAAGGGTTACCCGATGTCACTGGGCGAACCAATTCATTTGACTTCACTTGAGTTTGAGGGTTCACTGGCATTTGGACCACCATTTGAACTGGTTTCTGAGTCAATGTTGGAATAGAGTGATGGGTCAAACCTAGCTGATACTCATAACGGGTCTGAGCTTTGACCGCAGAAGCCGATAGGGCAGAAAAAACCAACATCGAAAGTCCAGCCCTAATGAAGCATTTGATCATTTGAACTCCTGGGTGAAGGGAAAGTATGGAGTGAGCCTTCACCTGAATACCAGTGTCTATTGGTATCCTGAGATACCAATTAAGGATGAGTGAGAAAATTTGAGGGAAGAGACCTGATTCAACGGAACTAACGGGTTTGCTGTGCCGTGGATGTAGGGGACAAGTTTAAAAAAATTGCTATAAAGGTTAGCGGTGTTGATTGAACATCTTCACCGAATTTTCAGTGGTGCCTGGGGAGTTTACAAATGGAACCCTTTGCTCAATCTACCAAAATCACATCGGCGAATCTGCTTGCTAGTGGGGCATTGGCGGACCCGGAGCGATCGCTCCAGGCACTCCTCCTCCCCAATCCTCTGGATACAGGCTTTTCCTCCCGTTCCGCCAGTCAGCAAAGTGTTAACGAAGTTGCGACCATTCCTCCGCTCGACAGTTCCCTGATCCAAATTCAACCTCTGGCACAGGCATTAGGCACCCTTTACGGGCAGGCAAGTCTGACAGGAAGCCTCACCACGGGCAACCCCTACGATGTATATCAGTTTGAGCTGCCAACGCTTTCCAGTCCTACAGGTGCTAATCTGGCAGGCACGGGAACGCTCACCCTCACTTCAGAAGCACAGATTGTCCTGGTAGAAGACCGGAACAGTAACGGGCGCGTAGACCCCGGTGAGGCTTTTGAAGGTTCCAGCACCAGTCCAGTTCAGCTTCCCTATCGGTCGGGCACCTATTATGCGATCGCCTATTCACCCGGCGGCGACCTGAACTACACTCTTACCCTGGCAGCAGATTTCGCTGGCAACACCCTGGCAACCGCCGCAGACCTGGGCACTCTGTACGGCAGGCAATCGTTTCAGGATTTCATTGGTAGCACAGACCAGGAAGACTATTACCGCTTTAGCATGGATGAACCCGGCAATTTCACGCTTCTGCTGGAAGGGTTGACCGCCGATGCCAATGTGCAACTGGTGCAAGACCGCAACAACAACGGGTTGATTGAGGAAAGCGAGATTTTACAGGTTTCCGCCAATCCCGGTACAGCAGCAGAAGCGATCACCCAGGCGAAGGCGATCGCTCCCGGCATCTACTACGTTCGTGTCCTGTCAGGCTCCGAGGGCGGGACAAACTACACCCTGACTCTGGATTTGAATCAGGCAGGGAATAGCCTCAGCGAGGCTCGCACCATTCAATTTTTTGACGATACCCAGTCTTTCTTTGGCTTTGTAGACAGCACTGCCCCAGAAGATTATTACCAGTTCGAGGTGTTTACAGACAGTAACCTCAGCCTGGTGTTGAACGGTAGGAGCGATCGCGTTTCCGCCCAACTGATCCAGGACTTGAATGGGAATAGCATCGTCGAAGTTGATGAAATTCTGGCGACCTCCGTGAATCAGGCAGGCACCCTGATGGATACCCTCAGCCGTCCGTTGGCGGCAGGTGCCTATTTTGTTCGGGTACTCTCTGCATCCCCGGCTGGAGCCACCAATTACCAGATCGATCTGTCTGTTACAGGGGAAGACCGGGCAGGGAATGATCTGGGAACCGCTCTGGAGATTGGGGTTTCCTCGATTCCCTCCCCCTTCACCGGCTGGGTCGATAGCACTGACACCAACGACTATTACCGCTTTAGCCTGCTAAATACCAGCACGGTTAATCTCACGTTAGATTCCCTCAGCGCAGATGCCAACCTGCAACTGATTCAGGATTTCAATCAAGATGGCACACTGGATAGCAATGAAATCCTGCAAACATCGGCAAACCCTGGTCTGGCTTCGGAGTCTATCAGCCAGCTTTTAGGACCGGGCGACTATTTTATTCGGGTTTACCAGGGAAGCGGTAGTACCAACTATCGATTGGTCGCGGCTGCGATTCCGGTTCTGGATCAGGCGGGTAACAACCTGAATGATGCCCGGTTAATTGCCCTCAGCTCTACCGCCAGCCCCTTCACTGACCGGATTGACAACGGAGACTTGGAAGACTACTACCGATTTAGTATTACCGACAGCGGTGCTGCCTTTAACTTGCTGCTGGATGGGTTGGAAGGCAATGCGATCGCCGAACTCATTCAGGATCTCAATAATGACGGCATCGTTGACAGCAATGAGGTTTTGCAAACTGCCGTCAGCGTTAATGAAACGGCAAAAACCCTCACCCGTGTTCTGGATACTGGCACTTATTTTGTCCGAATTGCGGGAGCTACGCCTGAGGTCAGTACCAACTATCGCCTCAGTCTGTCCCTGGATCAGGCAGGGAATACGCCCGCTTCAGCCCGACCGATTCCAGCCAGCGACCCGTCCCTCTCGTTCAGTGATTGGGTGAGTCTGGCAGACCCGGTGGACTATTACCAGATCAGCCTGAGTAGGACTACCAACCTGAGCCTGAGCCTGGGCGGACTGAGTACTGATGTTCGGTTCAGACTGTTGGACAGTTCTGGCACGCTCATTCAGGATGACGTGCTGAACCAGGACGGTACGCGATCGCTGAACCAGACACAGACAGCCGGGACTTACCTGATCGAAGTTGCGGTCCTCGGCGGCAGTACGAATTACAATCTGCAAGTTGCAACTTCAGCGATCGATAATGCTGGAAACCGGCTTGCCGATGCCCTCGACCTGGGTTTACTCAATGGCTCCCAAACCTTGAATGATTTTGTTGGTGACTTCGACCCCAGCGATTATTACCGCTTCAGCCTGAATGCTCCCGGTACACTCAGTGCCCAACTAACGGGACTGGCTGCCGATGCCAATTTAGTTCTGATCCAGGACCGGAACAACAACGGCGAAGTAGATGCCGATGAATTGATCCAATCTGTTGCGAATCCGGGGGCGATCGCAGTCTCCCTGACCCAGGAGCTAGAGGCAGGCACTTACTTCACTCTAGTGCGGCAAGGAGCCACAAATGCGAATACGGATTACAGTCTGAATCTGGCATTTGACCAGGCAGGTAATACCCTGGGTACTGCCCGTCCCATTGTCGTAGACGCTGCCAACCGCAGCTTTAGCGATTTCATCAGTGAAACTGGAACCGATACGAATGACTACTACCGCTTTAGCCTGGACAGTAACCAATCCCTCAACCTGGCGTTGACCACCTTCAACGCACGGGCGGCTGTGCAACTGATTCAAGACCGGAATGGAAACGGCGTGGTTGACAGCGATGAAATCTTGCTGGCTCAGGAAACCCTGGGCACTACCCCCATCTCGTTGAGCCAATCCGTGGAAGCAGGCACCTACTGGCTGCGAGTCCTGCCGACGACAGGGGATGCCAACTACACTCTCACCATCAGTACCGCTGCCATTGACTGGTTTGGGCTAAACCTGCGCGACCTGGAAGTCATTAACCTTGCCCGTGCCGCCTTCGCTAACGGCGAAATTGATCGCAACGAAACCCTTGCCATTCTGCGGAGTACCCAGGACGGCGGGATTGTCACCCAAACTGAACTAACAGATTTGAGGCTACTGGTGGGCAATGGTCAGCCGCTAGGGATGCCTGACTATGTGCGAATCCTGGCAGACCGGGTAGTGAATGGGCGTGTGGCAAATCAGTTTTACCAGGGTGAACCTCTGGGCAATTTGGCAGACAGCGGCGACTCGGCAACCCGAATGGATTGGTTGATTCGGAAATGGTTTCTAGGTCAAGACCGCCCCTTAGCCCAATCTTCAGATGGACAGATCACCTATCCCTATCGGCTTGCCAGTGGTGCCCTGTTCCAGGATGGCATCAGCTTTACCGATATTCGACAAGGCGATCTGGCAAATGCTTACCTGTTGTCGGCACTGGCAGCTACCGCTCTGCGATCGCCCGCTGTCATCCAGAATATGTTCATTGATAACGGAGATGGCACCTATACCGTGCGCTTCTACAACAATGGCGTAGCGGATTACGTCACTGTCGATCGCTACCTGCCCACCACAGCCGTGGGCACCTTCGCCTACGCCGGATTCGATACCTTCTACAACGTCAACACGAATGAGTTGTGGGTCGCCCTGGCAGAAAAAGCCTATGCTCAGATCAACGAACTGGGTTGGCTGGGGCAGGATAACACCAACTCCTACCAGGGTATTGCTGCTGGCTTAGAAACCGTTGCCGTCAACCAGATCGCCAATCGGGCTACGACAGCACCACTCCCACTCAACTTTGCCACTTTGGTGAATGCCTTTGATGCGGGGCAGTTGGTATTTGTCACGTCTAA
The DNA here is from genome assembly GCF_056784235.1 of Kovacikia sp. CALU 1929. Classification (NCBI taxonomy): domain Bacteria; kingdom Bacillati; phylum Cyanobacteriota; class Cyanophyceae; order Leptolyngbyales; family Leptolyngbyaceae; genus Kovacikia; species Kovacikia sp. CALU 1929. The sequence continues at coordinate 60,818 of NZ_JBXBCF010000083.1, forward strand.
TCCGGTCACGGTTGCAAGTAACATTGTCCCTGACCAGAAATATGTCGTCGTGGGTTATGACTCCATTGCTCAAACCGTTACCCTGTTTAACCCCTGGGGCACAGGCGATCGCCGATTGGAAGGCAGCAACCGTCCCGGCATTGTGACCTTAAGCGAAAGCGAATTGACGACCAGCTTTGCCCTCCTGTCCTACACGACCGAAGCAGTAGGATAGTTTTGAGGTGGATGGCTTAGGAATGAGAATTTAATAAGATGCAATTTTTCGCGGAGGGGCTTAGCACTGCTAAGCCCGTACCACCAAGAAATAGTTCAGGTTAATTAATCCATGTTTCTTAGTATCAATTGATAACTCCGCGTCACGGTTAAGGGGGATCACTCAGTCACTTTAGGATATCCAGGCAGAATCGAAGCCTGCTTGGGACCATTGTCTGGTCTGGTGTACCAGTATGCCCAGGCAATTAAGACAAACTGAAACGGCAGTCGAATTGCCTGAAACCACCAACCATCAGGAACTCCATCAATATGGATGTGATTCATTGCCATGTTTAGATTGGCTGGGTATACCGCAATAAACAGTGCCACCAAAAGCCATGCAGATGATTGGCTGATGGGCGGCATCAACAGTCCCAACCCTAGTAAGATTTCAATCACACCACTGATGTAAACCAGCGCAGCCGGATACGGTAAGAAACCAGGCACAATTCTAATAAACGGATCGGAAGCGATAAAATGTAGCGCTCCGGCAACCAACATGCAGACTGCCAGAATGATCCGCAACACTTCCTTATTCTTCTGAATTTGCTCAATCACAGATGGTAGTCTCCAACCAGTTGCAAATCAAAAACGTTTTATCACCACTTTAGGGGTATTTATCCTTCCAGACATCCCTCTAGAGATTGTGCTAGAGATAGGAGCTAATCACCTCTCATCCTCTCTGCTGTGGTGTATGCAGGGAAGCCCCTCTCTGCGAACCAAACGCCAATAATTATTCCCTCACTCTCAACTTTTAATTCTCAACTTTTAATTCTCAACTCTCAACTTTTAATTCTCAACTTTTAATTCTCAACTCTCAACTTTTAATCCTCAACTCTCAACTCCTCACCCCGCCGCTACCAGGGCAACCGGCTTCCATCCCAGGAAAGAAACTGACCACTATCCTCTGACTGTAATCCTTCAATGACCCCAAACAACTGAGTCACCGTCCGTTCAACAGGAAATAGCTTTTCTGGTGGCACATTCCGCTGAAATGGTTTCGACAAATCGGTATCCGTCGTGCCTGGATGCAACATAATGACTAAGGTTTTGGGGCTTTTGCGGCTATATTCGATCGCCACGGTTCGCATCAGCATATTCAACGCTGCTTTTGAAGCGCGGTAGCCATACCAGCCCCCCAGCCGATTATCCCCAATACTGCCAACCTTCGCAGAGATACTGGCAAGCACGCTCCGTTCACCGTGTTTGAGGAGTGGTAAAGCGTGTTTGGCAAGCAGCACCCCCCCAATACTGTTGACCTGAAAATAGCGCATCAGATGGTCAGCCTGAACCTGCTGCAAACTTTTTTCTGGCTGTAGATCGCCTTGATGAAGAAAACCGACACAGTAAATGACTAAATGCAATCGCCCAGTTTGTGCCTGAATTTGAGCCATGCTTTGAATGATTTGGGCTTCATCGGTGATGTCCATTGAAAGTAAGCGCAGCCGGTTTGGATGCTGCTCCAGCAATGCCATTAACTCTGGTGATGCTATTGCTCGGTAGGTGGCATAGACCACTTTGATGCGGCAACGCAACCTTTCGGGAAGCCGGTGATCATCCAGCAATTGCTGCACAAAACCCAACCCAATCCCCCGATTAGCGCCGACAACCAGGGCATGGATTGGCTCAGTTCCCTCAAAAATCTCCATGAATAGCCACTAATGAGAGAAGTTACCTTGCAAATCTTAATGGAATTTGTTGAGGCTTTGAATGTAAACCCCACCAACTTAGAAACCCGTAGTTTTTCCCGGGAAAGATTTCCAGTTCTCAACTTAAATTCAGGTTTAGCAGTAGAATAGCTTGAAATTTAAAGTCCTCAGCTTCATGGCTCAAATTACCGATGCGCTGAAAGAATGGCAAGTTGCCGTCGATGCTCTGGAAACGGGAGAGATGGTCATGCTGTTGCGCAAAGGGGGAATTCGGGAAGCTGGGGGCAAATTTTCGCTGATGCACGATCGCGTCCTGCTATACCCCACGCGCGAACATCAGAAACCGCACCTGCTGAAAACAGCCTATTCCTCTCTGGTTGAGCCGGTGGAGTCAGGTTGGCATCCTGCCTCTATCCGAATTGGGGCATGGGCAGAGATTTCCCAGGTGTTTCAGGTGACAGATGCCGATCGCGTTGCCTCCCTCATGCCCTTTCACATTTGGAATCAGACGTTTATTGATGAACGCCTGAAGTGGAAACCTAATCAGCCCCTTTACATTCTGTTGCTGAGGGTCTACAAGCTATCTTCACCATCGCTCATTCCTTACGAACCTACCTATGGGGGCTGTAAGTCCTGGATTGACTTACGAGAAGCGATCAGTCTGGATGGGCAGCCCGTATTAGAAGATCAGGTCTATAATCAGCGGACGGCTGAGATTTGCGCCGCAGTCGCCTAATCAGCAGGAATCAAAAATATTTCTGGAATTTTTTTGATCAAACGCTACATCTGGTGTCATCATTAGTTGAGTTTGGGGCATTCTCCCCAGATAGTGAGTTCGCATCAGTAGCGACTTCGTAAAGTGATCCACTTTGAGGATTATCATCCTCGCAACTATCGCTTCATCTGATGCTGCTACGGCTATCCTGGAAAGCCAAATCGTTTTGGAAGCGTTCAGCACAGAGCCATGCAAAGCCAAAAATTTGAGTCAAAATCTCAGTCTGCAATTCTCTTACAGCAACGTTTCGCAAGGGTTCCCTTGATGGCTCAATGGTTGAGCCAATCGCTATTGATCATGGGTATCGGTAGTACCACGGGGATTGCGCTGGCAGTGGGGGCGATCGCAACGGTTCAGGCTGCCTCCCTGACTCAATGGCAATATGACCCCGTCGCGAACCAGCTAGAACTGACCGTCAAAGACGGAACCACGCCTCGTTACTTTCTAATGGCGCAGCCTGCCCGCATTGTGGTGGATTTACCCGACACGTCGGTTGGCGAAGTCGCTACCCAGCAAACTTATACGGGTGCAGTCCGCAGTATTCGCGTGTCCCAGTTCCAACCTGGACTGGCTCGGATTGTGATGGAACTGTCACCCGATATTTCCCTCGCCCCTGGACAGGTCAAGCTCGAAAAAGCGGCGGGCAACTCCCGTTGGGTTTTACAACCCTTGATTGCTAAAGCTCCGTCTAACCAGCCTCCCCTTGCCCAGGCACCCAAACCCGTCATTCCCATTGCTCCGCCATCGGGTATCCCCTCCTCGGCTGCGGCTACCAGCCCTCCCCCTGTTTCCGCTCCATCAGTTTCCCCTTCTGCATCAGTTTCCCCTCCGTCCGTCTCCGCTGCAACCCCAACCGCTGCCTTACCGGACTCAACCACGGTTGCCCCCGTTACCAATGTCACCTCAACGGCACTCTCACCGCCGCCGTCTGTGAACACCACCAACGCCTCGATCCGCCGTCCTTCGAGTCCTAAACCAGTTGCCCGCCCAACTCCATCTCAGCCTAAACAACCAACGGTTTCCAAGCCTTCCACGGCTGATGCAGAGGATGTTATGACGGTAGATACCGCTGGGGGAATGGCGATCGCGGTGCCTCCGCCGGAGTCCCCCACCTCCCCTCAACCCCAAGCCCAAACGACAGCCCTACCCTCCCAGGCACCCGTTGTAGTAGTCCCCTCTTCTGCACCAACCGCCAGTTCTGTCGCCCGATCTACCCCCTCTCCGGCTCTGCCCACGCCTGGCTCCCCTGCGCCACTGGATATTCCCACAACCCTGGCTTCCAGTGCTCCAGGCTCTAAGCCTACAATCACGGTGCCGCCGCTAGATGCCGCCAGCCCAGCAGTGGCTCCATCGGGTACTGCCTTTCCCCCGGTTTCACCCCGTCCTGTACCAGCATTAGCTCAGGCTACGCCAGTTGAATTTCCCAATGCGACTCCATCTGGGGCAGGCATTCCTGGTCAACCCGCGATCGCCGTTCCCCCGCCTGCCGCAACTCAACCTTCCCCAGGGGTGCGCAAAAAACCCGCGATCGTCATTCCCCCTCCGACCACGGCTCAACCTTTCCCGGCAGTCCGCGCAGAACCCGTTGTCATCAACCCAACAACGCCCCTGCCTCCTTCGATCGCCTCGCCAGTCCCTCCAACGGTCAACGTCCCACCCCTATCGCCCAGCGTCCCGTCGGTGGTGAACGACCCCTTACCTGGAACTGCCTACCCACCAGCCCTCAACGTTCCACCTCTGGTGCCAACACCGTCTAGAACCAGTGCCCCGTCGCCTCAGCCAGCGGTCCCTGCCTCGTCGGTGTTCAGACCTGATTTTTCCGGTCCCACGTCTGCACCCCCCGTCCCCGCCGTTCCACCGCGATCGCCGGAGGCACCTTCCAGAGCCGATACCCCTCCCGTTCAGCCAGCGGTACCCGCCTCATCGGTGTTCAGACCTGATTTTTCTCCCCCCATTCCAGTCGTTGCTCCCCCATCGCCAGAGGCACCTTCCAGAGCGGGTGCTCCGCCGCTTCAGCCATCGATACCCGCATCGTCGGTGTTCAGACCCGATTTTTCCGGTCCCACGTCTGCACCCCCCGTCCCTGCGCGTCCCACGGGTACCCCAGTGATTGAGTTTGGTCAGCCGTTGCCTGCGGTTCCCCCCTCACCCACTACGAGGGGAGCGCAACCAGGAGTTCCCCATAGCTCCCTATCTGCCCAGCGATCGCTGGTATCTGATGTATCGCTGCCCGCCGGTACGGTACTTGACCTCCACTATCCCGGACAGACTTCTCTGGAATTAAAGACAGGTGCCCCCCAGGCTGAAGTTTTAGTGGTGCGATCAGACATTCGTAATTCCGCAGGAACTCTGATTGCTCCTTCAGGTGCTGTCGTCACCGGGCGATTTGAAACAAACCCCTCAGGCAGCCGGTTTATTGCTCAAGCCATCTTACTCCAGGGTCGCGCGATTCCCTTGGCTGCTCAGTCGGATGTTTTGGGCGCAAACCGGAAGCTTACAGACAACAATCTGGTTCAAAATGCTGGGGTTGGATTGCCTGTAGGCGGACCCATTGGAGAAGTAGCCGGGGGAAACCCCGGACTCGGTGCTGCCGGGGGAGAGACTGCTGGCACCCTCACCGCTCTATCCACTCCCAAATTCGCCACTATACATCCAGGGCAACTAATCCAGGTCAAGCTTTTAGAGGATTTTCGCTAAGGTTGGGGGAAATTTTGAGTTTTGAATGGAGGGTTTTGAGTTGAGAGTTTTGAAGTGCTGGGGCAATGGGAAGATCATGCTTTACTGACCACCTACCACCTAACCCCTACTCCTATCCCTGACACCCCTACCCCACTCCCTGCTCCACAATTCTGTTGCCTCACACGCTAAATCAGGAACAGGACGCTGGTACACTGGGTTTTGGTTTATTTTTAAGTCTTGGAGTTGAAATGGAAGTCGGTCAGAAAGTTCGGGTCCGTCGATTGCGAGATCGGGCATCTAATGAGGTGGTTAGCAAGTTGGGGCAGGTCGGTACAATCCGAGACTTCAAGATGACGGATGGTAGTGGAGTGGGAGTCCTGATTCAGTTTGACGACAAATTTTCTACCTGGTTTTTTGAGGATGAAGTAGAGCAGGTGCAGTAAACCGTCTAGCTCGTTAAACTGTTCAGTGCAGGTAGAGCTTGGGAAGTTGACACATGGCTCTGATTTTGACTTTTTTAGGTAAGGGTGGCGTTGGTCGAACCACGATCGCGATCGCCGCCGCTAAACGGTTTGCCAACCAGGGTAAGCGGGTGCTTCTAGCCATTCAGGAAGCAGGACCCGCCCCTGGTTTAATGCTGGGAATGGTGCTGGAACCCGATCCAAAGGATCTGGCTCCTAATTTACAAGTGATTCAGTTTCAAGCAGCGACTCTGCTAGAGCGCAGTTGGGAAGAACTGAAAAAGTTAGAGGCACAGTATCTTCGGACTCCCTTCTTTAAGGAGGTATTTGGGCAGGAATTAGGTGTTCTGCCTGGAATGGATGGTGCGCTGGTGCTGAATGCGATTCGGGAATACGATGCCAGCGGCAAATATGATGTGATTGTGCTGGATGGGGCAGGCGATCAGGCAACTTTGCGAATGTTAGGGATGCCTGAAATTGCAGGCTGGTATATTCGTCGGTTTCGCCAGGTCTTTGCTGACTCTGACCTGGGCAAAACCCTATCCCCTTTTATTCAACCGATTGCCAGTGCGGTGTTAAATGTCAGTTGGACCGATGACCCCTTCAATCAGCCCGTGGCACGGCAGGCAAACGATATTTTGGAGCAGGGCAGGCAGGCGATCGCCGACCCCAAGCGGGTAATCGCTTACCTGGTGACCACTGGAGAAGAAGGGGCGATCGCGACTGCCCGTCATCTCTGGGGAGCAGCTCAGCAAGTGGGGCTGACCGTGGGCGGGGTGATTGCCAATCAAACGAGCGATACCAGCCCGTTCAGCGAAAAATTTGCCCCACTCCCGGTTAGTTCCGTAGCAAATCAACCTGTCAATGATTGGCAACCCCTGATTGATGCCCTACCTGATTTTGAGCTGACCTCTCAGGTTCCCCCCCCGATCGCGATTAATGTGGCAGAGCGAAAAGTCAGCCTGTTTCTTCCCGGCTTTGACAAGAAACACGTCAAGCTGACCCAATACGGACCCGAAATTACGATTGAAGCGGGTGATCAGCGCCGCAATATTTTTCTGCCACCTGAATTAAGGGGTAAGCCCGTCGCCGGAGCTAAGTTCCAGGACAGCTTTTTAATTATTTCCTTCTAGTAAGAATATGTCTGACCTGAATCCTTCTCAAATCGAGGCTGAGTCTACTGCCGCAATACCCTCTGAGGGGGCGCAGGCAACTTCTGATGGGGCTGCGATTGATACCGCCGCTGACCGGAGCGCTAAAACCCGCCAACTGCTTGGCATGAAGGGTGCCCAACCGGGGGAAACCTCGATCTGGAAGATCCGGCTGCAACTGATGAAGCCGATTACCTGGATTCCCCTGATCTGGGGCGTGGTCTGCGGTGCAGCTTCCTCTGGTAGTTTCCGCTGGTCGCTGGAGTATGTCCTCATCTCTGCCGCCTGTATGTTGCTTTCCGGTCCCTTACTGACCGGCTACACCCAGACCTTGAATGACTTCTACGATCGCGAAATTGATGCCATCAACGAGCCTTATCGTCCCATCCCCTCTGGTGCAATTTCGATTCCCCAGGTCGTCACCCAAATCCTCGTTCTACTGCTTTCCGGCATTGCCCTGGCTTACGGGTTAGATCAATGGGCAGGGCACGAGTTCCCAACCATTACCGCCCTGACCATTGGTGGTTGCTTTCTGTCCTATATTTACTCTGCCCCACCCCTGAAGCTTAAGCAAAACGGCTGGTTGGGTAACTATGCCCTGGGTGCCAGTTACATTGCTTTGCCCTGGTGGGCAGGTCATGCCCTATTTGGTGACTTAAATCTGACCATTATTCTGCTGACGCTGTTTTACAGTCTGGCCGGGTTAGGGATTGCCGTCGTAAACGACTTCAAAAGTGTGGAAGGCGATCGCCAGCTTGGCTTAAAGTCTCTCCCAGTAATGTTTGGTATTGCCACCGCTGCCTGGATTTGCGTTTTCATGATCGATGTTTTCCAAGTTGGCATTGCCACCTACTTGATCACCATTCATGAGAACCTGTATGCTGCAATCTTATTGCTGTTGGTGATCCCTCAGGTCACCTTCCAGGATATGTACTTCCTCCGCGATCCGCTAAAAAATGACGTGAAGTATCAGGCAAGTGCCCAGCCATTCCTTGTTTTAGGGATGCTGGTTGCGGCTCTGGCACTGGGTCATGCTGGTGTTTAAATGGACAATAGACAGTCGATTTCAGTGTTAGCCTTGATGCAAATCAAGCAAAACCCAGGTCAAAAGTCGAACGGTTTTTAGCTCCAAATTGACAGGTAACACTTCGGATCTTGAACATTGCTGGTTTAGGGATAGGTTTTGAAGATTGCTCTCCTTCGGGAATGCAAATTTAAGACCTTACAATGGAGCGGGTAATAACTTGGTGGTGATGAGGCTTTGGTGTGGACGATTTTATTTCAAAGATTAAAAACATCTCAACCGGCTCTAAAAGCTCAGAGTCACTCCAGTCTGAAGGTTCGCATGATCCGGCTGCAAATCGGCAGCCAGTTTCCCCCCGGCGATCGCGCCGCAATGAAGGGGTTGTGCTGAAACTGAGGCGGTTATTTGACAAGCCAGAACCGGATCTCGATCAAACCGATCCAAACCCTCTCCAACCAAAGCTGCCCCAGCATCCAAAACCCCGTCGCCGCTGGCTCTGGGTTACATTTTTGCTAGCCGGTGGCAGTGGGAGTATTCTGGCTTTAGGAATTTGGAGCATTGAGAGTGAACTGCCCGATGTTTCAGATATATCCCGCTTTGTTCGCAATGGCACTCTCACCATCAAAGCGGCTGATGGCAGCGTCTTACAGCAGCGAGGACCGGCAACCCGCGATAAGCTGGACTATGAGCAAATACCCCAAAAGGTTGTGCAGGCTTTTGTTGCGGCGGAGGATCGACGGTTTTATCAGCACAATGGGGTTGACGTACAGTCCATTGTGCGAGCAATGGCGACGAATCTGCTTGCCGGAGATCTGGTAGAAGGTGGCAGCACCATAACCCAGCAGCTTGCCCGCGTTGTTTACCTGAATCAAGAGCGAAGTTTTGGACGTAAGCTTCAGGAAGCCTTTCTAGCCCAAAAGATTGAACGGGAGTTGAGTAAACAGCAAGTCCTGGAAAGATACTTGAATCTGGTTTACCTGGGTTCAGGGGCATATGGGGTAGCCGATGCCGCCTGGGTTTATTTCAGCAAATCCGTGGACAAACTCACTTTACCTGAAATTGCTACCATTGCCGGACTGCCGCCTGCTCCCAGTGACTATTCGCCTTTAGTTAACCTGGATACGGCGAAACAGCGCCGAGATATTGTGCTACAGCGGATGCGGGAAGCCGGTTTTATTACGGCAGGGGAGGAGGAAGCCTCACGGGCATTACCACTAGCGCTAAAGCCCAGTGTTCCTAAAAAGCTATACAGTGATACGCCCTATTTCACTGCCTATGTCCAGCAGCAGCTTCCCAGACTCCTTTCTAAAGAAGCCCTGGAGGTTGGTGGGTTAACGGTTGAAACCACCCTCAATCCCCACTGGCAAAAGGCGGCTGAAAAGGCAATCCAGAATGCTGTGAATGAAATTGGACCTTATGAAGGGTTTAAGCAAGCCTCTCTGGTTGCGGTTGACCCTCAAACGGGAGAAATCCGGGCGATGGTGGGCGGTACTGACTTTGACCGCAGCCAATTTAACCGGGCAACCCAGGCGCAGCGCCAACCGGGGTCTGCTTTTAAGTCCCTGCTGTACACCGCTGCGATCGCCACGGGCATGTCCCCCTACACCAGCTACCTGGATGCCCCTTACACGGTGGATGGCTACAAGCCAGAAAACTACAGTCGCAAATATAGCGGTTGGATGACCCTGCGGGAAGCGTTGACCAACTCGGTTAACATTGTCTCCGTCAGGCTATTGATCGATACCGGCTTTGATCCCGTGATTAAGCTATCGAATCAGATGGGCATCAAGTCTAAGCTGTTGCCAACCTATTCTCTAGCTCTGGGTGCCTCTGAGGTCAACTTACTGGAGTTAGCCAACGCCTATGGAACCATTGCCGCCCAGGGTAAATATACAGAGGCCCATGGCATTCGACGCATCATTGACCGCAACGGCGAGGTCTTATACCAGTCAGACTTCCGTTCCAAACGGGTGCTGGATCCAGGCTCAGCCGCGATCGCAACCTGGATGATGCAGAGTGTAGTCAACAGCGGAACGGGACGGGCAGCCCAGATCGGTCGTCCAGTGGCTGGAAAAACTGGCACCTCTGAAGAAGCCCGCGATCTCTGGTTTATTGGCTTTATTCCTCAACTGGTTGCAGGGGTTTGGCTGGGCAATGATGACAATGCCCCCACCTGGAGCTATAGCAGCACCGCTGCATCCGTCTGGCATGACTTTATGACCGTAGCATCCAGAGGAATGGCAGTCAAAACATTTCCTGAGTTGCCAAATCTGGAAACTCGTAAGGGATCCATGAAAGCCAAGCCAGTCAGACCCAACCGGGCGTACACCAGCGAGGCTCCCTCTTCGGAAACCCGTCAGAGCGCCCCTTCCAGATACACAGAACCAGCCAGACCAGCAGAAAGTTCACGTAATAATGATCCCCCCCCCTCTGATTCGGCTCCCGCTGAGGCACCTCCATCTGATGTTCCACCCCCAGAAGCGCCTCAAGTGCCTGATGAGCCACCCCCACCAACTAATACGGCTCCACCTGAGCTTCCTCCTGCCGAACCGCCTGCTCCCCCAGCCGTTGATTCTCTTCCCACTGCTAATTGAGTCAAACTTCCAGGAGTTTCCATGGGCTAGGAGCAGATGTAGGTTTAATTTCTGTAGTTTTTCTTTAGGTAATTGACCAGGAGTTGTGTCGAATGAACGGATTGATCGCTACCGCTACAAGCGCAGGAATGCACTTTCCCGTAGCATTTACTGCGGTATATGTTGTGGGATTTATTGCCGCTGTTACCATTGGCTCGATTGCCTGGTACAACTCTAAGCGCCCCGCTGGATGGGAAGACAAGGATCGCCCCGACTTTATCCCAAAAGTTAAGCCTGAAGACTCATCTGAGTCGTAGCTGCTCATCGCTGGATTAATCCAGGCTAGAAACCCAGCGCTTGTAAAGATTACGAATAGTCTTTAAAACCGTGCTGTCATTCGGGTCCTCAGGCTCATGTCCAGGGTCTAGCTTTTGCAGGTTGGTCAACAGGCGAGCTTCTTCATTGGCAACCGTACCATCGCTGTAAATCAGCCCGCTAATTGCCTCAATCAGTTGCTGGCAGTTTTCGGTGGTTGGCTGATCGCCCAAAAACTCCCTGACCCAGCCATAGCACTCCTCTGGTTTTACAGGTCTAAACTCGTAAAGCAATGGCTGGATATCAGGTTCATTCGCAACACCTTTTTCCTTGACCACCCGGTGCAGATATTCCCGCTCTTCCGGCTGGATCTGCCCGTCGATCCAGGCAGCGCCAATCAGGATTTTGACGAGGGTTTTGACCTTAGGATCTGCTGTCATCGCTTTTAGGTAATGATGGATTACCTGTACCCTACACCCAACCCCTCTTACTCAGCCACTTCTTCAACTCTTCTTTAGCCGAACCATGAAAAACCCATCCATATCGGATCGATGGGACCAGATTTTGACCCATCCTTCAGGTGTGACCAATGCGGCGGCGGGTGAATCAGAGGTTGGGGGTTCAATCTGCCAGTTGGGATGGTTGGTAAGAAAGGTCTGAACCACCGCCTCATTTTCAGCAGGATGGAGGGTACAGGTCGAATAGACCAGAATACCGCTGGGTTTGACCCAGGAGGCTGCCTGGTCTAGCAGTTGGGTCTGGAGTGCAGCCAGTTCCTGAGCGGAGTCAGGGGTTTGCCGCCAGCGGGCATCGGCGTGTCGGTGTAAGGTTCCCAAGCCAGAGCAGGGGGCATCCACCAGGACTCGATCGCACCCTTGCTTGAACTGGGGCAGGTCGCGGCTATCGCCTTCACAGATTTGAATCGAAACTAAACCCAGCCGATCTGCATTTTGCCGCAACTTTTTGAGTCGGGAGGGTGTGCGATCGCAGGCCCACACCGTCCCTTCATCGTGCATCAGTTCTACCAGGTGCATGGTTTTGCCTCCCGGTGCAGCGCAGGCATCCACCACCACTTCCCCCGGTTGTGGATCAACCAGATAGCCCACTAGCTGAGCGCTGCTATCCTGCACCATCCACCAGCCCTCACTGAACCCCGGTAGCTGCTGAATCGAACCGACTGGTTCCAGCAGCCTCAATGCCTGGGGCAGGTGGGGCACCCGCCCAACCGGAACCCCGGCTGCCTGCATTGCCGCTTCCACTGTCTCAATCCTGGTTCGTAGAGGATTGATCCGTAAATCAATTTGCGGTGGTTGGTTCATCCACTCACACAACTGCTCCGTCTCCTCCAGCCCAAGCTGCTCCAGCCAAACTTCAATGATCCAGTTGGGATAACTGTGCAGAATACCCAGGCGATCGATGGGGGGAAGGGCAGGAGAAGGAGGAAAGATAAAGGATAAAGGATGAGAGGATAGAAAATTACTCTCATCCTCTTGGCTGTTAGTAATTAGCGATTGGCTGCCAGTGGGTTCTTCCCTCGCCTCCCTCTCTTCCCTCTCTCCTGCCCCCCTGCCCCTCTGCGCCCTCTCCTCCCTCTCCCTAGCCCACCTCCGCAGCAACCCATTCACAAACCCCGATAGTCCAGCAAATCCATTTTGTTTTGCCAGGTCTACCGTCGTGTTAACCGCCGCCGATACCGGAATTTGATCTAGGAAGCTGAGTTGATATAAACCTAGATGCAGGATAGTTCGCAGGTCGGGAGACTGCTGGTGCGACTTCTTCTTCGCCAGGTGATCGATGATGGCATCCAGGGTACGCTGTCGCCTGACACTCCCATAGACTAGCTCCGTGACCAGGCGGCGATCGAGTTGGCTCAGACCTGACTGACTGAGTACTTTATCCAGCGCCACATCCGCAAAAGCTCCACGATGCACCTGACGGAGAGCGAGAAATGCAGTTTGGCGGGAAGTTTGAGACACGGAAGGGAGACAGGGTATGGGGAAGTCGTTGAGAGTGAGGGGGAGATGGGGAGGGGATCTGGGGAAGGTGGTGGAAAAAAAGAAAGAACAGTTGTTGTTGGTATCTACCCCCATCTACCACCTTACTTCCTCTACCACTTATCTCATGGGCTATCCCTAACTCAAAACTCTCAACTCAAAACTCTCAACTCAAAACTCCTACCTCCCCGTCCCCTCCCTCACGATGATAGATTGAACGAGTTAGTTTGGGTGAGACGCGCGTGGGCTTATGAATTTATCAACGCTCATTCTCAGTTCGTTGGGGGTAGGGATTCTATTTGGCGCTCTGTTGAATGGGGTTTTCCCAGAGGCGATCGCGCCAGTTGATCACTATCTTCTCACTCCCCTGGGTAATAGCTTTCTTCGCCTCATCCAATTTGTGGTCGTCCCGATTGTGTTTTCGTCGTTGATTTTGGGGCTAACCGGGGTGCGGGATGCCTCTCAGGTCGGGCGGTACCTGCTGAAGTTATTTACGGGATATGTGCTGACGGCGGCGATCGCCGTGTCTTTAGGAATTACGACTGCCCTTCTACTAAAACCGGGGGCTGGGATGGCTGGCTTCTCCCTGGATGTGGCAGCAAGTACGACCCAACGCCCATCCTTGATTGATTGGCTGGTCAGCCTGGTACCGGTCAATCCGTTAGAGGCAATGGCAACCGGGAATCTGCTGCAAGTAATTTTTTCGGCAGCACTCATTGGGGCAGGCATTCAACTGGCAGGAGAGAAATCAGCCAGCTTTGTCAATCTGGTTGAAAGTGTCTATGTCATTTTTGAAAAAGTCCTGTCCATTATCCTCTACACGGCTCCAGTGGGAGTTTTTGCTCTGATTAGCTCTGTGATTGCCACCCAGGGGTTTGGACTGATCGCCCGCCTGCTGATTTATGTACTCGGTTTGCTGCTGGCATTCATCGTAATGATGGGCATTTATCTGTTAATGCTATTTGTGCTGAAAGCTAAGCCAATTCAGTTTTTTAAGTCCTTTTTTCCAACCTTTTCCCTGGGGTTTGGCACCGCCAGTACAAATGCAGTCTTACCCCTGGCGTTACAGGATGCGCAGGAAAGTTACGGCATGAGCGGGACGATCGCCAGCTTTGCCATCCCCCTGGGCACCGTACTGAAACGAGACGGGTCAGCCATTTATCAAGGGTTCAATGCCCTTTTTATCGCCCAGATCTACCACATTCCCCTGACCGTTGACCTGCTGGTGGCAATCGCCCTCAGCACCCTGCTGGTTTCCTTCAGTACAGCCGGTGTCCCCGGCTCCGGCATCATTATGATGGCAACGGTTCTATCGGCAGCGGGGTTGCCCGTGGAAGGCGTGGCACTGGTTGCAGGGGTTGACCGCCTGACGGATGGCTTTAAGACCATCGTTAACATCACCGGCAATGTCGTAAACGCAGTCTTGTTAAGTCGCTGGGAAAACCACGGATTTTCACTACCTGAGGAGGAAGAGGGGGTAAAAAGTGAGGAGTTGAGAGTTGAGAATTGAGAGTTGAAAGTTTTGAAATGGATAGGGAACACCACCCCTTCATCCCCCTCCCCCTTGCTCACCCCTCACCCCTCATCTTCCTGGCTTCACGTACTGCAAAATTCCCCGAGCGATCGCCTCTGCCATGCGATTCTGAAAGGCTGGATCTCGCAGCCTGCGAGCGTCTTCTGCACCAGTCACAAAACCAACTTCGACCAGGACAGATGGCATGGACGTTCGCCGCAGGACGTAGAAACGGGCTTGTCTGACCCGGCGATCGCGAACTTCCGTACCGTTCAGAACACTGCGGTGAATGGTGTCTGCCAGGGCTTTGCCAGAGCTAAAGTAATAGGTTTCCAAGCCATTAACATCTGGGCGGGACATGCTGATGGCATTGGCGTGAATGCTGACAAACACCGTTGCATTGAGCCGGTTGGCAATTTGCACACGGGGTTCAAGCCCTAAATCGCGATCGTCCTCACGGGTTAGAACGGCTTCAATGCCCTCTCTCCGTAGAATGTCTGTCACTCGTAAAGAGATAGGCATCACCACATCGATTTCTCGCAGCCCACCGATGCCAACCGCTCCTGGATCGGGTCCCCCATGTCCCGGATCAATCACAACTACGACTCGACTGTTGGGGTTGCGCAGGGGGGGAAGACTGGTGCGGGGAGTTGGACGGGTAGCAGCCCTGGGGGGAGCGGTTGCGGGAGAAAGCCGGGTCTGCTCTGGAAAGGGAACCAGGATCACCGTTTCAGCGGCGGCTGGCAGGGGTCGCCGATCGGGTTCTCCGGGGTCAGGCTCGTTTGACACGGATGGCGGCAAACGTTCGGGTTCGGGCAACTGCACCACCCACTCGTTTGCATAAACACCACGCAGCCGGACTGCTTTTGGATCAATCGTGTATCCCGGAGCCAGTTCAACGACCACACGGGTCGTATTGCGGTCAAACTGCCCCACCCGCAGGCTACGAATTGCTCCGCCAACCGATTCACTTTGTAGCGGTCTTCCAAGAACGATTCCTGGTAAATCAATTACCAGGCGAGTTGGTTGGGCTAATAATTTAGCGCGGGGCTGAACCCGTTGATCGGTTCTTAGCTCAAGCCGGTTTTGCCCCCGGTCAAATCGCCACTGCTCTAGGGTCGCTGCTTCTGCGGCAGCCGAAATCAACACCATGCCCACTAGAGCGGGCAGAAACCAGTTCAATTTCACAGCCGTACCTGCCTAACCTGTCTCAGGGAAATGTCACAAATCTGTCAAGACGCGATTTGTCCTAAATAGTTGCCGAGCTAATGACATCCCTTAGAGCTAAAAATTATACAGGTATGGAGCCCATCAGCATACCCATGAGTTTTCCCCCAATCGGGGCGATCGCGCACCTGCTTACTGGGCAGACAGCCGGGCAAAAAACTCACCAGTCACCATCACAAAGGGAAACACGATGCCTGCCAGCCCAATCCAGCCACCAAATTGTCCTAAAAGGGATAACAACGTTTTGCTGTTACTAGAAGAGCGCTCGTTGGTAATGGCGACGAAACGAGAACTGGATCCCAACAGAAAAGCGCCTCCAATCCCAAGCGGCAGGCTGAGTGCAAACCACAGACTCAAACGCTCTCCTGGTTGAATTGCGCCTAAAGCCGGTAGCAGCAAAAAGCTGACAACCATGATTACCACCCAGAGCAATAGCCCGGACAGAAAATCCTTCCGCCCCAGTTCATCGAAGCTAGAAAAAATGTGCATTCGTTGAACCGATCGCCCGGTTGAACGCCGTCTGGGTCCAACGAGTTCTGGTCTTCGTTGTTTGTTAATCATCGGGTATTCCTGCTGCGACGATTTATCTCCCTATCCTAACTCTGAAAGTTAGGGATCTCAGTAGTTTACACAGCCAGACCAATTTCCTGCAACCGCTGTTGCAGATAGGCACCCGCCGTGATGCTGGGAAACCTTTGTCCCCCGGTGCTGGTGATGCTTTTCGGTAAAGGCGTCAGGTCTACCTCGGAACGGGGATGGACAAAAAAAGGCATGGAGAATCGCCGTTCGCGACTGTCCACTGGGTTCGTGACTCTATGGGTAGTGCTTTTTAACCGTCCATTAGTTAGCTGCTGAAGCATATCGCCGCTGTCAACAATGATTTGTCCCGGTAGGGCGGCAACGGGGAGCCAGGTGCCATCCCGCTGAAGCAGTTCCAAGCCATCCGTGGTGGATTCACACAGGAGCGTGATCAAATTAATGTCCTCATGGGGAGCAGATCGAAGGCTGGCGGGGTGTGCATTGCCAGGAACTGGTGGATAGTGAATGATCCGCAGAATGGTGTTGCCATCCTGAATCATGGCACTGATTAAATTTTCTGGCTCCTCTAAATAGAGGGCACAGGCTGTTAGCAATTCAACGGCGCAAGCTTCTAGTTGCCGGTAAAGCTGATTCATCACGGGGTGAAACGAGGGCACTTCGATCGGCGCAAGGTTGGAAAGGATGCGATCGCCCAGGGGATGCTGAGGTGGAACCTCTCGCCCCACATGCCAGAACTCTTTCAAGTCTGGAAAGGGATGATCTTTGGCATGTTCTCGCCCGAAGGAGGTAAATCCCCGCTGCCCATGCAGATCTGGCTTTTCATATTGACGTTTGATGGCTTCTGGGAGTTTAAAAAATGCCTCAGCAACCTGATAGGCAGTTTGAATTAGATTGGAGTCCACGCCATGATTGACGAGCGCAAAAAAACCGATCTCCTCCAGTGCCACACCCAACTGATGTATAAACCTATGGCGACTGCTGCGATCGCCCCCGCAAAAGTCTTGCAAGTCCAGAACCGGAATTGTCTGTGTAAGAGCCATAATCTGAGGGAGAATAACGGTAATCCGTATTTCTACAGGATATACATTCCTACAGGGTACACATTTCATAGGTTCACACCGCAATGTCCCCCATTATCTGGTTCATTCTGGTTTACGCTGTACTGGTTCTGGCAGGCGGAATTGTAGGCTACGTCAAAGCTGAAAGCAAAGCATCGCTAATTTCAGGTGTTGCAAGTGGAGTAGCACTGGCGATCGCCTGGTATATCGCAGGTCAAACCCCTGCGATCGGACTGGCTCTAGCAGCCGCTCTGGCGCTCGTCCTACTGATAGTCTTTGCCATCCGGTTCCGCAAAACAGGTAAATTTATGCCCGCAGGGCTGATGGCGGCTCTCAGTCTGGTTGCGACCCTGGTATTTTTTAGCGGCTGGATAGTCGGTAGCTAGACCCCTACTAACTCACTGCCCAGGGAAATTGCTCGATCAACGCAGGAATGACCGGGCAGGGTTTGCGTTCATCTAAATTGTCTGGCTTGTTCCAGGTAAAGGGTGCTTTTTGGGCGGCTGACATCCACAACAGCCGTTTTGCTCGGGTCATGGCAACGTAAAGCAGACGGAATTCTTCGGCAGTTTTCAGATGTTTCGCCCGTTCCCAGGCTGTTTGAGTATCCGGCAGGGGGAACTGGTTGTGAATGCTGGCACGAATCTGAGCGCGGGCAACTTCTGCCAGCGTAAACTCTCCCAAAAATTGCGTCTGAGGTGGCACCCATAGGGTACCCGGAATCGTGTTTTCGTGCAGAAACGGGAGGAAAACAAAGTCCCAGTCCAGCCCCTTCGCCTTATGCATGGTAATCACCGTCAACTGACCGGCACGCATGTAGCGCTCCTCTGGGTCTTCCGCATCCACCGGCTCAAACTGCTCTGACGAAACAATTTCGTTCAGAATGCTCAGGATTGCTGAGAGAGAGTTATCTCCAGCCATTTGCTGGGTCACTCGTTCTGACAGCTTATCCGCCGTTGCCAGTTCAGATTGGTCGTAGTTGAGGGAAAGTGCCAGAAAAGGAATCAGTTGATAAGGCGGCAATTCTAATCGGGCATGGAGCAGTCCGGTGCAATAAAGTCGAGCCTGAATCACAGGTTCCAGTGCAGGGGTTTCGAGCGGTCCTGGATAAAGAAACTGTTCCGGCAGGCTGACCAATGTATTGAGATCTTGAGTCGGAATCAGTTTACGTTCTACCAGGGTGGTGAGGGCTGCTTTTAAGTAGTCCGGGGAATGGGGACGGTCAATAAACTGTAGTAGCCTCAATAGTTCAGCCGGAACGTGGGATTGGCGATCGCGCTGTCCCACCTCATACACCAGTAGCTTCTCTCCATACCAGCGATCCAGTTCTCTAGCAACAAATCGCCCCTGCTCATTCGTCCGCACCAGTACCGCTGCTCGGCTATCGGGATTTCGCTTGAACAAGGCGATCGCCCGCTTGCCAATCCATTCCACTGTCTGGTAAACATCTTCAGGCGTATAAATCTCCAGTCCCTTTCCTTCAGCCGATGGATTTGCATTGGGTTGGGGGTCATCGGCTGGCACAGGCTGAATCTGCTGAACCCGAAACGGCTGCTCACTGCCTGCCACCCCTGATCGATTGACCCAATGAAGCACAAAATTTGCCGCATCAATGATTCGTCGATTACTACGCCCCGCCTGGGTCATGGTCGCCAGTCTGCCCTGTTGCTCACAGGCGGCACAGAATTCTCGAAAGAAGATAGGGTCTGCTGGTGTAAACGTCGAGTTAATAGCTTGATTGGGGTCGCCAACACGAACCAGATTATCCTGTCCAGCCGGCCCCATGTCCCTGGGGTCAGCCGCCAGAATTTCCAGTAATCGAGTCTGGAGGGGACTGGAATCCTGTGCCTCGTCCTCAAAGACAGCAAAGGTCTGTTTTTGCCAGAACGCTCGAACAGCCTCATCCTGCAAAACTTTGAGCGCCCCCAAAATCATTTCATCGTAATCAATCAGGTTACGAAACCGAAGCTGCATCTGGTAAAACTCATACAGCCCTGCCGCTATCGCCAGCACCGAGTATTCATCCGTCATCTCATTGCTCTGCTGGCGCAAGTCTTCCGGCATTAGCCCAGAACTTTTCGCCTCATGGATGACGGTCGAAGCCAGGGCAGGCAACACCTCAGTTCGCAATACCGACTGGCGACGCAACCGCTCCGTTTCTTCGCCATCAAACTGCCGTCCTTCAATCAACATTTGATAGAGGCGGGCATTTGCCGAAATCCATTGCTCCACACAGGTCCGAATCAGGCGATGGCTATGGTTAGGCGTAACCAGCACACTGTCCTGGTTCAACCCGGATAGCTCTGGATGGGCACGGGCGATCGCCCAGGCAAGCCCATGTAACGTCTGTACCGTAAATCCAGTGGCGGGCAACCCCAGATTCTTGAGATAGCCCCGGATCTTGAGCTTAATATTGGCAGCCGCCGATCGCGTAAAGGTTACTACCACCAGTTGACGACGAATATGCAGTTGATGCCGAGCAATGGTGATCGCCGCTGCCACCGCCATGCCCGTAGACTTGCCCGCCCCCGGCACTGCCGACACTGCCAGGGGTCCACCCTGCCAATCCGCAATCTCCCGCTGCCCCGGACGCAACGAGTCCTGAAGTTGCTGGAGAGAAAGCGTTGGAGAGGGGGAGGGGGGAGACATGGGGGAAGAGGGTTGAGAGTTGAGAATTAAGAGTTGAGAGTTACAGCGATTTTTGGATGCGTAAACCACAACGGCGTGTGGATGGGGAGATGAGGGGATGGATGTGGATACAGCTTATGCCAGGGGAAACGGCTGTAAGCGTTGTGGGTTGTGAAGCTTATGGGAGACGGCTGAAGGTTGAAAGTTCTCACCCTCTCACCTCCTCACCCCCCTACCTCCCTTCCCACAAATCCAGCGGCAAATGCCCAAATGTCTCATTCACATCCCCATCGTAGGCAGACTGACAGGAAACCAGAACTCCCCGATGAACGCCTGTATAGGTGTCGGTGTGGCAGCGTCCGGTTTTGGGGTTGAATTTGACGTAGACGGGACCTTCCATCGTGGAAATCGCTGGCAGATGGTCGTAGCCAAGGGCAGCCAGGTAGCTGTGCAGGGTCGCCGCCGCCTGACTTGTAGTATCGGCGCAGATGCCAAAAATCTGAAAATCTGAGCGATCGGCAACCAGCAGAAGGGACTGACGCACTAATTCCCCATCTGGGGCAGGTTTTTCAGTTGTCCGATCCAGACAGATGAATTGTCTTAAAACTTTCTGAGCCGCCTCAAGGGTCAGGTTATCTGCATTCAAAATTGCCATAGGTTTTGGGAACTAAACCGGGTAAAACACAGTGTCCTTAAAGAATAGCGTTTGTAAGGATCCGTGAAGTAATGGCAAAGAGTTTAGTAAAAAAATGTTGGACAAATGACCCGCGATCGCTCAAAAGCCCTTTCTTACGGGGATTGTCAACACAAAAGGCTTATTGCCAATTATTTGCAAGTGGTCATTTTTGGTGTAGGATTGTTATTAAGGTTATTGACTAGCTTTTGCAATAAGTTTTTCTTAACACATTCCATTTTTTGATTCTTTAAAGAGAGTTATTCAGGGAACTTGATATGAATCGATGCTTGTTTTTGGTAAAGCAGTTGACATTTTGGGCAATCTGAGAATTGAGAACTCCTTCTAGATGTAAGCATTGCCGACTACAGAAGAATGTAAAGCTGTCATACGAAATCCAGAAAACACAGGGAGAATCAGCGAAGAAATAATTTAGTACGCAGCTTACTTTCGTTTTTCTCTAAGAATTAATCTCAATAGTCTGCATTGCATCTCATTTGAATTTCATTCGTTTGTACCTCTCTGAACCCGATGAATCCACCCCAGCTTGAATCTCTGACTGTTCCATTACAGACTGTTTCTCGTTGCGATCGCTGGCAAGCCAGTCAACGGCTACAAAATCTCTCAATTCCCTGTCAATGTTCCACCGATGGTCGCTTGGTGGTTGAAGTGAATACACCACTGGCAATTCTTCAAATCAGGAGTGTGGTTAAGCAGCTAACCGCCTCCAGAGCAGAACTGATTGATAGCTTGGAACGCTGCTGGCGTTTGGATTAAAGCAGAAATTGGGTATTGCTGAAAAGCAGGATGAATTGAAACGAAGTTTCAAGCATCCAGCACCTTTCTCATCCCCAGATTCATCAACGCCGAAATTGAATATAGTTGATACAGATATAGCGTTTTTGAATCCAGTAAGGTATGTGGATAGCTGTAGAATCTTTGAGCCAAAACGATGAGATGACCTCACCCAGAAAGGAAACGCTATAGCTAAGCTACGGAGTGATTAAAGAGTGGAGTTGTTAATCGGATAGTAGTCAATGAACTCCACGCCCGACAGTCTAAGGCAGTGAATCACCCAACTGAGATGGACCAATGAGCAAGAAAGATAAGCAGAGGGCACTGTTTAGCCTGAAAGGGCGATTTCTCGGTTTTATCATCGAAGATGGCTATAAAATTAAATACTTACGGCTTGAAACAGGGGATGGAGAGTACTGCATCAAGCTTTCAAAGGAAGCTCGCGCCTCAGTTGGAAGAGTGTTGTCTGCCGGTGATTGGCTACAAGTCTGGGGCGAAAAGACGGTTAGAGACGAAGGTGAAATCAAGCTGAAAGCTTTCCAAATTGCTGTTATCACGCCTGATCAATCACCTGCTATCTTCCCTGAAGTCCCTGCACCCCAGGCAAAATCGAAGAAATCAAAATCGGCAATTCTGGTTTGCCAAAAGTCTGACTGTATGAAGCGGGGTGGCAAAGCCGTCTGTAAGGCATTGGAGAGTGCCCTGGGCGATCGCGGCTTAACTGACCAGGTCTCCATTCAGGGAACTGGCTGCATGAAACACTGTAAAGCTGGTCCCAATATAGTTTTCATACCCGACAAAACTCGCTACAGTCGGGTTTCTGCTGGAGATATTCCCGCTTTGGTCGATCAACACTTTCCTCAGCCACAACCAACGGCAACCCCTCTAGCAGAAACATCGCCTCAAGTTCCTGAAGTACATAACTGGAATCTGAAAGCTACTGTTTCCAACTGATTGCGATCGGAACCAGCAATCTTCTTCAAAGATCAAGTTAATGATCAAACACTCCCTGGTACTGCATCAGATCTAGCAGTGCCAGGGTTGGCAGGCACTCAAAACATTGCTGTGCCAGTTCCCAGCGTTCTTCTCGCTTCAACATGTCAGTCAGTCTTTTATGGGCACTTAACAGGTAACGGACATCGTTTGCCGCATAGCGAAGCTGCTCTGGGGAAAGATTGGCTGCATTCCCCCAATCAGAGCTTTGGGCACTTTTGTCCAGTTCTACTTGCTCTAACTCGTGAATCAAATCCTTGAGTCCATGTTTGGGTGAATAGGTGCGGGCAAGTTTGCTGGCAATTTTTGTGCAAAACAGGGGCGTGGTATGAATGTTCAGGTGATAGCGCAGGGTTGCAATGTCAAATCGAGCGAAGTGAAACACCTTGAGCGTGGCTTCTGACTCCAGCAAATGTTTGAGATTAGGTGCCTCGGTTTGCCCACGGGCTATCCGCACAACCGTTACCTGATCCTGGGGGTCACAGATTTGGACGAGGCAAAGGCGATCTCGATGGGGCAGCAGTCCCATGGTTTCGGTATCGACTGCGATCGCCTCTGCCTTCAAATACTCAGACAGTTGCTCGTCTGATAGATCACCATCGCAAATTTGAAAATTATCCGATGCCATTGGGATGTAGGAAAGAAGAATATAGGCTTATAGAGTATAGGGTACAGGGGAATTAGTGGTTAGTGGCTAGAGAGTCCATCTAACCATTAACCACCAACTACTACCTATTCCACATCCCAAAACGATGGCACACTAACCCTGAAAGCCTCTACCATTACCTGCGCTTGATGAAAATTTGCGTAAAGTAATACTGCCCCTTCGGATTACGGGCAATGCCAATGCCAGTCAAGTCATAATTGCCCTCAATGTTCTTGCGGTGACCAGGGCTTTTGAGCCAACTTTGGACTGCCTGGGTTGCAGGATCTTGGGAACCCATGCCGTAGAAAACGTTTTCTGCTCCACCAGCGTAGGGAATCGAACGGGTAATGACCTGAACGCGCTGTTTAAATCCGTCGTGACCAAAGGGGACACGACCATTTGCCATTGCCTGACTGTGTGCCTGCGCCTGCGAGCTAATACGGGAGTCTAAGGTTAAGGGTGGGAGACGGCGGTTCCGGCGATATTGGTTAACCTGCGTCAAAACCGCCTGCTCCATTGACTGGCTGGAAGCTGTGGTCTGATAAACTCGATGGGTTGGAACCTGGGTGGTCTGCCACAGGGTCAGGTTTGGGAATGGTGCAGCAGTAGCAGAGGCAAGACTGGTAGCTGTTGCCAGCGTACCCAATGCGACCACTGTAGTCAGTTTAGAGAGCATAGCGGTTTTCCAGTGAATTCAAAGTTCAAGTAAATATTCATCGCAAAGTCACTCTTAAATCATTCCCCAGGTAGGTGCAGAATAGAGTGAACTGGTGCAACCCTGAAAATTAGGACTGGGAATAAATCGACGGAGTTCCAGCGATCGCCATGATTCCGCAGTTCTACCAAGGGTATTCTCAATTCCTTGGGAGGAGGATCTGTAGATGAGCGATTCTACGGTCGCGTTTGTATCTTCAGTTTCTTTAAACTACAGATATAAAAACTGCATCTGCCAAACCGCTATAGATTTCTTGCAGTCGAGAGTAATCAGACAATATTTCTGAAAAGGTCGTCAGAAAATTTCATTCAGGCTGATAATGTGGTCAGCTTGATCGGCAAGATGCTTCTGGGCGGTTACCGATTAATCCCTTCCCTAAAGCAAAAGACCTGATGTATCAAGCGAGCTAACCGCATGCCCTCCGTGACTGAAACCAGGTTGCAGCCTTCTTCCATGAACCCACCTGTACCTTATGCAGATTACATTATAGGTGCAGCAATTTTTGACTTGAACGGACTCCCTAAGGAATACTACACCACCTCTGAAAGCAGCAACATGAGCTGGGTACAGACTATTTTTCAAGCCCTGGGGCTGCGATCGCTACTAATGTCCTCTCTCCAATTGGAGGGGTTTCGCCACTCTGTCATTTACGGTTCTGAATACTGTGCAGTCGTGGTAAAGCAGAAGGCGCACTACACGGCGTTACTGGTACAGCAACGGGATGACCTGATTAGTGATGGTTTCATCCACTGGGTACACAGTTTTGAATTCAGTGATTTGAAACAGAATCCCCGGTTTCGGGTGGCTTGAAGGGGAGAGGAGTTGGGAGTTGAGAGTTGAGAATTAAGAGTCATGAGCGTTCGCGGTAGCTGGCATCTTATACCCGATACCCAGGGTCCAGTGCTCAGTCCTTAGGGACTCGCAAATTAATAAAGTCCCAACGTCATTCCCGCGCAGGCGGGAATCCATCGTGGAGCAGATTCTCTAGCGGGTACTTTATTTTGGGGCATATCCCTTAGCCTACTCTCCCGATCTGGCTATCACCTCTGCGATCGCTCCTCGGTTATCCAGTCCTACGACTTTGACCAGGGCATTGGTTCCCTGCTCTGCCCAGGCATGTTCCATTGCCGAGCGAACGGCTTCTGCAAATTCTGATGTTGTCAGTGCCAGGAGGGTGGGTCCGGCTCCGCTGATGACCATACCGTAGGCACCTGCGCCTGTTGCGGCAGTTTGAACAGATTCGTAACCGGGAATTAACGGCTGGCGGAAGGGTTGATGGATCCGATCCTGGAGGGCGACTTTCAACCAGTTGCCGTTGCCCGTCTCTAACCCACGCAATAACAGACCCAGATGGGCTGTGTTGAAGATGGCATCAGCCCGGCTATAGCTGGCTGGTAGAACCCGTCGGGCTGCCTCAGTTGAGAGTTCAAAATCGGGGATGGCAACGATGGGAACAACGCTACTATCCCAGGGAATCTGACAGATTTCCCAACTAGCATCCCTATCAGTTGCGGCTAATCGGCATCCTCCTAGCAATGCGGGAACCACATTATCCGGGTGCCCTTCGATCGCGATCGCCATTTGCATAATCGCTGCCTGACTCATGGGAGAACCGGCTAGCACATTGGCACCCACCAGACCACCCACGATCGCCGTTGCCGAACTGCCCAACCCCCTTGCCAGCGGTACGCCTAACTGAATCGTGATCTGAACCGGGGGTGGAGATTGATTGAGGCAATCATAAAATCGGGTAAATGCTTGATAGACCAGATTGCTGCGATCTGTCTTGACCTGTTCTGCTTCAACACCATTGACTACTATCTCAACGGCTGTTTCTGCCGAGGATAGGGGAGAAAATGTGAACTGGTTGCAGAGAGTCAAGGCAGCCCCCAGGCAATCAAATCCGGGTCCCAGATTAGCCGTGGTAGCCGGAACCGTGACCATAACCGTTGAGATCACAATTTCAGCCCTCACTGCTCAAAACTTGTTTCAATGCTTGCTGTACGGTCGAGTACTGATACTGAAACCCGGTTGACTGAGTCCGTTTAGGTAACACCTGCTGCCCTTCAAGGATCACTTTTGCCCCATCCCCTAATAGTGCCTCCAGGGCAAAACCGGGTACGGGTAACCAGGAGGGTCGGTTCAAAACCTGCCCCATTGTGGTACAAAATTCGGTCATTCTAACTGGATTGGGAGCGGTAGCGTTATAAATGCCCTCCATCCCTGGCTGAGTCAATGCCCAGAGGATCAAACTGACCAGATCTTCCTGATGAATCCAGGAAAACCATTGTCTACCCGTCCCAATGGGACCCCCGGCAAACAATTTAAAGGGAGGAAGCATTTTGGCGATCGCGCCCCCCATCCCCAGAACGACTCCAAATCGTAAAATGACCAGCCGCACTCCAGCGCTAGTGACCTTCTGTGCCTCGCTTTCCCATTCCTGGCAGACCTTAGCTAAAAAATCATTTCCACTTGGACTGGTTTCGTCAAAGGTGGCAGTTTCACTGGTACCGTAATAACCAATTGCGGAAGCATTGATTAATACTTGCGGTTTAGGATTTGCCTGGGTGATGGCTTCCACAACCTTCTGAGTCCCCAGTTTGCGGCTGTTCAAAATCCCTTGCTTGTGTTGAGGCGACCAGCGCTCAGAAATGGGTTCCCCTGCCAGATTAACCACGCCATCACAACCCGAAATCGCCTGCTGCCAATCCCCTGCTTCAGTGGGCGTGTAAACCACAATTTCTACAGTTGGGAAAGCGGATTTGGGAAATACCCGCTCTGCATGAGCTGAGTTACGGGTCAGAACGATCATCTGATGCCCCTCTTGCTGCAACCGCTCGACTAAGCGGCTACCAACGAATCCTGTTGCCCCTGTAATGGCTATTTTCATGAGTTATTTGGATTAGTTATCAGTACTTAAAGGATGAGTAGAGTTCAATGCTTTACTCATCGCCTTTTGGCTCTGGTTCTCCATAGGCCATGCCATTTGCTTCAGCATAGCGGTTCATGAATCGCATGAAGCGTTCCCAGTGCTCATCCTGGTCGATGTCAAAGCGACACTCCATCCGCTCCAACTCATCTCCCTCTGGACCTCCAAAATAAAACTTTACCGACGAGGGTTCAACCTGAATTTCCCCTTCATCGTCGCTTAAGCACATCGCGTTAGAAAAGCGATTCCGAAAGCTGTTGAAATGCTCGATGGCTTTCAATTGGCGGAAGACCATCAGTACACTCCGGGCACCCGTTGAACGATTACGGCGCAAGCTAACGCCATCAAGTTCCTCCGAAAGACCCTCAAAAAATTGAATGCTGGGAACTGGGGAAGTCATAAACCAGGCACAACAACGTAGACCTTAGTATACAAAAGTTCCACCAGCTCCAAAATGGTTCTTTCCGCCATCGGGGATCACTTCAGGCGGGATAATAAAACAAGATGCATAGCGGTGAGACAACTAACTCCCCCTATGGTCTCTACTTGTACCGTGTTTATTTGCGCCGATGTCCCTCCTGTCCTGGTTTGTTGATGCGCCCCTCTGGCTCCACCTCGTTATTGCCGGAGCCTGGTTAGGTACGATTGGGCTACTGGCAGAATGGCTATACCGCCATACCTCTGCTGGCTCGGAAGTGGCGCGTAAAGTGGTTCACATTGGCACAGGTAATGTCATTTTGCTTGCCTGGTGGTTAAAAATCCCTGCCTGGGTAGGGATAGGGGCTTCCGTCGTATTTGGGGCGATCGCCTTTCTGTCTTACCAGGTACCCATTCTGCCCAGCATCAATGGGGTGGGACGCAAGAGTCTGGGTACCTTTTTCTATGCAATCAGTATTGGTATCCTGGTAGCTTGGTTTTGGACAATCCAGCAATACCACCATGCCGTTTTAGGGGTGCTGGTCATGACCTGGGGAGATGGGCTGGCGGCTCTGGTGGGTCAGCGACTAGGTAAGCATCCCTATAAAGTGTGGGGCATGTCCAAGAGTTGGGAAGGATCGCTGGCAATGTTCGTCGTCAGCTATGGGGTAAGTAGCCTGGTTTTGCTAGGAGTTTACGGGGGGCGTTGGGAGATTTGGGCAATTTCTTTTTTGGTCGCTTCTCTGGCAACGGGATTAGAAGCCTTCTCGAAGTATGGGATTGACAATCTGACTGTCCCTATCGGTAGTGCGGCACTTAGTCTATTCCTGACTCAAATTTTACTTCTGAGATAAAAATTGGGTCTTGACCTACAGTGACCCATCAGGAGGATGTTGATTTCTAAAATGTATGAAAAAATCTTTACGGAAACATATGCACGGCTTCTTTAGTCTGTTTCAAGACAGGTAACCAGTAAACCAAGCCCCGGTTTGTCTCCTATTGTTAACTTTATGACCACTACCGTGAAGTCGCCCGCGATCGCCTCAATTCAATCCCTTTCCCTGACTAACCAGCCTGATCCGAGTCAGTTAGACAATATCAAAGCCCAGCTCGACCTGGTGCTCCTGGCTTTAGAAGCGCTGGCAGGCATTGGCTCCGAAGCCATGCTTCAAGCTGCGACTGAACTGAACCTGGAATCGTTAGTGGCAGATCGGGTTTCTCTCTGGCGTTTACGCCAGTCTAGCCCCCTGCGTAAAGGACAGGGCGGACGTAAAAAACTGGATGTGGAAGAAGCACGGGCACTGGTCTTAATTTGCTGCTCCCTGGCTCGACAGCACCATGAACTGATTCGCCGTGCCGTTACCCTGCTCGAACAGATGACAGAACAAAACCGGGAACCCCATCAGTCTGCTCTGTTGGGAGACTACCTCGATAGCTTCAACAATACCTACCAGGAGCGGATGGAAGACGGTGATCATACCTCTCCGGAAGCTCTAACTCACCTTGGCTTGAAACTCCTGATCGATTTGCTGTTTTACAGCGCCAGCAACGGACCCCGCCGCCTCTGGTTGGCATTAATGGATCGGGCAAAGGAAGCAGGAGTTAGGGGTTAGAAGTGTTAGGTGTTAGGTGCCAGGTGTCAAGAACCGACTGCCCCATGACTGATCTCTTACCTTCTCCAACTCAAAACTTTTAATTCTCAACTCTCAACTCATAACTTTTCCCCCTCCCTATTCCCATTACTCGATATTGCCCATGCCTCACTCAGTTTTGCGACGATATACCCCTCCGACCTGCACCCTGGAGATCATTGGGAATCATTCGCCGCTGTCTCGCTGGATGGCGCAACCGGTTGTGAAGAACCTGCGGTTTCAACTGAGCCTGGATGACCCCAAACTATCGAAAGACGAATGGGTCACTGTAAGAGGCGATCGCGTCCAGTTAGAGGCGTTGTGTGAAGCGGTTTCCAGCTATGTACAGCATTTTCTGGAACAGTCGCCGAATCGAATTGGTGAATTGGTTTCGGTGTCCTCTAAGGCGGAGATCGCTCCGTTACCCGAAACAGCCGTTCACGATGCGGTTGGGCGATCGCCCCAGCCTAATGGGGCAGGAATTTCCCTTCAGCCCCAGGGATTGCTATCCCACAATCTACGGTTGGGTTCACTGGCAACGGAAGAAACGGGTTCGATGACTCTTCTCAGTACCTTACAACTGTTTGACCTGGCAAATGCCCTGGATGAATACGCGAGCGAGATTGTGGCATTGCCAAACCTGCAACCGGCACGAAGCGGTTGGTTAAAATCTTCCCCTGCCTGGGCACAGGTTGCAGCCATAGGTTTGGTCGTGGTAGGTCTTTCTACATCAGTGGTGAAGCTATTTGATGAGTCCAGCAGCACCCCGGAACCAGCAATCATGAGCCAGGGAGCAACTAGCCGCGATCAGACCATTGCCAACCAACTTCCTCCCACGGTGACTGAGAATGCAACCCCACCCGTGGCTTCAAAGCAATCATTGCCACCTCCCCCGACTCCAGGGGCAACGGTTCCTTCCACCCCTTCCCTGCCAACGGTAACCGTATCACCTGTGATTCCACCCAGTCCCAACGTCAATCTGGGAGAGTCCCAGCCAATAGCTCCCAGTTCGGCTCTGGAACGCCGCGATCGCTCTGAAGCTGCCGCTCAAAACTCGATTACCCTCGACGAAACGGGAGAAGGAATCGCGCTTGCGCCTGCCCCCGCATTAAAGCCTGAGCTTGGGGATAATCCAGTTGCGCGGCGATCTGCGAGTTCAGAATCTCCCGGACTAGCTAGCTCCCAAGCCCCGCGTGCGCTATCAGCCCCGGCCCAAAACAGTACTGCATTCGACACCATTCCCCAAGTAGCAGAAGTCCGCCAGTATTTCCAACAGCGCTGGACTCCCCCCGAAGGATTAACCCAGACCATTGAGTACACTCTGGTAATTAATCAAAATGGCTCCGTCCAGCAAATTCTACCCCTGGGACAAACCGCAGGTGATTACGTCGATCGCACTGGCATTCCCCTGGTTGGCGAACCGTTTGTCTCTCCCCTTAAAACCAAACCCAGTGCCAAAATCCGTCTCGTATTAAGTCCCGATGGTAAAGTCCAGACGTTTCCTGAGTAGCCTTGCTGTTGTGGATTTGTGGATTACTAAAAAGGGGCCTCTTCAAGAGACCCCTGCCATCTTTCCTTTAGTTACTAACGGATCAAACTAACTTTGATCAAACTTATTTCCGCTTCTGCTTCACCTTGAGACGGCGGTTGCGCTGCTCTCTGCTTACCAGTGCCGGATCAACCGGAAAACCCGCTACCGGAATCACCTGGTACTTGCGATCCTCTTCCAACTGCTTCAATTCGGCGTAACCAACCCAGTGAATGCAATCAACCGGACAGGTATCGATCGCTTCCTGAATTAGATCATCCGAATCTCCATCCTGGCGAACCACGCGGGAACGTCCATAGTCTGGCTCAATATAAAACGTATTACGAGCCACATGGGCACAATGCTTGCAGCCGATGCAAGTAGGTTCATCGACATAAACTCCTCGCTGCCTAAAAGCACCCCCTAACTCTGGCTCCAACCCAGTTCGCTCAGGAGCATCCCGAAGAAATCCTCCCAGCTCAGGCTCTAGCCCAGTTCGGTTCTGCTCATCAGTCAGTTCAGACGCGATCGTCGTGGTCAGTTCACCCGATCCAGGCAAGGAAGCCTCAGACATTACGCACCCCAGCGTTGCAAGACCAAACGAATGGAACCATCCTTATTTTGCTGCTCTTCAGCCACTTGAAACCCTTTCTCGGAAGTTTCGTTGAGAACCGTGTGGTAAGCATAGCGTTGAGTCACCCGGCTGAGGAAACGATCCACCGTCAAATCCTGGTTCCAGAACTGTAAATCAGCAATCAGCTCATATTCACTACCGTTCCAGCTAAAACCAACGTCGTAGCCGTTGGGCTGTTCAATCGCGACTTGAGCCGTTTGAGTCTGTCCGCGATAACCGCGCACTGAACAGGGACCTTCCTTCCAATCGACCCCCAGATCGTTTAGGGCTAATTGGAGAGAAGTGAGATTACGAATTTGGGTTTTGATTTGGCTAAAGTGTGACATGGTGGTTCTTAACAAGAGAGGATAAATTTAACAAACAGAGATGAATTAAAAACTAGAAAACTTACCACTCGCTGAACGTAGTTTGCGCAGATGCCACTGCGGTTTGGTGAGCTTCTTGGGCAAAATATTCAGAAGTCGGTTCCTGAATCAGCACCAAACCTAGCTGAGCTTCAATTGCCGCCGTCACTTCCGCACAGGAAGTACCAACGATTCCAGTTACTTTCTCCTGAACGCGACCATCAGGATAAATAATAAACTCAAGCGTTTCCATGCTTTTTACTGATATGAATTGAACAGAAGCTAAAAACCCGGCGGACTATGGTCGGAAATCGTTAAGTGACTCGAGTGCTGCCGAGAGCCACTCCACTTTTCTTACCTAACTTGATTTATTCAGTTTAACTACTCGAATCATTACGAGTTAATACTTTACAAAAAGAGTCAAACTGCTGATCACACGCTCAATTATTTGACAGTTTCGCTTAACTTCGAGCAGCCGTCAAGTTAAATCAATCGAAGGAATTTAGCTTTGTAAATCTTTATAAATCGAGTTTGCCAGGGCTTGCCTCAGCCCTGGGAGTGATTGGGTGGAAATTGGTTAGATAATATAAGGTCTGTTCAACTTGCGCATGGTAAATTTCGGTATGAATAAAGAGCACGCAACCAATCTGTCTGACCCTACTTCATCGCCTCAATCACTGCCTTTAAGGCTGGGCGTTTTGGGATTTGGTGGGCTAGGGCAGGCGGCAGCCAGAGTTTTAGCGCCGAAACAAGAAATGCAGTTGGTTGCGGCGGCGGATCGAAAAGGCTATGTTTACAGTGCTGCGGGACTAGACCCCGATACCTGCATCACGGTTTATCAAACTCAAGGTTCGCTGGGCTATCTTGACCCAGGGGGGATTTTAAGTAGCCACAGCATTGAAGAACTAATTGAGGGTGCCTCAGTCGATGGATATTTTCTGGCATTGCCCAATTTGCCTAATACCTTCATGGCATCGGTGGCGCGACAGTTTATCCAGTCGGGTTGGCGGGGTGTACTGGTTGATGCGATTAAACGAACCAGTGCGGTCGAGCAACTGTTGGGTATGGGAGAGGAACTACAAGCGGCTGGGATTACCTATATGACTGGCTGTGGGGCGACTCCTGGCTTGTTGACTGCCGCTGCGGCGCTGGCAGCCCAGAGCTACAGCGAAATTCACAGGGTTAAAATTACCTTTGGAGTGGGAATTGCAAACTGGGAAGCTTATCGGGCAACAGTGCGGGAAGACATTGGTCATCTGCCGGGTTACACAGTTGAACAGGCAAGGGCGATGACTGATGCGGAAGTAGAAGCCCTGCTAGATCAAACCAATGGACTGATTACCCTGGAAAACATGGAACATGCGGATGATGTGATGATCGAGCGGTTGGGGATTTGCCCCCGCGATCGCATCACAGTCGGCGGCGTGGTCGATACCCGCAATCCGAAAAAACCACTCAGTACGAATGTGCAGGTCACTGGGCGCACCTTTGAAGGCAAAATTTCTACCCACACCTTTACCCTGGGGGATGAAACAAGTATGGCAGCCAACGTCTGTGGTCCTGCGTTTGGCTATCTTAAAACTGGTATTGGGCTTCACCGCCGGGGCATCTATGGCATTTTTACCGCTGCCGAGGTCATGCCCCAATTTGTCCTTTAATGGGTTGTGTTGGGGGCATTGCTAATTCCAAAAATGAATGTAGAGCAGGACGAAGTGACACGAAGGCTCAATTCGTCCTGCTTTACAGCAAGACCTGCTGGGGGGTATCCCCCTACAGAAGGAAATCTGGTTTGTGAGTCATAATCGTCGGGTTAGGTGTGATATTTCCTGACATTTTACTCGCGGAAGATAGTCAAAAATGGTGCTCCCAATTGCAGTGGGGACAGTTCTGCGTCAACGGTACGTGATCCAGCAGGTTCTGGGTCAGGGGGGGTTTGGGCGCACATATCTGGCGCTTGACCAGGAACGGTTTGATGAGCCTTGCGTCATTAAAGAATTTTTGGTGCCTTATCAGGATGCCTCCCTCGTTGAAAAGTCCAAAACTCTATTCCAGCGGGAAGCCAGCATTCTCTACCAGATTCAGCATCCGCAAATCCCACGCTTTTGGGCATCATTTGAGGACGAACAACGGCTGTTTCTGGTTCAAGATTATATTCAGGGGCAAACCTACCGAAAACTGCTCAGCGATCGCAAACAACAGGGGCAGGCTTTTTCAGAAGCGGAGGTGATGCACTTCCTCAAGCATATGCTGCCTGTTCTGACCTATATCCATGATCGCGATATCGTTCACCGGGACATTACGCCCGAAAACATCATTTTGCAACCCCAGGCAGCAACAGAGCTTGTGCCGATAGAAACTCTGCCGGAAGCAGGTTTACCTGTGTTGATCGATTTTGGTGCGGTGAAGGAGGCAACCAGCCATTGGCCCCTGATGTCGGCTGCAACCCGTGTCGGTAAAGTGGGTTATGCACCACCAGAGCAATTACAAACGGGTAAAGTTTATCCCAATAGCGATCTCTATGCACTGGCAGCAACCTGTCTGGCACTCCTGACCGGACGAGAACCTCAATCCCTGCTGGATAGCCAGACCTTGACCTGGCGCTGGCAGTCCCATGCCACCATCAGTGAAGGGTTGGGTAGTTTACTCAGGAAAATGCTGGCGGTTTATCCGGGCGATCGCTTCCAGTCTGCCCGTGAAGTTTTAGCTGCGCTGCCAGCTAACCCCTCCCAACAAAGTACTTTGTTGCCGTCATCGTCTGGCGACCCTGCTCGGTACTCCCCCCCTATCTCCTTAAACACCCATCCATCAGGCAAATCGACTCAACCTGTTGTCTCCTATTCGTCTTCACTGCAACCCCCTATTTCCCCATCCCCCTTATCAGAAATAGAGTCCCCAAAACGTCCTCGCAATATCCGCAGAGGAATAGGCGGAACCATGCCGCTGGCAATGGCTGCCACCTTTTTGATTGCAATGGGAGTTGCCGTCCCGGTGGTCTGGCGCACCTGGACCAGAAACTCGAATACCAATGAAGTATGGGTTTCGGGGGCAAAGCTACCGGCATCGGAAGCCTCTCGCATCCTCGATTCTCAAGGGATTAATTCCAGTAGTTCAGCCCTTAAGTCTCCTGCCGATAGCTTATCAGGTTCCGATAGCAGCCCTGGTAAAGCCGTCAATAGTAGACCGCCTCAGCCGGTCCAGTTTCCTCCTGACAAAATCTCTACGCTAGTCCAGGGCAAGCTGGAAGGCAATGAATTGCAGCCTTATGTCCTTAAGGGAGCACAGGGTCAAATTATGACGGCTTCCCTGGAAGGAGAGGGGGTGACAATGAACCTCCTGCGTTCTAACCAGGAAGGAATTGATGAAGCCGCTTACCGAACCCAGAGTTGGACGGGGGTGCTACCAGCGGATGATCAATACCTGATTCAGGTCACGGGTTCTGGTGCCTATTCTTTGGATGTGGCAATGTCTCCCCTCTCTCGCCCAACAGAGGGACAAACGCACCGAGTCTCCTTTGCCCGTGGAACGTCGGGAACAACGGTAACTGGACGGATTGCCCCTAAACAAGTCCGGCGCTATTTAATCAGAGCGCAGCAAGGACAAATTCTGGCACTCAAAGTATTGCAGGGAAGTGTTAGCTTGAGCGCGATCGCCCCCGATGGGCAGAGAATTGGGGGCAGCACGACCAATTCTAAAGACTGGCAGGGGAGACTTCCCATGGCAGGGGATTATGTGATCGAGCTGTCTTCTCGCCAGCCAGAAGATTATGCCCTCTCCTTAGAAATTTTTTAGGATGCCGGGTATGGGTTTACGAGGGAGCAGTAAAAGGTGGAGAATAAACATCCTCTAAGGCAATTTCTAAGGAAAAGTTATAGCTGTTTTTGCGAAATCGCCTAACTCAAAACTCAAAACTTCCACCACCCGCCCCCTCACCCCAACCCCAGTTCCTGGCAAACAAGCTGCACCAGCTTTTCAGCCGCACCAGCCTGCCCTCGTACCTGACGCAGATTTGTCTGAACCTGGCGGAGCTTATCGGGATGATTGAGATAGTCCAGAGCGATCGCAGCCACCTGCTCAGGCTCTAATTTGCCAACCAGTTCCGGCACAATTTCTTCTTTTGCCCAGATATTGGGCCACGCCAACAGTTTGCCCTGCCGCAACACCAGCCAGTTAATGCCTTTAGCAAACAGTGAACCCACTCCCGGCAAATTGGCAAGCAAGCCTGGTAACCCATCCCATGCTCGCATCACATCCATCTGCTGAGTTGGCAGCAGAACAATCATGGGAACTCCCAGCGCCCCCAATTCTGCTGTATTGGCACCTACAGTCGTCAGACAGAGTGAACAACGGGACAGCACTTCATAGGCAGGAAATGGTGTCCACAACTCCACCTGCAAACCAGACCCCGTTTCCAGAAACGGCAAACCCGATGCAGAATCAGCCTCTCTGAGACTGGCTTCCGCCCAACCAAATCGACGAATGTTGGGATTGTAGAGTGGGTCTCCATACTTTGCGAGGTTTTGCAGATTGAGCGTCGGTGCAACCAGCATAACGAAGTGCAGGTCTGGACGCGCCTGATGAATTTTCTCCGCGATCGCCAGTGTCAAAGGCACACCCAACATCAACTTCATCGGTTTCGACCCAGGCAGAATCCCAATTAGAGAAGATGAAACCTTTACTCGCGCCTGGGTTGCCGGGTGTGGGGTAGACCGATTCGTTGTTCGCGGCTGGTTGTTGGTTGTGAATGGGTTTAGGGTTTTCTCTGCCCCCTCTCCTTCTCCTTCCTCCCCCCCCTCTGCGCCCCTGCCCTGCTCCTCTGCCTCCTCTCCCCCTGCCTCTGCCATTAAATCCCCCACAACCGTAAACTTGTGGGCAAGTTTTCTATCTACACGGGTAGCGGCAGCTTCATTCATGATGCCAAATCGGTCTATCCACCGATGCCAGCGGGCTTCCCACTCTGCGTATACGACCGTGCGGTAGCCCAGTCGTCTGCCAATCACCACTGGAAAGAACTGGTCACCCCCCAAAAACAGCACCACACCTTTTTGCCGCCAATCCCAATTTTCAGCCGTCTTTCCCCACAGCAAAAACTGCAAAAAATCGGCGGCTCCTTGCACACGGTCAACTTCTGGAAAACAATGGGCGATCGCCGCTTCCTGTCCACTGGCATTGGCACAGGGAGACAGGACAACGGAAATACGCACCTGGTCGCGATCGTTGCCCAACCGCTGCCGTAGGGTTTTGACAACGGGTTTTACCCAGGTTGCCAGTTCCCCAGGTCCATTGGACAAAATTAAGATGTCAATTGCACGGTTCATTGGTGTTGATCGAAGACTGAGGAGTTTACATGGCAAACCTATCAGCCACTCTCCAAATATCTGTAAACGGAGGATGATGGTCTATAACGGTCTAGTTAAGAAAACTAAGCAGCGATCGCCATGAGTATCCTATACGAAGACGACTATATTGTTTGCGATGATGATGCTTTAACGATTCACTGGTACTACTTTCCGATCGGTAGCAAGCGGATTCCCTACACGAGTATTCGTCACATTAACGAAGAATCGATCAGTTTTTGGACGGGATCAGGGCGCATCTGGGGCATGGGTTTGTCACCAGAATGGTTTCATCTCGACCCAAAACGTCCTTCTAAAACTCGCTGCATTGTGATTGACGATGGTAACTGGACTAAATCAGTGATTACACCTGACAACCACGATGGAGTCTTCCGCATCCTACAGGAAAAAACTCAAAACTACTGACCCCTTACCCATGACCCATACCAATACTCAAGTCATCCTGCGTTCAGCAACCCAAACTGATATTCCGGCTCTATTTCGGTTGGTAAAAGCACTGGCAGAGTACGAAAAGCTTACCCATGCTGTGACAGGCAATGAGGAACTATTGAAAGAACATCTTTTTGGTTCCCGTCCTTATGCAGAAGCCATTTTGGCAGAGTATGGGAAAGAACCAGCCGGATTTGCCTTATTTTTCTACAACTATTCTACTTTTCTGACCAAGCCAGGAATTTACCTGGAAGACCTGTTTGTATTGCCTGAGTTTCGGCGGCGGGGAATTGGCAAAAGCTTACTATCTTATCTGGCACAGCGGGCAATGGCTGAAGGCTGTGGAAGACTGGAGTGGAGCGTACTGGACTGGAATGAACCTGCTATTTCCTTTTACGAACGAATGGGGGCTGATATACTCCCAGACTGGCGAACCTGTCGAGTAACAGGGAGCGCTTTAGCTGAACTTGTAAATCAGTAATCGAGCACTCATCGCATCAATGCGGACTGATGGGCGAGCCATTGAACGAGCAGTCCCTAAATGTTCTACGGATTTCACGTTTGTAGGCAATTTCTATGGCTTATTGAGCTAGAAAAACGGTGTCATACCAGTTCAATATGAGTTAGCACTTAACAAGGGGCTTAAGCCCCTTGTCTATCAAGCTTTCTTCTGTGCAGCTTCAAAAAGAATTGGTATAACCCTAATAACGACAGCTAAAAGTTTCTGAAAAGTCCCTTAAGAATTTTCGTTGATTTCAGGACAGCACTATGCTGAAAGTTACTGCAACGCTTTGCTTGAACGGTTGAACTATCGAAAGGGGCACCATGTTGATCTGGGTGAATGAACAATTGGATCCATCGGGAATTCTCTATTCCTGCATTGCCTGCTGCGATGAAGAGATGGCACAAGAATGCCACCAATCATTTCAGGAAAGATTAACTGAACAACAACGAACCGATGGTTGGATCGCCCGCCTGCGAACAGTCCAGTCCTGGGATGAAGTCCCAGCCAACGCGCTCAAGCTGGACTGAATAGCAACAAGGGGGGGCTGAAGCCCCTTTTCCTGACAGATATGGCTATAGCTATAAGAAAGAAAAAACCAGAGCTGAAAAGGATAGGTTAGTCCACGCTAATCTATCCTAAAAGAGTGATAAGTATTTTTTATCTGGGAATCTCCTGGCAACCCTTAACGAGGTGGACGCCGCCGCTGGAGGAATTCTGGAATATCCAGCCCAGGAGGTCTTCCTTTAGGTTCAGGGGTGGGAGAAGGGGGCGGAGGAGAGCCTACGGGAGGTGGGGCAACTCGACGCATACTCGTCGGCTTGGAAAGACTGGATGGACGGACATCGCCTGTAAATCCTGTAGCAATCACTGTAATCCGAATTTCACCCTGCAAGCGCTCATCCAATACCGCGCCGAAGATAATGTTGGCTTCGGGATCGACGACTTCATAAATAATTTCTGCGGCAGCATTCACCTCATGCAGCGTCAGATCGTGACCTCCGGTAATATTGAAAACCACTCCCCTGGCTCCCTCAATGGAAGACTCTAGCAGGGGAGACGAGATCGATGCCATTGCCGCTTCCCTTGCCCTGGATTTGCCTGAGCCAACACCAATCCCCATTAAGGCTGAACCAGCATCTGCCATGACAGCCCGGACATCCGCAAAGTCAACATTCACTAAACCAGGTACAGTGATGATATCTGAAATACCCTGAACTCCCTGGCGCAGAATATCATCGGCAACCCTAAACGCTTCCTGTACAGGGGTTTGCTCCGAAATTACCGACAACAGCTTGTCGTTCGGAATGATGATCAGAGTATCGACCCGGCTCTGTAAGGCAGCAATCCCTTCCTCTGCCTGACTGGTGCGCCGCCTACCTTCAAAATTAAATGGACGGGTTACTACGCCAACCGTCAATGCCCCAATTTCCTTGGCAATTTCTGCCACAATGGGAGCCGCCCCTGTACCGGTACCGCCACCCATACCAGCGGTAATAAATACCAGATCAGCGTTTTCCAGGGCGTTTGCAATTTCATCCCGTGATTCTTCTGCTGCCTTCTGTCCGATCGCCGGATTACCACCCGCACCCAGACCGCGCGTCAACTTTTGTCCCATTTGCAGCCGGTGAGGAGCTGAAGCATGGGTCAATGCCTGGGCATCGGTATTGATTGACCAGAACTCGACCCCTGACACTTCACTCGCAATCATGCGGTTGACTGCATTACCGCCGCCACCACCCACACCAATGACCTTAATCTTGGCTACGCTACTTGGCACAATTTCACCACTCCTTGATTCTTCCCCAGGCATACCTTTTGTACTTGAAGATTGACTTAAGTGTAGTCCGGAGTTGCCAAAGGGATTAGAAGCGTTCATTGCTGTTGAAAATTCAGATTGTTCTTCTGGGTGGGAGCCGTCGTGGGCGTGGTCTAAATTATTATTAAGCGTCATGGAATAGGAGCCAAGTTTACTATTAAGCGTCATAAGTATTCAAGTGTCGCCAGAATTGGAATTGGGTATTTCGACCTTATCAACCCTAGACCTTGTCAACTATAGGGTAAGTTTTTCAAAAAACCAACATTAACGCCAGATTTGCAACAGCTTGAAACGTCTATTTCAATCTGACTAATCGAAGCAATTGAATTAAACCCGCCTAGTGTCGGCTTTTAATGTTCTCATACTGGTAAAGCTATGGAGTGTCTGATTTTACCGGGTCTTTAGATTGAGTCATTTGGGCGATTGGAGCATCTGGATCGCGTAAATCAATGTAAGCGATTTGACTAAAACTTGGGTGGGACTTGAGTTTTCGCATTTGGTCTAAGACGCTGAGTTGATGGGTGAATTGAGGATCGTAGGAACCGAGATGCACAATCCCCAGATCCGTTTTGAGAATTAAATTCGTAGGATCTCGCCAGTCAATCTCAGAAATTTTGACTGGACTGTTGCTGACCTCCTGATAAAATTTTGACCAATAGGGACGATACTGCTGAAAATTACCAATAATCTTTAGAGAGGGCATTTTCAAGGATTGATCTAGCGAGGTATAAAGCTCTAAGGGGATCCACAGCCCTTTTTCATCGAGCAAACCTGCTGTTGGTGCAGCGCCCTTAGCTTTTGTGCTTTGAGGGGTGGGGGTATTCTGGGCCACCAAACGGGGATCAGGGACAGATTGAACCGCGATCGCCACCGGAAACCGTTCCTTCACCTGAATCACTAGACCGGGGGGAAATAGCCGCCGATTGATTGCCACGTCTGCGATCGGTGCCTTTACCTTCAATGTATCAACTATCTGCTGGGGTTCCACCCGCAGTAGAGACTGAGGATAGGGAATTGGCAACAGTGCCTGAATCGTTTGCGCTGGTAGGTAATGATTTCCCTCAATAGTGACCTGTTCTGGACGACGAATCACCCAGGCTGGTAAGCTGGCAACCCAAAACAAACCACCTGCCAAGCCACTTACTGCCAGCAGTCTCCAAACCGTTTGAAAAAACCTGA
Organism: Kovacikia sp. CALU 1929; assembly: GCF_056784235.1. Taxonomy (NCBI): domain Bacteria; kingdom Bacillati; phylum Cyanobacteriota; class Cyanophyceae; order Leptolyngbyales; family Leptolyngbyaceae; genus Kovacikia; species Kovacikia sp. CALU 1929. Next base: position 101,245 of record NZ_JBXBCF010000083.1, read on the forward strand.
CTCGTCGGCGAAAGCGGAGCTTTTGCCGACGTTGAGCTAACTCTGTGCGCGAAACCGACACGATACTAGTCATCCAGGCTTCTCAATTTATGCTGTAAGTCTATCGGATAGCTACTTAACATACCTGACTTTTAACGAAGTGTCTCAGGTATCAGCGGAACTTATGCTGCTCCCGGTTGCTGGGCTTTAGCCATTTGTTTTAGGATTTCAACTCTTCACTCTCAATTCTTCACTCAACTCTCAACTCCCCCTCAGCTAGTTGCCTCCTGAAGTTGAATAGCAATACGTTCCCCAAACTCAGGATCCGTATTTGCCAAACCCAGCAGTTGTAGATACTCCTGGTGAGTTAAACCAGCTTCTTCAATAATTGCCAGGGCTTCTGCCTCAATTTCCTGCTCAATTCGGAGGGATTCTGACTCAGTTTCTGCTCCCTGAAGTTGACCTTCTCTTCGCTCAATCAGAGCCACAACCTGTAAACAGGCATGGACAAACTGGCTCACCTTCTCCGATGGAATATTGTTGGGATCAAGCCCTGAACGATTGATCACTAACTGTTCTGCAACTGAACCTGAACCATTTGTCGAAGTGAGTGATTCCTGTGCCAGACTGGTTGCTGACTGACCAGGAATCAACCACAGTAACAGTACCACCAACATTAGTATGCAAGCCTTCCGGCAAGTAATAAACACTTGTGACAGCATGGGAAGAGATGGAGAAAGGGTTAGAGGGGTGTTGAGAGTTTTGAGTTGAGAGTTTTGAGTTGGAAGGCGAAAACTCCTCACTTCACTCCTGATACCTATTATCTAAAAGTCCTAGCACTGTGAAGCCAAGAATTTTCATTATTTTGGGGTTGGTGGTTGTAGCGGGTGTGGTGCTTTCGCAGCAGCGTGAGGTTCGTGTGCTTTGGCTGCTGACCATGAAGGAATGCCGAGCTTGTGATTTGAGGGGGGCGGATCTGGCTGGGAAGGATTTGCAAGGAGTGCATCTTCAGGGCGCAAATTTGAGTCAGGCAAAGCTTAGTGAGTCAAATCTAGAAGGATGTAATTTAGCGGATGCCGTGTTGTCGCAGGCTGATCTAAGTTTGGCTAATTTAGTCAATTCAAATCTCCAGAACGCTGATTTAAGGGAAGCAAATTTAAGTGGCGCGGGTTTGATGCAGGCAAATTTGCGGCAGGCTGATTTGAAGCGAAGCACGCTGATATTTGCTGAACTGACAGGCGCAGACTTGAGGGGGGCAGATTTGCGGCAGGCTGAGATCCACGGTGCAACCTGGGTGCAATCCCAGTTGATGGGAGCAATGATGCCAGATGGGCAGGTTCGTTGACTCAAGCTATCGGCACTAGTGTTGTAAACACTAAATTTTGCAACATGGGGGTTTGGGGGATTCGCCCCCAAGAAGGGGTTCCACCCCTTCACCCCTTACAAAACCTTCGTTTTGCTGTACTAGTGTTCTTTTAGGGCGGAGTTCGGAGTACGAAGTAGGTCAGCGTATCTAAATGTCCGCCTGTGGGTCCCAGGTTAGCCAGGCGATCGCCGTATCCGCATCGCTTTTGTTTTATTAATACTGAGTAGGCTGGGAGTTAGCCCTGTGTAAGGTTCACCCAGCATGATGATTGAGCAGGTTAATCGTTCAGCAATTTGGCTGGTAACGTCGCTGACCGCCAGTCCACCTGCACTGGTGCGACGATGGGAAGAACATAGGATGACCAGATCGTGGTCATTGGCAGCGGTGGCTATCGCCCTTACCACATCATCATCAGTCTGAATCTCAATCTGTGGCATCGAGTTTGGCGACACCTTGCTTGCCATTAGTTCCAATTGAGACTTTGTCCAGGCAATTTTTGGGTCGCCAACACGACTAGTCAATCGGTTAGATGCCATCGGATCAAAGACGTGCAGCAAGGTGACCTTTGCCTGAATTGCCTCTGCTAATACATGAGCAAACCTCGTCACCCAGAGCGATCGCGGTGTCAGATTCTCCAACGGCACCAAGATACGCTGCACAGTGGTGGGAGACTCGAGTAACCGGGAAATGGCAACCGGACAATGGGATCCCCAGAGCACGCTGTCAATGACGTTGCCAAATAATCGAGCTTGCAGCCCTGTCCGCCGCCCCCAACCCATAACTACCAGGCTGGCATTTTGCTCTCGGCTGGCACGGTTAATTCCCTGGGCAATGCTGTCATCAATCCGAATCAAGGGTTCGGCTTCAACGCCCACCTCCCGGCTTAACTCTACTGCAACTGCCAGAAGTGACTGGCTTCGTCTCAAAGCCGTCGTAATTTGAGCATCATTCATGTGCGTATGCCCGGAAGCAACCGATAGGGGCACAATTCGCCCAGGATAGTTGCGCACCAAAAGGGCTGCCAGTTCGATTAAGTAGCGTTCCGTTTTTGGATTATGAACAGGCACTACGACCGTAAAAAAGCGCTCTTCTGCCTCATCCCAGTTAAGGGAACCCACTATGCCCTCTGGGTCCAACTCTGGTTCCACCGTTAATTCTGGCGCATAGCGGGAAGTGATAATGGGACCCAGCGTCGAGGTCACCAGCATTAAGACAATCACACTGTTGAGAATATCTTCAGTCAGGAGGTTTGCTCGATAACCAACCAGAGTGGCAGCTAAAGTCGCGGCGACCTGTGGCATGGATAGGGACCACATCACCAGCATTTCTCGCCGACTGTAGCGGTAAGCCAATGCCGCTAAAAAGGCTGCCACAAACTTACTAAAAATTAACCCCAGAACGACTGTCAAGGTTAGCCCCAGGGTTTGTAGAGTAGTCAGGCTGCGGATAAAGACTGGAACATTGATCAGCAAGCCCATGTTCACAAAGAAGATGGGAATAAACAGCACACTGCCAACGAACATCACCTTTTCTTTAACTGCCCCATGCCCTAAAGCCCCGTTGACTGCCAACCCTGCTAGAAACGCGCCGACAATTTTCTCGATGCCAATCATTTGTGCTCCCACAGCCGCTAAAAACACTACCAGCAGCACAAATAGGAACTGATTGCCCTCCTGATCTCCAGAGCGGCGGAAAAACTCGCGTCCAGCGCGATCGAACCCAAACAGCACAACTGCGGTATAAATCACCAGTGACCCAACCAGGCTGACCAGCTTTAGTAGGCTAAAATCTCCAGCATGAATACCCATGCAAACTGCCAGCACCAACAGCGCACCAATATCTGTAAAAATCGTTGCCCCAATGGTGACGGTAACCGCTTCATTTCCCACCACCCCCAACCGGCTCACAATTGGGTAAGCTAACAGTGTGTGCGAGGCAAACAACGATCCGATTAGGATAGACCCATTCCAACCGAAGCCAAATGCTCGCCCTACAATAGTTCCGATAATCAGGGGAACGATAAATGTCAGGCTCCCAAATCCAGCAGAGCGATGTTTGGTCTTGTTGAACTGTTCCAGGTCAATTTCCAACCCTGCAACAAACATCAGGTAAACCAACCCAATGTCCGAGAGCAGTTTCATTGCCTGAGACTTTTCTTGCAGCCAACCCAGACCATTGGGACCGAGAATAACCCCAGCAACCAGCAACCCGACCAGCCCTGGCAGACGTATCCGCTCAAACAGAGGTGGGACAAATAAAATGACACCTAGAAGAACCGCAAAAGGAGCCAGCGGCTCTTGCTGGAGAACGTGCAGGATGGGTTCCATAAAAAAGGATGGGAAATAAGGTAGAGAGGTAGACTCTATTTCTGTAACACACCTGGAGCCGATTAGACAGAACGCCCAGCTTTCATCAGAACAGTCATACCTAAATATGGATTTGATTCAGGATCATGCGCAGGCGATCGTAATCGTCCTTCAGCAGCAAACTCAAGGTTCGCCCAGCCTGCACCAACCAGCTCCGCTCCGCTCGTCGTAGGTAATAAATTTCCCGAATCGTCGCTGCCACCAACGCATCCACAGGGACACCACCCATTTGCAGCAAAGTCCGCAAAAAATCTAGCTTTTCGGTGAACCAAATGATTTCTTCGGGATCACAGTGGTAAACCGCCTGGTGAACCTGGGGTGGACGGGGTGGTAAGTGCTGATAGGTAACTGAACTACCACCCTCTCCAGAGTCTGACGGCAGTTGAAACCCCACGATCGCCGCCCGAAACTCTGTCTTCAGCATCGCAAAAATCTGTGGCTGTTGTTCCCGTAGCTCCTGCAATGACAGCCCCAACGCCCGTGCCCGGTGAACCGAGTCAATCGGGCTGGTGGTGGCATAGTAGACAACCGCATAGATCTGGTTCCTGGATTCTTCATCAACTGCTTTGACCCAGCTACCAAAGGGTGGCATCACCGGAAAGCTCAAATCCTCAGGCTCCAAACATTGTGCCAGAAACTCTGTGGTAGCCGTTTCAATCACCTCAGCAATGTGATTGGGCTGGCGCTGGTGACTTGAAAACTGCGGCAGAGGAAGACGCATAAAATATTGAGTTCTAGAGAATGGGTTTTGAGTTGATTTAATTCATATGTTCTAATTCATAACTCAAAACCACCGCTTTAAACTCCAAAAACTTCCTATTTTCCCTTCTTTTTGCCAGCGGTCACATCCACCTCTACCAGCTCTGACAAACGAAAAGTCACCAGCTTATCCCAGTTTCCTCCCTCAAACAACACCGCAGCTTTGCCATCACTGACGCGCTGCACTAACCCCTGAAAGGCATAGTAAGTATCTTGTGGGTTAGTCACACGGACGGCTGAACCTGGAAGAATCATAAATTTCTTACCCCTTGATGTTCATTCATTAGCTTACAAGCAGTGGGTGGAAGTTGAGAGTTGAGAGTTGAGAATTATCAATTAACGATTAAGAATTGTTGAGCAATGGATTTCGGTTGATTTTCTTCTCCCCTCTACCCTTCACTCCCAACTAGTCCTTAAAGCTCAACCGCTGGCGAAAATTTGCTACCGACTGCACCAGCCCGATCGCCAGAAAGTTCATCAGCAGAGCCGATCGCCCATAACTAAGCCACGGCAACGGAATTCCAGTGACGGGAGATAAGCCAATCGTCATCCCAATATTGACCACGGTCTGAAACACCACCATCGACAGAACCCCGATCGCAATTAGGGACCCAAAATTGTCTCTGGCATTTTGGGCAATGATGACCAGACGCAAGCAGACCAACCAGAATGCCAGCAGTAACAAAAAACCACCAACAAAGCCAAATTCTTCTCCGATCGCAGCAAAAATGAAGTCTGTATGCTGCTCCGGGATGAAATTCAGTTGGGTCTGAGTTCCCTGGTGCAATCCTTTGCCCCAAAGCCCCCCTGCACCGATGGCAATCCGTGACTGGATCAAATGGTATCCCCCGCCCAGAGGATCTTGATCGGGATTCAAAAACATTGTCAACCGCTCTTTTTGATAGTCCTTTAACAAGCCCCAGAGCAAATGACCCAGTGCGCCAGAGATCAAATTAATCACAACCGCTGCAAAAGTTCCAACCCGATACCAGGGAAGGCTGTGCCATGCCACGATCCCAATCACCGCTACCCACACAAACCAGACGGGCAGAAAAATATTGAACAGAATGGCAGATAGAAAGGGTGAGAGCATTAACAGCAGCCAACCTGGATTAGCATTTCCCCAATAGAGCATCCCCAGGGTGATGGCACCAAACACCAGTGAGGTGCCCAGGTTCGGCTCCAGAAAGATCAAAATCCACGGGACTGCCGTTATTCCTAAGGTTTTCAGCAGAACCGGAATTTTTGAGGCGGGACGTTCGCTTAACAACGCGGCAATGGTAATAATGAGTCCAAGCTTGGCAAACTCAGACGGTTGCAGATTGAACCCAAAAATAGGAATCCAGCGCTGTGCCCCTAATTCTTCACGTCCAAAGAACATGACCGCCAGGAGAGACAAATTGGTGATGCCGTAAATAATCCACCGCCAACGGAGCAAATTGTCATAGCGCCAACGGGCAATCATTAGCGACATAATCAAGCCAACCGTCCCCGTAATCCAGTGTTGCCGCCAGTCTGTCCAACCCTGATTTAACTCCACGCTGCGGATCATGAGACCGCCAAAAATGGTTAAACCAATGGGGAGGATAAATAACCACCAGTCTATGTTTTGCCAGGGTTGTACGAGAGACTTCCAGCGGATTTGCCGGAACGATTTTTGCAGGAGCATGGGGAAGAGGGTTGAGAGTTAGAGAGTTTTGAGTTTTGTGTTTTGAATCAGAGGTTTTGAGGGGGGGATGGGCTGAATTCATCCCACACCCAATACTCAACAATTCTTAACTTATAACTTTATAACGGATGAATTCCTCTGATGAATTCCTCACTCTTAACGCTCAACTCGCCAGCGCGGCGATTGAGACTTTTGCAGCAATTTGTTGGGCAATTTGAGTTAGAGCTTTGGCTGAGGCAGATTCGGGGTCAGCCAGGACAATGGGCACGCCGCGATCGCCACCCTGGCGCAGGGAAATTTCTAGGGGTACACAGCCCAGTAAAGGAATTTGCAACTCCTGGGCTGCCTTTTGTCCGCCGTTGGAGCCAAAAATGTCATATTGCTTCTCTGGCAAATCGGGAGGAATGAAATAGCTCATGTTTTCCACAATCCCCAGGACTGAAACCCCAAGCTGCTGGAACATCTTTAAGCCCCGGCGAGAGTCCAACAGAGCAACGGTCTGAGGCGTAGTGACGATCACGGCACCTGCCATTGGGACTGCCTGCACCATCGTTAGCTGAGCATCCCCCGTTCCTGGCGGCATATCCACAATCAAATAATCCAGTTCGCCCCAGTTTACCTGGTAGAGAAACTGCCGAATAATCCCATTTAGCATCGGACCCCGCCAGATGACGGGTTGATCGGGGTCAATCAAAAAGCCCATCGAGACGAGCTTGATACCATGATTGAACGCAGGTTCCAGGATCTCTCCCTGGGGTCCCTGTTGTACCGTCACTTTGGCATCTCCCAGCCCCAGCATGGTGGGGGCGTTTGGACCGTAAATATCGGCATCCAGTAAACCAACCTTTGAACCAGCCTGTGCCAGTGCCACCGCAACGTTAACCGCAACGGTGCTTTTGCCGACTCCACCCTTACCGCTGGAAACAGCAATGATATTTTTAATTCCGGGTACTCCGGTGCGATCGGGCACTGACTTTTGCTGCGGCGTTTCAGCGGTCACATCCACAACGACTTCCTCTACTCCAGGCAGGGTCTTCACTGCCCGTTCACAATCTTCAACAATAAACTGACGCAGAGGACAGGCAGGGGTTGTCAAAACCAGGGTAAAACTGACCCGCCGATCCGCGATCGCAATGTTGCGGATCATATTCAACTCCACCAAACTTTTGCGAAGTTCAGGGTCTTGGACGGGCTTTAGAACTTCCAGAACAGACGTAGTATCAAGAACTTGGGGCATTTTTCCAACCCTGGCTACGGACAGGAACGTAACGTTTCTTTAGCCATCTTACCGTTAGGGTGGATCGGATTAGGATGGGGGATGGAATCACTCCGCACCATCGTCAACCGGGCGACGCGATCAATAAACCCGCCCCTCACCCAATCTTCCAACGGATTGATTTCCATTCCTTAACAATCAAAACAATCAAAATAACCAGACTTGCCTGGTTTTAATCCGGCATCGGCTTGCTCAGTGGCATGCACCAGCTCAGAGGCAACCCGCGCAGCATAGGGACGAATCAGGGACCAGAACAGGGGTGACAACCAACCCCGCAACGTCACTGAATAGGAGACATAAGCACCACAAACTGTAGATTTAATCTGATAGGTGACCTGTTCTTCCAACCCTGGCATGACGAGAATACGCACGCTTAATAGCTCTCCGGGACGTACCCGTTCCACAAAAATTTGAATTGGGATCGGAATCATCCGAGTCACTGCCTGATAAATCAACCCTGGCTGGACGACCAAACCCCTGGGCACGTTAGTACTTTCCAGCAGCGGATGCCAGGATACATCTGCCAGATCTACCAGTTTTTTCCACAAATCATCGACGGATGCAGAACTGAGTGTCTGGTAGGTTCTTGCCAGTGAACACTGAAACCAGCGCCGCTTTCGATGAATCAGTTGGGAGAAAAAGCCAAACATCCCGACCTCACACGTGAACCTGAACAGGGATCTCCTAATCGTACCTGAGATTTTATGGGTTTGTTGATCCTCCGGCGGAAACTGTGCCCCCAGCCCTTTCCCCTTGCAGGATCCACCCATCCACCCATCTACCATCCACACGCCATTGTGGTTGACTCATCTAAAAATCGCTGCAAGGGCTATCCCAAAAGCCTCAGCCGCTAAAGCCCCGCATCCAACCCAGGAAGTAAGTTTTCGGATAGGCTTTTAACTAAGGTTCCTCTGCTTCTATGTTGCCCTTCTCTCTGTTTGGCAAATGTTCGGCGATCGCCCAGTTGAGCCGCTGACGGCGAAGCTAATCTTCTACTATCTTCTATTAGCAGCATGACCATTCGCTATCAACCTGCCCAGCCAAGCCGAAAGCCTGCTTACTGTTACTGTACAGAGTGCGACCACGCCACCATTCTTCAGCGTCAGCAGCAAAACCCCCTCCCTTTTGAGGAAGCCATGCGCGTTCATTGTGAAAGTGGTAATCGCTGTGGTCACTGCCTATATCCCCTGGAACAGTTATTTCGTGCCCACAACTGCTTTTTGGAGAACTCCTAGTGGTTCATCAAAGGAACTTTGCCTGATAATCTAAACCCAGAAAAACCAATTTGTGGGGTTTTGCAGGGTTGCAAACCCTGCAAGATCTGCCTGGCAGATTACTAGTAAAGCTTGGCGTAAATCTGGCTACTATATTTACCACCTGACCCCTGACCCCTGGAAGACTTACCAAACTTACGCCGCAGAGTACTAGAAAACTGCTTTTGGCTATGCCGGTACTTACAGTCACTCAAAATACCGCTTTTAAGAAAACGGTTGCTCCTGCTGCAAATCTTCCACCGCAGGCAAAATTTTCCGTTTTCGCTGGGCAGTTTTTCAACGTCAGGTATGCCTTTAGAGTAGGAGAACATTGCTTTGTCGTGCTATCCCAACCCCTGGGAACGGTTGGCAAGATGGGGTATTTTTATTTACCTCATATCAAGGTTCCCCTTCAAGAACTTCGAGGTGTCTGGTTAACCAACATTGACAGTGAGGTTCTTTATTCCCGCCAGAATCTCAGACAAGGCTTCCAATTTTTGAAAAACCTGGGATTTAATACGGTTTATCCGATGGTATGGCATGGTGGGTACACGCTCTACCCCAGCCCGATCGCCCAGTCATTCTTCGGTTCAGCCAGCACCCCAAATGCCAACTTTATTCACCGCGATTTATTGACAGAGATCCTGGAAGAAGCAAAACCCTTAAATTTGCGCGTCATCCCCTGTTTTGAATATGGTCTGATGGCTGCTCCCAACAGCCCTTTAGCTCTCCATCGTCCAGATTTGCTCACCACTGATCGCCACAACAACAAAATTTTCAATGGCAAGGTTTGGTTAAATCCCTGCCAACCAGAAGTACAGGGATTTCTAGCCGCTTTGATTGCCGATGTTGCTGAAAGATACGAGATTGATGGGATTCAACTGGACGACAATTTTGCTTTTCCAACTGTACTGGGATACGACTCATTTTGCCAAAGGTTGTATCAACAGGAAAATCAGGGAAAACCAATGCCTCAAGCTCCTGAAGATCCACAGCGACAACAATGGGGCATTGCTAAATTAACCACTTTATTGCAACGGATTGTGGGGAGTGTCAAATCTAAGCGGGATTGTGTGATCTCCCTATCTCCTAATCCCTGGGCATTTTCTCGCAGAAATTACCACGCGGACTGGAAGCTTTGGCAACAAATGGGATTGGTAGAAGAATTAGTGGTGCAAATCTATCGCACTGATTTCTCTGCCTTTGTGACGGAACTAGGCAAGGCAGAAGTGGCAGCGGCGCGTTCCTGTATTCCGACAGCGATCGCCATTTTGACTGGTTTAAGAACAAAACCAGTTAGTTTCAGCCAGTTCAATACCCAGATTCAGAAAACACGGGAAAGGCAATTGGCAGGAGTGGTCTGTTTTTTCTACGAAACCTTGCTCTACCAGTACCTTTCACCAACTAAAATTCCGCGCAATCTATCCGACCTGCAAACCCTATTTCCGCCAGTTCAGGAAACTCCTTTCTCAGATATTGATCATCATTGGGCAAAAGCCTGCATTGTTGCGCTGGCTGAGCGAGGTATCATGCAGGGTTACACAGATGCTAGTTTCCACCCCGATGCTGGGATGACCCGAGCCGAGTTCGCAGCCCTCATGTATAGTGCCTTTCCAACGGCAACCGCGGTCCGTCAGCCAGCGATTTTTTCCGATGTGCCCCCGACTGCCTGGTTCTATCAAGCCATTCAGTGGGCAAATGAGCGAGGATTTCTTTCCGGTTATCCCGATGGCACCTTTCGCCCGAATCAGATGGCTTCTCGCTTACAGGCGATTGTAATTTTGGTCAGTACGCAATCCGTGACGAAGCCTGAGTCCCCCGATGAGTTGTTACGGTTGTACTTTGAAGATGGGGGACAAATTCCAGATTGGGCAAAAAAAGCCGTTTCTGATGCGATCGCGGCAGAGATTATTGTCAACTATCCCAATGTCCGGCAACTACGTCCCAATCAGACCATAACGCGGGGTGAGACATCTGCCCTAATCTGCCGCACATTGAAAATTTCCCATAGTGTTCCGCAGCAGTATGCCACCTGGTATTGGGGGCTTAATGAGATTACAGAAACGTTGACCATTCCGCGTGAAACCTGGAATGGTAGTGGTCGTTTGATGCGGGATATCCAGGTACGGCTGTCGGAACTGAGGCTTTATCCAGCGAATGAAATTAACGGTGCATTTAACTGGAAAACTGAGCAAGGACTGATCCAGTTTTGTAATGCTTTAAGTCTGCCTAATATGAAGACTGGTGTATTTGATCAGCCCTTTGCCCAGGCTCTAATCCATTCACCTTCGCTATCTGGTTGAACAATTGGCTGACTTTTTCCAGGTTCTTGTCACCGGGAGCATTTTCTAGACCACTGGAAAGGTCAATACCATCAGGGTTGATCTGCCCAAGGGCATCTAAAACATTATCAGGGGTCAGCCCTCCTGCCAAAAGCCACGGTAAGGGAGAGTGAAATTGACGGAGTGCTTGCCAATCTAGGGTAGTCCCCGTTCCCCCAAACAAATGGGGATGATAGGCATCTAGCAGGAATGTATCGATCGAGCCTTGATAGGGCAATGACTGTTCCAGCACTTCCACCGATTGCACTCTGATTGCTTTGATCAGTTCAACCCCAGGAAGCACTGCCCGAAGCTGTCTGCAAAATTCAACAGACTCGCTGCCGTGGAGTTGGACACCACTGAGGTTGCCGATCGCCACCACCTGACTAATTTCTGCCACGCTGGCATTAACAAACACCCCAATGCGATCGCACCTCACTGCGCCTGTTGCCAGATCCATTGGTAGCTCTGCCACAATTGCCCGGATCTGCTCTGGCAAAACATAGCGGGGAGACTGCCTTGCACAAATAAATCCCAGGGCAGAGGCTCCCATTTCCGAGATCGCCCGCCCCTGTTCAGCCTTTGTAATCCCACAAATTTTGATCCGCAGTTTCATTGATCCATTACCCATTACCCATTACTCACAAACTTCAAAACTCAAAACTTCTCCCTCAAAACTTCCCCCTCCTGCTTTGTGTATCAAAAAATAAAGCATCTTTAACTCTTAAAACAAAATGAGTCCTTGCTATCGTTCCATGTTGAGAAATCTCTATAATCCTTCTTGTTTAGATACACCTATCAAGCTTAGGAGGTGGAAGTTTGTTTTCCTCATCTCTGTTAGCAGTTGCTCGAACTGCCGCGTGGTCTCCCGCTGTAGGGGCGGTCATGATCGCCGCCTGCTTATTTGCCGTTGCGATCGGTCGTCCTGCCATTAAAAACCGTGGAGTGGGTCCTAAACTGCCTGTGGAAGCCCCCGCTCTGTTTGAGGGGTTTGGCGTTCCTGAACTTTTGGCGACGCTTGCATTTGGGCACATCCTTGGAGCCGGACTCATCCTGGGACTCAGCAACGCTGGTATTCTATAGCGATTCTTTCCTGGCTTTAAGAAAGGATTTCATAGGAATCTTTTTGAGTGCATGTCACCTTTGTACCGTCACCCTAAATCTCTCTCCTTGGGGAGAGGGACTTTGAATCCTGCCCCCTTCTCCCTGGGGAGAAGGGTTGGGGATGAGGGTAAATCAGGAACTTACAAAAATGACATGCTCCCAATCCTTTCTTAAAGCCGATCCGGAAAGCCCTAACGGGCAAATGGGTTCTTTTCAGAAATATATTGCTTCAATCAATACGTCTGTTCCCAAAGCCGATAAACTGCGATCGCCCAATAAGCGTTGCTGATTTTAGGTATGAATCAAAAGTTGTATGAATTGGAACGAGGTTTCAATTCATACTGCTATTCAGCACCCCGTTCTTAAATCTCCACCATAGAGCACTGGAATCGAATTGGAATGATAGTGCTTCGGGTTCAAGCTTATAGACTGGCGCAGGGATCGAGTTGCCTGCTGGTTCACCTCATGCGCCTTCTACCCATCCACCCCTGACTCAGCCTGTTGCCGATACCACTCAATCGTCTTTTTCAACCCTTCCCTGAATTCAGTCTGGGCAACAAAACCAAATCCTTGTTTGGCTCGTTCGATATCGAGGCAGCGTCGAGGTTGTCCATTGGGTTTGTCGGTTTCCCAGACAATTTCCCCCGCAAAGCCCATCAATTCGCTGATTACATTCACCAGGTCTTTAATGGTGATTTCATAGCCAGTTCCCAGGTTGACGGGTTCCGGGTCGCTGTAGAATTGGGTGCCCATGACGATTCCACGAGCGGCATCTTCGACATACAAAAACTCACGACTGGGACTGCCATCACCCCAGACGGGAAGCTGTTTATCGCCACGTTGCTGCGCTTCATACACTTTGCGGATCAGTGCCGGAATTACATGGGAACTGTTGGGGTTAAAGTTGTCCTCGGGTCCATACAGGTTGACAGGCAGCAGATAAATTCCATCAAAGTTGTACTGTTGGCGATAGGACTGGAGTTGAACCAGTAGGGCTTTCTTGGCAATGCCATAGGGCGCATTGGTTTCTTCCGGGTAGCCGTTCCACAGATCCTCTTCTTTGAAGGGAACGGGGGTGAACTTAGGATAGGCGCAGATGGTGCCGACACAGACAAATTTCTTGACTCCGGCTTCGTAGGCAGCGTGGATCAGTTGGGTGCCCATCATCAAGTTGTCATAGAACAGTTCAGCAGGCTTTTCGCGGTTCAAGCCGATGCCGCCAACGTGTGCCGCCAGGTGAACGACTACATCCTGCTGATCTACGGCTTGTTGACAATTTTCCATCACACGCAGATCGCAGTCGCGCGATCGCGGCACCGTAATCTTGTCCACTTCTGCCCCAGCAAGACACAGTTGACGCACCACCTCTTTTCCCAAAAAACCGGAACCACCCGTTACCAGGATGCGCTGACCTTTAAGATTAAATTCGGTTTCAGTCATGCTTTGTCACCTTGCTTGCATTTACATCCGTTCTACACTGTAGCCAAGTGGGCGGTTGAGGTCAAAAAACTGCCTAAAGTACTGGTTTTCGCAAGGATCAATTAACCTGCGGGCAGAGGAAGCGATCGCGCTATGCTTCAATCCTGAGGATGCCCCCCGCACTCAGCGCCCTATGCAGTCTTGTAGCTTAATGGCATTCATGTTGCTGTCAAACCCCTGGAAGCAACCCACTAAGGTGGCACGTTGATTAGTCTCTAAGGCGGCAACGATGGCATCTTGATTTTTCGCCATCGTACACAGAACCATCATTTGATTCATTTTCTCGGTTGAGGGGTTACCCAAGGTGGGTTGACCGCTATCGAATGACACTGTATATGAACCACTACTCTCTGTTATGCCGAGTACTTTTCCATTAACCCGGAAAGTTTTGCCGATAAAGTTCAATTTCAGGCGGGCAGGATTATCCGCGGACTCCTTGACCTGTTTAGCCAGTGTGGTTGCATCGATCTCAACTGCCGTAGAATCATCCTTTACTGGCAGGGCAGCCGTCGTATCAGCTTTGGGCAATAATTGATTTAACGCATTACACAAGTGTTTTTTCACCGTCTCCCTGTTTGCAGCGACACCACTCGGCAGAGTAAAGACCATCTCGACGTTTAACAGAGTACCGTCCGTAGTTGCAAACACATCAATCGGCAAAGCACGCTGAAGTAGGGTTGCGGGATTTTCAGCTTTCATCACCCCGCTACTGACATCAGTGCTAATGGTTCTAATCCCATCACGAGCCAAAATTGGGCGTAATTGGGAAAACGCTTTCTCTACGGTTCCCCCTTCAATCTGGACTCGTGCTGCAAAGGCAGTCCCGTTGAAAAAGTCACCTTTTTTCTGAAAGCTTTCCTCACAAGTGGAGGCTATAGCGGGACTGGCTAAACCCATGAAAGCTAAAGTTAAGACAAGCGATCGCATATTAATTGCGTTATAAGAATGAAAATTTGTCAAAACTAGCATGAACGAGGAGTCAGCGGTTTGGCAAGGGACATCAAGGTACAATTGATTGAAAATTTAAAAAGGACTGTATTTGCACTCAAACTTGCCGATAACTGAGCAAACTCCTGAAAACCAGAACAATCCTAATCTGGTCAAAATTTCTCTGCCAGACCACTAGCCTCAATTTCAAAGAAGCCTGATCATGGGCAATTAGACGTGGCAATTCTTATCCTGCGGCAATGCGATCGCTCACGTTCAAGTGGATTCGCATTTTGTTTTGCTGCTGGAAGAACCATGAAGCCTACGACGAAGCTAAGTATATCGAAACATTAAGACGCAAAGGTTCTCCCATCACTAAACTGCTGGTGCATCACCTGATCGATGGAATGGTTTTTCTGCAAATACAGAATCAACAACAACCTAAAAAATACATCAAAATAACAACCAAGAATTGATTCTAAAAATGCAGAGAAGCATCATTCTAGAACCGATTTAAAGTCGTTTGTCCAATTCTGAATAGTTAGAGATGAACACAGAGAAAGTTTTCCAGGTTCACTTGACCCTGTCCTCCTCAGAGGCTATGTTAGCTGAGTAACGCACCGATCGCACCCCAACCTCGCTTTACCGATCGCCTCCTGAGCGTTTTCGAATGAGCGATCGCCCCTCAGCCGCTTAACCTCTGCCACGAATGAACCAGCGATCGGATGATTTTGCAACACCAGCGATCGCCCCTACTCGACCCAACCTTCGCTGACTCAATGGGTGTCACTCATCGACAAACTGTCAGTGACGACAGCCTCGAATTGATGGCAGACAGCTAACGGTAGCGCCCACCGGATGCAGATAACCTTTGCAATTTAGCCAAAATCTGGTACATTCCGGTGCAGCGCGGTTATGCTGCCCAATTAATGTTACCCAATCTGTGCTTTATGTATAGGAGTAAGCGATCACAATCAGGCAATGCTGAATGAAAACATTGATCAGCTTGCTGAACAAGAAATACAAAACCAGACGAACTTTGATGTAGTTCTACCTGCATTGTACCGATGGTCCCGTGTCTGATTAAGATATACCCAGAGAGATCTGGGGTACCCTCAGGAAGCCCTAAAATTGAATAAATGCTCTGCTGACTTCTTGATGACCATCGGTAATAATCGTTGATTGTAAGCGAGTGATAGAAGTCAGATGCCTCAGCAAGAATCGACGACGTATGGTGGGCATCCCCTGCTACTTCCACAAACATTCCCATCTGAACAAGCGCTTCTACAACAGGACGAAAGTCACGATCGCCTGATAGTAAAACAGCGCGATTCATATTCCGTCGAAATGTATGATTCATCATGTCCACTGCTAAGAGGATATCGACTTCCTTCTGACGGCGAGTTCTATTGTGAGAGCCTACGAGTGACCCGAGACGGACGTGTGTTCCTCTGGCTGAACGAATACGTGAGAACTCCGATTGCTGTTTGTTTATCCGATTCTCACAGTCAATAGCAGTCTCGCCCTGGTGAGGTAAATCATCGAGACAGTCGTAAAAGAAGCATTTTGAGGCGGAGAAGTAGGACTGTAACTCAAGTGGATCAAGCTCAGGATCTTCGCCGAACCAGTCTTGCAAAGATTTCCGATAATATTGCAGATGACCAGAATCAATAAACAGATAACAATTATTAATCATGATCGAGTGTTTACGTCATAACAATTTGATAGGCAGAGCTTTGCTGTCTAAGATCACGCATTGAAGAATTAGGCAGACAAGACACTGTCTAAAATCCTAAATTTGACATTTAGAGCAGACAAGGTTCTGCCTGAGATCCCAAAATGGAGATTTAGACAGGCAGACTCAGTATAACTATTCCCTCCAGGCTGGACGGGTCAAAATGTAAGATTATTTAATATTGAGAGGAAAAATCACTTGTAGGATTTTATGTCAAAGGCGATCGCTCCTACAGTCAGGAAATCGATCGCCTTTCGCAGTCAGTTATTTGTGAGTTGCGGAATGAAGCATGGGCAGATCATAGATTGCATATGCTTCATTCAATGAACAAGGGTTGTTAAATGCGATCGCGCCTGTCGCGTTTGCCCCTGTCATCCCTTCGATCAACGACCGGGTTACCTGGAGCATCCACATCTAACTCCTCTCGGCGAAGTTGCTCTTCGACATCCACCGTTTCACGATCTACAACCTTTTTCACATTCACATTTTCGCGGACATAGGCTTCCTTGTGAATGTCTGGAACTTCCTCATAGAGTTCCATCCGAACGGCTTCCTCTCCAAACTGAGCATCACTGGGAGCAACGGCTTTTCCAGCATCGACTGGAGTGTTGCGTTCTACAACGACTCGTTCACTTTCGATCGGAACAGAAGCTCTGGCGGTTTCCGTCTCAACATGTTTGCCGACTCCAATCTCACCAACCTTCTCGCGGTGCTTGTCAGCAACCAACCGTTCTTCATGCAGGCGAACAGTTGCATCTCTGTCAGAAGCGATGCCTGGAGTGGTGCCTTCAGAAGTGCGGCGGTCCCTATCGGTGAAGGTATTTTCAACCCTTTCCCAAGCATCCCTGGTGGCATGTTTTGCCTGCTCCCAGGCAAGACCTGCTCCACCCCGATTGCGCTCATAATCGCTTCTTAATTCTGGCTCAACCTCTGTGTAGGTTCTACCTGTGCCCGCATGGCGACTATATCCCTCATAGCCAGTTCGGTAGGCAGGTTCGTAGTCCTCATACTTGCGACCCTTTTCCGCATAGGGGCGAGAAGTATAGTTGTCGCGCCAGTATTCCTCTTCAACAGTTGGATTAATCTGTTCAGCGGCATTTTTACCGACCAGACCCCCGGCTACTGCGCCAACTATACCGCCGATCGCAGCCCCAATTGGACCACCCACAGCACCACCCACGGCGGCACCCACGGCTCCGGCACCCGCTGCACCAATTCCCGTACCCACAGGATGGGCACCGGGTTCGCCAGTCAAGGGATCTGGATTTGAATCTTTCGGATCAAATGGTTTCTTGTTATCAACCATAAAAATGTCCTCTCAGTAAGTCATTTGCCTATGCCTAACCTTAGCGATGCAATGACATCAATTCGTCTTCAAAAAGAATGAGGATTTGAAAAGAATAATCTACTCTCAGCAGTCTTCCATACGAGGGATGAGGAGTCGTGCGTAAGTTTCTACCGTTGAGTTAAAGGAAAGCTGATTTTTTTGAGGAAGGAGCAAGATGGCTCTCTATCGAGTTAGCAAATTTAATTCTGGCGATCAAAATAGCTTTGATCATCTTCCGGTTAAAAACTTCGAGGTTATTAGCGATCGCAATGAAAGAGTTGGCAGAGTGTTCGATGCCCTGCTGGATCAAAATGGGCATTTACGCTACTTAGTGATTGAACTGGGTACCTGGGCAACTGGAAAGCTGGTTCTCCTTCCGATTGGGCTTTCTGATGTTGATCCGCAGAGCCAGTTTATCTATGCCAGAGGCTTGAGCCGGGAACTGGTCGCGGCTCTGCCTGTTTACCATCCCGATAGGGCAGTGGATTACTCCCAGGAAGAACAGGTGAGACAAATTTATCGCTCCCATTTAGCTGCTATTCCGCCCTTAGACCCCTCTGCTCCGCTACCAGGTTACGGAACCTCTCAACCCACACCGATGACTTCATCGGGCATGGCTCAAACCTCCAATCCACCTCCTATCCCAGCACCCCCTATCCCGGTTGCCAGTGTCCCCTACACGGCTGACACCTACACCTATCAGCAAGACGCGGATTTCTACGGAGTCAACGAGCAAAGTCATCAACCTTTCCTGCAATATCAAGAGCAACTGAGAATCCGAAACCAATCCAATCCCCAGGTTGTTTCTGGTTCCTCAAACATTGTGGAAGAAGAAACAATTCCGCTGAAGGAAGAGCGTTTGATGGTCGATCTCCACAGGCGGAAAGTCGGTGAGGTAATTGTTCGGAAAGAGATTGAGACTGAAATTATTGAAGTTCCTGTACAACGCGAAAAACTGATTGTCGAACAAGTGGGCGATAATCCGAAACTGCTTGCAGAAATCGATTTAGCCGAAGGAGAAATCGATAATCCCGAACTCAGACGCAGAAATAACATTGAATTACCCAATTTGCCAAAACCAAACTCTCCTTAAAGCGATTTGTAGATGGGTAAACCACAACTGAGTGTGGATGAGTAGATGAAGGGATGAGTGGGCAAAGACTTATCAAGGGGCAATGGCTGTGAGTGCCTTAGCCCATCATTTTAAGCGGCTGCCGATTTCTTTGAAGAAACACTATCCTCTGAAGAAACACCATTCCGAAAAACGTAAGTCAGTACGGCTGCCAGCACACATACGCAAGCCAGCATCAGCATCAGGGTTGGTGTACCCAGCGATCGCTGTAAAACGGGCAATGCGAAGGTGCCTAATACAGCCCCCGCTTTGGCAAAGGCAGCCGCAAAACCAGCCCCACTGGCTCGAATCGAAGTTGGAAATACTTCACCTGACAACAGAAAGGTGGTGGCGTTGGGTCCGGCATTCATAGTCAGGTTAAAGACGAAGAAGCCAATAAACACGATGACGAGGTTGGAACCATTGGGTAGCAAACCGGATGCAGCCAGAATGGCAAGTCCAATTGCCATTCCCAAAAAGCCGCCGATCTGTAATCGAATCCGCCCTACCCAGTCAACCAGCAGGACCGCTATTAAAAACCCTGCAATTAAGAACACATCCACCATCGCCGCTCCCCTGGCAGAAGCCATTTCTCTGACAATGAAGTTGTTTTCCTGGACAAAAGCTAAGGCTCCGATGATAGCGGGGGTAAAAATGCCAATCCCGTAAGTAGCAATATCTTGTAGAAACCAGGGAAGGGCTGCCAGCAGCGTATTTTTGCGGTACTGGGAGGAAAACAGCGCTGCGTAGGGTAAGTTAGGCTCTTGCTCTGGTGGGTCGGTTTCTGGGGTAATGGTGATGGGTGTCCCTAGTAGATCGGTGGCAGCTTGGGAAGCTTCAGCGTATTCGCCTCTAGCGATATAGTAACGCGGGCTTTCCAGCAGGAAACTAAAGCGCAAAATGCCCACCGCGATCGCCAGTACCAGCCCCACGCCCAACATCCAACGCCATGCATAGTGAATTATCGGTTGCGTCGAGTCTGGATAGAGAGCTTGGAACAGGTGAATCACCACGATTCCAGTCAACGCTCCCAGCAGGGCACCGACGGCTTGAAACGTGAATGCACCAATCACCATGCGTCCCCGCAGCCGCGAAGGAACATTTTCAGTAATGTAGGAAACGCTGATGGGATAGTCGGCACCAATTGCAATTCCAACCAGAAAGCGAAAGGCAATGATTGAAGCCGCATTCCATGCCAGAACAGTTCCAGCCGTGGCAAGGATAAAAAGCGCCACATCCACGATCAACATTTGCTGTCGCCCCACTTTATCCGTAACCGCTCCCAGGGTTAACGAACCGATCAGCGAACCGGCGATCGCTGCTACAGCCACACTGCCAACGGCGATCGAACTCAGGCTAAAATCTCGTTGCAAAAAGGGCAGAGCAATGCCAATGATAAAAAAGTCAAAGCCATCCAGGGCAATCAAACCCGCGGATAATGCCCATAGGAGCCACATCATCCGGGTCGGGTGGGAAGCATCCAATCGTTGCTCAAAGGAACCCAATTTTTCTGTCGCTGTCATGGTAATAGCGGTAGGGAAACACAAAGGATTATCATGGATACCCGGACTTGAGGTTTAGGAATGCAGACTTTAGATAAACCATTAGAACATTCTCTTGATAATTCGCTGGTCATTGCTGGACGCACTTTTCGCTCCCGTTTAATGACTGGGACTGGTAAGTACCGAAATTTTGATGAAATGCGGCAAAGTATTACCGCCAGCGGGTGCGAAATTGTCACTGTAGCCGTTCGTCGGGTGCAGACAAACGCCCCTGGACACGAAGGATTGGCAGAGGCGCTGGATTGGACCAAGATTTGGATGCTACCTAATACGGCGGGCTGTCAGACGGCGGAGGATGCGATTCGGGTTGCCCGGTTGGGACGGGAGATGGCGAAATTATTAGGACAGGAGGACAATAACTTCGTCAAGCTAGAAGTGATTCCCGATCCGAAGTATTTACTCCCCGATCCCATTGGTACCCTGCAAGCGGCTGAAAAGTTGGTGAGTGAAGGATTTGCCGTCCTGCCCTACATCAACGCCGATCCTCTCCTGGCAAAACGGTTGGCAGAGGCGGGATGCGTGACGGTAATGCCTTTGGGTTCTCCGATTGGCTCTGGACAGGGCTTAAAGAATGCTGCCAATATCCAGATCATTATCGATAACGTGAAGGTACCTGTGGTGGTAGATGCTGGAATCGGCGCGCCCAGCGAGGCAGCCCAGGCAATGGAAATGGGAGCCGATGCGTTACTGATCAATACCGCGATCGCCCAGGCACAGAACCCAGCCGCCATGGCAACTGCCATGAACCTTGCCACCCAGGCTGGTCGCCTTGCCCACCTGGCAGGACGCATTCCGATTAAAGCTTACGCCAGTGCCAGTTCACCGACAACCGGAACGATTACCAGCTAGAAAATTACCATAGCAATTCTCAGCTTTATGAGCTGTGTTTTTGGTCATTGGTCACTGGTCGCTCCCAAAGGACTAATGACTAATGACTCATAACAAACGATTAGCTTGTACTAAATCCGCATGAGAACCGCTGTAGTTAGGAAGTTGGGTTAATTACTCCTGGCAATCCGCTGCTCCAGGGCAGTGACGCGATCGCGGGTTGCCGGGTGACTACTTAAAAAGGCAGGGGGAGACGGATACTTCAGTAGCTTACTCAAAAAGGCAGGCATTGCCTGTGGGTCATAGCCAGCCCGTGTTAAATAGTCCAGTCCCCTGGCATCGGCATTAAACTCTGCCTGACGGCTATAGGGCAGACCGACTGCCAGTTGGTAGGCTAGACCTGCCACCGCACTCCGATCTAACCCTGCCAATGATGCGGCACCCTGGGCGATCGCCGTCTGCCGCAGTTGGGCAATCAGGTCATCATTGCAGATATGGGCAATTTCATGGGCAATGACTGAAGCTAGTTGAGCTTCGTTATCGGTTGCCTGAATTATTCCGGTATGGACATAGACAAAGCCACCCGTTGTAGCAAAAGCATTGATCTGGGGATTGTCAACCACGTAAAAACGAAATGGCGTTTGGGCACAATCGCTCACACCAGCAACCCGTTGTCCAATCTGATTGACATAGTTGTTGATCTGGCGATTAGAACTGAGTCGATAGTTCCTCAGGACTTGCTGATGAATGTCCTGCCCCAGTTGCACTTTCTGTTGTGTAGATGGATTAGCAAGCTGAAGCAGTTGAATTCCGCGAAAGATTAGATCGCCGACTGGCAGGGCAGTGGCAGGTACCGGAGCTGTGGCTCCAACCGTGACAGCCGTTCCAATCCCAAGTAGGAACGATACACTTCTACGAAATGGGTGGGAAAAATTCATTCTCTTCGTTCCTGGTAGTCGTCTGAGGATTTGGGATCAAGCTCCCAGCGGCGATCGTCGCGAGTAGTCAAGATTTCGGTGGTGTGAACATACTCCCCGTCAGCCATCTCTAGCCCGACAGCGGCTCCCAATTCATCCACTACATCCTGATCTGGGGTGGGGGCTGTACCACCGACAGCCTCGTCGCCAACGGCATTTGCCTGTTCGTAGTTGGCATCAATGTCTCCTCCCGTGAGGATGGCATCTGCCTGATTGAACTGGCGATCGCGTTGCCGCATTGTGCGCCCCCCTGCAACATACCCTGGCAGTTCATGAACGCCAGTGCCATAGGATTCAGTTAATTCCTGGGGAATATTTTCCAGGTTATCTTCCCGATCCACATCCTCATCAACGGAAATATCACCAGAAGAATTATCACCGGAGTTGTTCAGCGATGCTTCTAAATCTTCTTTATCCGTTGGGCTAGAAAATTCTTGTTCTGCTTGATCACGCATTTGCGCTTTCTCCTTGATTCATTCTAACGCTGTGCCAAAGGTGATGACCTCTGATTCAACGCTAACAGCAATCTCACTCCAAAACATCCACTTCAGAAGGAGAACAGCCTCTACCACAGGAGTGAGCATTTACTAATTAGAAAAAGTCCCAGCAGAAGGGGGGAGTTGTCTGCCATACCGCATCGAGCTGGGTTAGCAGGGTTACATCTCCCTCGGATTCAATCTCACCTGTCCATAGCAAATCAGTAGCTCGTCGTACTCCACAAAACAGTTCCGTCAGGTGTTCAACTGAGGTGTGAATGACCGTAGAAGTTGGTTTTTCCAGACAGGTCATGCGCCGCTCAGCAAATTCTACAGCGATCGCCTGTTTGCCCAACACCGGATCTGTCACCTGAAACGTTACAGCAAAAGGTTCGCTTGCTCTAATGGGACGCAACTCAAACGCTCGCTTCAGGTCAACTAAACGCCACATGAAACCACCACCGATTTCGCCAAATTTGTGGACCAGCCCAAACTCAAAGGCGGGAGATGCTAAGGCAGGGTCTCGCCGCTGTTCTTGCAGCAGGTGGGGAAATGGATCTTCTGGAAAGGTGTTCCAAACAATCGTTGAAACTTGATCCCGCAGAGATGCCAGAAAGCCCAAAATTCCCCGGTATGCCTCAGCCGACAGCGCTACCCACTCTTGCACCACCACCGCCAGAGCCGACTGAGGAGTCAGGTGAGTAAATTGCAGGATGACATAGCCTGTTAGTTCCTTACCACTCCGATAGCAGTAAATTTCCCGTCCTTTACCCGGCTTCAACCGACTCTCCCACTGCCAGGGTTGCCGCCGGAACCAGCCGTTATGGCAAGAAGCCGCCTGGTCATAAACCGATTGGAGGGAGGGTTGATCGTCTGCATGGTAGGGGAAAATCTGCGATCGCTCTCGAAACACCGGCATATGACGGGCAGACACCCGGTACTGGTGCATCTGCTCAACCCACGCCCAACCCAACTTGCGATAAAACCCGTGCTGAAAGGGGTAAAGCGCCATCAGGGGAAGATTCTGTTCCCGTCCCATTGCCAGTGAGTGTTCCAGCATCAACCGGGCAATCCGCTGTCCCCGCCGATGGGGAGCCACTGCCACGGCGGCAATCCCCATAGCGGGAAACTCCTGTTGTTCAAACCAGAGAGTCAAATCCAGTTGAGCATAACCCCCTACGCCTTCGCCTGTTTCCTCCTCAACCGCCAGAAAAAATTTTCGACCGGGAAGGGCGATTCCATCAGCGAACCATTCCTGCTGAATCTCCTCATTCGAGCTTAAGGGAGCAAAAGAGAGCCTGTCGAGGTTAACCACCTGGGACAGATCCCCATCCTGAAGCGATCGCACACTAAATTTTGGGTGAGCCATATTGGGATATCACGAGACAGCTATAATCCTGGACTTAACTGACTTTTGAATAAACTACAAAGGTTAACGCTCAACACATTTAAGTCTATCAGGGTAGAACAATCCGTCTGATTGCACCTTTTCTTGATGATTTCGGTCTTGAGCCAGATGCATCAATCATGTCATGCTCAACTGGTGAAAAAGGTCGTAGATTAAGGGATATTGCTCCACTCCAGGGGTAGTGTTATAGACCTGCGGGTTCTACAATGAGATAGTAGGATTTGCAAATGAGATCCTAGGGGTAGAAAAGATACCTGTGGTGCTAGAACCTTTACACTGTCCGAGTTACAGCAGTTTTTAGACGAGTGCCACACAATGAATGCCGTTATATTAAGGCGCAACCAACGTTCTGTGTGGCATACACAAATGAAAATTGCTGTATGATGAAAATCAGATCGTCAAGCATGGAAAATCAGCCGCAGGCAAGCAGCGCTACAAGGGTTGCAACTCTAATTGCACAGGTCAAAGCTTTATTCGGAACTATACTTATCAAGGCTATTTAGCAACGGTTAAGCAACCAATTAGCGATAATGACAGTCAATGGAAATGGCATTCGAGATCCGGCTCGTGGATTGCAGATCAGTCCAACGACAGTCCTACAAGAACTTAAAAAAAGAACGAGCATTCGTCCAGGTGAATGAACCGTTAATCCAGCAGTTGAAGCCAACTTCAGTCACGATTGTTCAATGGGTGGAAGCGGCTGAACTTGACGAGATGGGGAGTTTGGTGGGTTTCAAAAAGCAACAACGATGCTTGTGGCATTGCTCCTCATAAGTGATGACTGTCACTACCACTTCAATTTTACCGACCTACTCAGCAAACCTACGCCATTCCTGTCCGAAGCGAACCGCTTCATCGAAGGTCGGATCGTCTTCAAAGCTACCCGCAACTTTTAACCACCAGGGAACTTTTTTTCAAAACCCCAGACAACATCTGCGTTAGTTGTGCT
Source organism: Kovacikia sp. CALU 1929 (assembly GCF_056784235.1). Lineage (NCBI taxonomy): Bacteria > Bacillati > Cyanobacteriota > Cyanophyceae > Leptolyngbyales > Leptolyngbyaceae > Kovacikia > Kovacikia sp. CALU 1929. Next base: position 126,117 of record NZ_JBXBCF010000083.1, read on the forward strand.
AATTCTGTCTCCAAGGTTGCAACTCGTGCTTCAAGTTGTTGGAAGCGTTCTTCAAGCTGTTAGAAAGTCATAGGGATCTCTTGCAAGTTAACCTTCTGGAAGAATTATAGCGAGATATCTAAGGTCACTGATTGGGTTAGGTTTTGAGTATCTCAGCACTCAACCCGTGATTGCCTGCGCTATCTCAACACCCACAGATGACTGTATAGTAATGCCCTCACCCAAGACCGAAGTCGCATAACGTTGCCCATCACTCGCCGCAGATAACTTTGGATTCCAACCGATTGCTTTCAACGGTCGGCGTATATGGGCGTTGTTAGGCAGAGACTTGTACTGACTCGTAGGGCTGAATCAGAATTTCAGCCGGAATCCTTAATTCTTGATTCAACTTCCGAATCATTTCCAACGTCAAGGTACGTTTGCGAGACAAGATCTCAGACACTCTTGCTCGACTGCCCAGACATGTCTCCAAGTCACGACGAGACCAACCACGGGTATCCATATAATACTGAATTGCCTCGATCGGATCAGGTAGTTCAATCGGAAAATGTGTTTTCTCGTAAGCTTCTACAAGGGTACTAAGGATGTCTAGCCGATCATACTCAGGGGTATTCTCAGCAGCATCAAATAGCGACTCAATCTCTCGAAGAGCTTCTTGATAGTCAGCTTGAGTTTTAATTGGGCGTATTTCCATACATCAACCTCGGTTCAGATTGTTTCCGCATCAACGTTGTCATACTCGGCATGAGTGCCAATAAATCGAATAAAAATGGTGCCAATGTCATAACGAATTGCCACAATCAACCGATAGGTATTGCCTTTGATGTTGAAAACGACACGATTGTTCGCAATGATACTGGCACTGCCATGAGCGGACTTAACATCAACTGGACTCTGCCAATCGGCGTGAGACGCTTCGTAGTACCAAGTTTTCAATGCTTCTTTGGCATCTGGATGAGATTCCCCAAAATCTCGTAAGGTGCTCCGCGACGAGATACGCATGAATTTATCATAACTCGCTCCCAAGGTGGGATCAAGGAGCATTTGAAGAGGCTCTAATTTTCTTCACAAAGCAGCGATGTCCTGCCCTGTCTATCTTCCTTGGCTTCATGCTGCCTGTGTTATGGCTGGTATGGTGTGCCTTGATGAAAGCGCATGACCCAACCACTTTCCGTGCGTGACCAGATAGAGCTTCGTCTTGCGTACTCTATGATGCCATCGTACTCAACCTGACTGTTATAGGTAATTTGCGCTGTATTCTTGTCAAGCAGACGAATGACAAGATTCGACAGAGGAAGCACTGCGTGGATTGGCTGCGAGTCTAGGCGAATGATCTGATCGCGGGTGTAAACTCGTCCCGATCGACCGAACTCAAAGAAATCGGCAGCAAACCGCTGTTCTTGGAAAACTTGATCGAAGCGCGTGACTTCCCGCCACATGTCTTCTTCAAGGTGAGTCAGGATCGCGCGGTCTTCTTGAGAGAGTGTGAGAGACATGATTGAGAGGGAGTGGGATATCGCTGCCTAACGTTCCGGTTGAGCGACTGCAAATAACCTTGAACTCACAACCAAGATATTTTGTCAGTCCGCTCCAAGCGAATTATGGGAGGACGAGACTGGGCTTGACCCTGCTTGCATTTCACAAGCATTGGGGTTCGTGCTTCTACAGTCTCCCAAATTCTGCTATCTTAGTTTATGATATGCACAAGACTAGACGATAATTAAGTCTCAGCAGTTACATCTCAGATTTAGCCTGCTGTTTTGCAGGACACAGCGCAACTCCCTAACCGTCCACCACACGACACAAGTTATTTCATGGACGGGTCGAGGTGACGACCTGATAGCTCGAAAGGGCTTTCAGGTTTTTGGGTTTTAAAGTAAGTCGCTGAGTTTGTTGGATATGTAATAATGCACATCTGCTAATGTTTCTTGAAGAAGACGTGTATATTCGTAGAATCCAGGGTGGCTCCCAAAGCAACCGTGGAGTGTATTGCCATGAACAGACCAGTTTCGGAACCCATATAAGAGGGTAGGCATATCAAGAGAGCTGGCATTTCCTGCCTGCACTGCCTCCTGCATAGCTCTTGCAGTACGTCCACGAATATTGCTTGGCAAGTATTTTAGATAAATAGCTTGTAGTGTAGAAACGGAAGGACTACTCGTGATGGTTGGCATCCGTGTTGAAATTGGTGCGTTTAGCAGCAGATGGAGTTTCTGTAAACGTACTACTGCATTTGTTGGCATAGCATTTGTGTATAGAAGATGAAATGCTGAGTACTCAGTATTATCAGAGGGTGTTCCAAATAAAGACAGCAATTCATTTCGGGTAAATATTGCGTTGAGAGCGAACCAGGAGAAGTTAAATCGTAAAAGTTCAACAAACAAGTCGCTACTCTTCGATTTATTTAAGTTCTTACCCATGTAATGAATACTGTCCATCTCCGCCGCACGTCTTATCCACTCAGTGGCGATACCTATTCCAATAATTTGAGTTGAAAGCAATGGGGTAAGCCCTTGGGTTTGAATAGTACCCTCTACTTTGTTTGCACACTGTGAATAGAATTTACGTGCCTGTAAGAGGGTTTCTCTATGTGGGATCATCGCGGCGGTCTAACTAGGTATATATCAATTATGTCTATCTAACGACTCAAATCAGCGGCGGCAGGCAGACTCGAACTCAACACCAGAAGCTTTCAACCGTCCGCCTGCATTTGAATTGTTGGGCGGCTCGCTACCCACATACCATTTCTAGATCACAATTCACGTCGTATCACAAGTTCGCCGTTCTCTTCTTTTCCGGTGTAAACAAAGCCCATCTTCTCGTAGAACGGACCGGGACCACCTTTTGCTGAAACACAACTTGTTTCGACCGCATTCGCTCCAGGGCGCGTCTTGACGTGTGCGAAGAACAACTCCAAAGCCTTTCGCCCGTAACCACGCCCCTGGTATTGCTCACCTATCATAAAGCGCCACAGTACGATCGCTGATCTCCCGTAGGATGGGTAGACACAGGAAACCCATCATTCTCAATGGGCAGCAAAACAAAAAATGCTGGGTTGAACCTTTGTGAAACCCAGCCTACAAAAGCGGCGATCGCTTAATCCAGGATTTTCTAAATTATCCGAGATGCCCGCGAGAATGTGTACATCGGTTTTGTTGCGCTGAGCCACACAACTTCGCCGTAGCGCTCAAGCCTGATTAGGCACACAACCGAAAGTTTTTTCTATGGCAAATAGAGTTCTGAACATCTGTAAAAGGCACTCAGTCTGGATTACAACGAGCAGGTACTGTTCTACTGCACAAAAGATGGACAGGGTGTTTGTAGATCATGGGTAGCCCTGATAGCGCGTATTGAGCAACCGTCGTGACTTGCTGTTTAGTTAATAAGAGGTTAACGTTTTAGGAACTTACGGTTAAATTCCCCGTCGATTTCCCTGGGGGTGAACTGCCGGGGGATTTCTTGGCGGTCTTGACTATTGTGGGGAGTGGGTGAGATGCCGACCATCACGTTGTTTCCCAAGCAAATTGCCCGTTATTTGCTTGGGGTTGCTCTGATATTTGATGCCCTCAGTTTTTCCACACAATTTCCTGAGTATGCGTTTGGGTATGCGTTACCTCAAAAAATAGTGGAGTTTTTCCATGTAGGGGGAGAATACAATCCCCAGGCATGGTATTCGTCCTTGCTACTGGTACTGTCTTCGCTGTTGCTGTTCCTGATTTCATTGGGAGAACAGGAGCGGATTTCTGATCAAGCGGGTTACTGGCGAGGGTTATCGTTGATCTTTTTCTACCTGGCAATGGATGAAATGTTACTGCTCCATGAAAGAGCCGGTGAGTGGCTCAGCACTCATATTCAGACTGCCGGAATTTTTCGATATACCTGGGTGATTGTTGCCATCCCAATTTGTTTGTTGATTGGGACAATTTATATCCGGTTTCTGTTTCGCCTACCCCAACGAATTCGCCGATTGTTTATTGCCTCTGGCTCTATATATGTGGGTGGGGCGCTAGGGTTTGAACTGATTTCAGGGTTTGTTGCCAGCATTTATGGGGAAAAGACCGTATTTGATTTGGTGCTGGTGGCGATCGAAGAGTTTCTAGAGAAGTTTGGTGTCATTTTCTTTATTTATGCCCTGCTTTTGTACATTGCGTTGTACATCAAATCAATTCATGTTGAAGTTCGTTGAAACAACCTTCAAAGAGCCAATGGCAGCGTAAACCAGAACGCTGATCCACTTCCCGGTTGGCTATTCATACCGATCTGTCCATTGTGGGCAGTCATAATTCGGCGGCAGCGGTACAACCCCAAGCCGATTCCAGTCCGGTGGGGATTGTCCAAACTGCGAACGTAGGGCTTAAACAGGCGATCGCATTGATCCTGATTCATGCCAACGCCCGTATCATCGACACTGAATTGGAGCAGTTTAAATGGATCGGAGGAGCTTTCTGAAGAATTCTCCAGATTGATCACTTCCGCATGGAGGGCGATCGCCACGCCGGGAGGATTATGTTTCACCGCATTGGTCAGCAACGTTTCCAACACTTGCTGAATCTGACCTGAATCTGCAAAGACCCAGGGCAGATCAGCCACAATTTGGTTGGTCAATTGAACCTGACTTTGAATCAATAAAGGCTCCACGGTTTTCAGGGCAGCTTGCAAAATTTCATCAATTCTGGACGGCTTGCAGTTCAAAGAAAGCTTGCAGTCGTCCGCCGAGGGGTCATCCCGCAGGGCATTCAATAGCTGGAGCTGGTCATCGCTGCTCTGAATCATGCAATCCAGGATGGGGCGGGGAATGGCAACCGTTTCCGTTTCGCAACACTTACCACGCAGCCGATTCATCACCATCAGCATTCCTTGAACGGGTGTGCGCAAATCATGGGAAACGGCATGGAGCAAGAGATCTTTCACCTGATTTAGATGTTGCAAATCCTGCATTCGCTGTTGTAGTTCAGCCGTGCGCTGCTCAACCTGACGCTCCAGATTGGCGGCAAGGAGTTGCTTCTGGCGATAAAGCTGTCCCTGCTTAATGGCAATTTCAACCCCGGTTGCCAGTTGTTCCAACAGTTCAATCTCAAAGGGTTGCCACTCTCGTGGTTCAGCACATTGGTTGGCAATTAACACGCCAAACATTTGCTCATCCAGGTAAAGGGAAATTCCCATGCCTGAACGCACCTGGCAGCGCTGATAATACTCCTCTAAGAAGGGGGTTTTGTCTATCTGGCTGGTGTCGTTAATCACACGCAACCGACTGGATTGAAACAGGGTTTTGATGGTGTCAACGTGGTGGTCACTCACCTGCCAACCCAAAACAGGTGCCCATTCCGGTGCAACGGACTCCGCTACCGCCTGACAACTACCACACTCGCCAAAACAGGTAATAAAAACCCGATCTGCCTGCAAAAACTGGCGCACTTCTTCAACCGTGGTCTGTAAAATCGTTTCCAGATCGAGTGAACTGCGAATGCGAGATGCCATTTCTGAGAGCAGGCGTTCGCGGTTGGCAGTCATCACCAGTTTGGCTTCTGCCAGTTTGCGATCGGTGATATCGTAGGCAGTCGCAACTCCGGTGGGTCGCCCTTCAAAAAAGACGACTCCAGCGGTGAAATCCACCCAGCGTTCCTGACCAGATTTCGTCAAAATCTTCATCTCATAGCGGGAAGGAACCGTTTCGCCCCGTTGCCGTGCCATTCCCCGCCCTTTCACCAGTTCCCGGTACTCCGGGTGGGACAGGTCCCAGAAGTCGATGGACAGTAACTCGTCACAGGAGTATCCAGTAATGCGCTCTGCGGCAGGATTGGCATAGCGTAACCGGGTTCCCTGATAAACCAGCACTGCACAGGCGGCTGTTTCAGCAATCACGCGAAACCGGGCTTCACTGTGTTGAAGGGCTTCTTCTGCCTGCTTGCGATCGCTGATGTCTTCAAACATCAGCCCCACACATTGGTTCGGCAAAGGAAATGCTTTGGTGGCATAGATTCCTTCAGGCACCACGTCATCCCCATAGCGAACTTCTCCCAAATCTCGCACTTTGCCAGACCGAATAACACTGGCATAAATCCCTGGAAAAGCACTCTCCAGCAGGCTAGGGAAAACTTCTTTCATACTTCGCCCGATCAGACCTTCGGTGTGGGCGGTAATGTGCAAAATGTGGCGGGCAGCAGGGTTGATGTCTAGTAACCGAAAGCTTTGCAGATCATCCAGATCTTGCAGTTGCCAAACGATCAAACCAATCTGCATCTTTTGGACAATATTGGCATACAGGCGAATGCTTTCCTGTGCCTGCTTAAGCCCAGTAATATCTTCAACCATGCCAATGGTGAATTTGGGTTCACCTGCCTCATCAAGCACCAGAGAGTTAGTCAGGCGCACCCAGATGGCTTCTCCATCCTTACGAATGTGACGTTTTTCTAACTGGTAAGATTCCCGCTGACCAGCCATCATTTCGGCAAACAGTTCTTTGTCAATCGCTAAATCATCTGGATGGGTAAATTCTGCAAAGGTTAACTGTTCAAGCTCTTGCCGACTGTAGCCCAACATTTTTTGCAACGCCGGATTACTTTCAAAAACCCTTCCCTCCGGGCTGTCAAGCCCAATTCCAATGCCTGCTCCTTCAAAGATACCGCGTAAATGTTTTTCTTTGCGACGTAACCGATCTTCTACCTGTTGGCGTTCGGTAACAGCCGCAGCCAGCACCAGAGCCGTTGCAGTGCTGATTCCCACAAACATCTGTACCAGGAGTATGGCTTCCCAGATGTTGCCATCAGCCTTAGATAAAAAGGGACTATTACCCTGAACCACCCCTAAAATTGCATTGCCAGATACCATCGCACTGCCCAGAACAGTGCCCCGCTGCCCGAAACGAAGCGCCGCCCAGATCAGGAAGGGAAAGGGCAGATATTCCAATGGATAGTGGGAAACTTCTGCTTGGATAGGAGCTTGAAAGACAACCCAACTGACCCCAAAGAGTGAAATTGCCCAAATCAGGGCTTCACCAGATTTGGGATGAACCGTCAGTCTACGCCACCATCCTTGCAGGAGCGATCGCCCAACTTTGTGATTTGAGGGGCGATCGCCCAACCAGGTCAATAACAGCGGGGTAATCGTCAGAATGCCGATTCCGTCCCCCAGCCAGATTGTGCCCCAGTGAATACCCAGATTGCGCCAATCAGTGATTCCGGTCAGTCCTGCATTGAGGGTGCTGATGGTTGCGTTCACCACTGGAGAAAGAACAGCAGCCTGGGAAATAAACCCCAACACATCGGGCAAACTGCTGAGCGAGTGATGGAAACCCATTCGACGAAGTAATCGGGCACCTGCGATCGCGCCCAGGGTTTGCCCTGCTGCCATGATCCCAGCCGAAAACCAGGGAACATTCAGCGTTAGATCAAACAACAGCATCCCAGCAGCAACCCCGACCCACTGCCTGCCCCCAAACAGTAAAAGCACCGCGAGGGCAATGCCTGCTGGGGGCCACAGGGGAGATGCGGCAGTTCCAAAACCCAGTAAGCTGTCAGCAAGTCTGGCGGACAGGAAACAGGCAAGGGCGATCGCGCTTGCAGTGAGAAAGAAGTGACGATTTTTTTCCAAGTTCAACTGCATAGACCACCGATCAAACGCCATCAATAGCGTTGCTTGTAGACTTGCAGGTTTAACTCTGCCCGTTCAGTACACCCATCAGTACACCAACGAACAGACTACTGCTCCTATTACTCAGATTGGCTTCTCCCTGAGATTGTTGCTTCCCCCGATTGGATGAGCGGATGGGGAGGGAGAGTGGAGAATTGAGAATTGAGAGTTAAAAGTTTTGAGGTGTACAGGCAACCTCCACCTGACACCTGACACCTAGCACCTGCCAACACTCACGCTCCTGCCGTCTCGTTTTCCACCGTTTCAGTCGTTGACTTGGGCAGGAATTTTTGACTGATCCAACTCGTCAGAATGTGGGAGAGTAAGCCTAATGGTCCTGCAAACAGGCAAAGGGCAATGGAGTGAACCGTCCAGACTCCGGTACGCTGTCCTTCCCAGTAAACCCAACGCCCGACGAATAAATCCATGACTAGAAAATGAGTCCATCCAGTGGCGGCGGCGCGTTCGTCTCCAAAGAAGCGGGCAATGTCTGCCAGTGTAGGGTTGGCGAGTGCCTGAGCGGTTTCAGCCGTCAGAGTGCCAGAAATGAAGTACAGATATAGCCCTGCCAGCAGGACAAAGGGGATGAAAGATTCCATCACCCGGCGGGTGACGCTCCAGTTGGGCAGAAAAACCATCAATGCCCAGAAGGGTAGAACAAACAGGTTGGAAAGGTCGAAAAGTTGAGCGATCGCCATAGCTTTAGATAATAGGTAGATAGGGAATAGGAAAGGACTTCAACCATGAAACGGCGGAATCTGTTAGCCGCGGCTGGGCTGGGAGCATTGGTAGCAGGAACAACTGCGACCCAGTCAACAACTCACTTATCGCCTTCGCTCGTTACTGAACAGGCAGTATTCGCTGAAGGTGGAGGCATGAAATTGGTGACAGAGTTCAGGATGTTTGCCAGCCAATATCAGTTTTATGTCCATGACGGCGATTCAGAGTACTGCCCCGAAAGTTTTTACTCTGAACCAGACGATCGCCGCACGGACATAGGAAGCTATCGACAGGGTTACCTGACAAACGGTCGTACCATTCACTTTGGTACGGATGCTCACTTAAATGACCACTGGGTTGAAGTGTACCTTGCCGATCATAGTCCTGATTTTGGCAAGGCAGAACGGGTCATTGGCTTACCTTTACAAGTCAATTCCGGCAAGGTTGCGATTACCCCTTTATTTTCAGAACCCGATCCCAGGAGAGAAGTGGTTCTTAAGCCTGGAACATGGACGGTTTATCTGCTTGCTTTCAACCTTGGCTCTGATCGGTTGTTTGAGCGGAGGGAGTTTCGTTCTGACAGCAATTCTGAAAAGGATTCTAAAGTACTTTCTGACGAGCAGCTAAAAGCGAACTGGAAGTTTGAGCGGTATCAAATAATCCTTGTACCTGGTATGCAAACCCCAATCGGTGTTTTGCATGGAACTGCAAATAGTAGAGGTACCTGAGGCATTGATTTCTTGTGAGGCTCAGACCTCCGAGGTTTTCAAAAACCTCGGAGGTCTTGAGTGGCTTGAAATTTGAATTAGCTAAATTTTGATCAGAGCTGGTTGCCGAAAATTGCTTTGATGAGGATTGGTCTAAAATCTAGAAGTTGAATCTGTAACATTTTCGCAGCCGATGCCAATTGTTAATCAGATAATTGAAGTAGAAACTGACGTGGGAATCGGGATCTACAACATTACACCTCAGATCAAAGATTTGCTGGCTTCTAGCCCAATTCAGAATGGGCAGGTGCTTGTTTTTTCACGCCATACCACCACTGCCCTGGCAATTAATGAAGATGAAGAACGGCTTCTGGAAGATGTCAAAGGGTTCCTCAAAAGACTGGCACCGGCGGGCGATCGCTATCTGCATAATGACCTCCATCTGCGAATAGGCATTCCCCCTGATGAGCCAATGAATGCCCACTCTCACTTGATGGCAATGATGCTGACAACGAGCGAAATCATTCCCGTTGTCAATGGCAGGCTGGCACTGGGAACCTATCAATCCGTCCTGTTTTTTGAGTTGGATGGTCCCCGCAAGCGCATCGTTTTTTGCCAGATTACGGGAGAAAGCACATCACCCTTATCCCCTGACCCCTGACCCCTAATCCACCTGATGCAAAAGTAGGCAGAAGATGCCTAAGATTAGAAAGGTTAGAACCCCTATGAGTGACTATGACGTACCCTTCAATGCAGCAGACCACTGAATTTGAATTGGCAACCCAGGAGGCAACCCAGGAATTGACAGGTTGTGAATCTGTAAACAGTGAATCCCTGGACAGTAAATACGGCGAACGGTTAATTTCTGAAGGGCAATTGATTACCTTCCCCAACCCCAGAGTAGGGCGACGCTACAACATTCATATCACCCTGCCAGAATTTACCTGCAAATGTCCTTTTTCTGGCTACCCAGACTTTGCCACGATTTATCTGACCTATGTGCCCAACCAGAAGGTGGTGGAGCTAAAAGCGATTAAGCTCTATATCAACAGCTACCGCGATCGCTACATTTCCCACGAAGAATCCATTAACCAAATTCTGGATGACTTTGTTGCCGCCTGTGATCCTTTAGAAGCCAAAATCAAAGGCGACTTCAACCCACGCGGAAATGTACATACGGTGGTTGAAGTAGAGTACCGAAAAGCAGACAAAGGTTAGGAAAACTAACCCCCTACCCGCTTTGCCATCAGGATATCGGGTTTACCAAAGCCGTTAGCATCGGGAATGACACCAACAACGGCATACCCCTGTTTTTGGTAAAACTCGTAGGGATGGTGGCGTAGGTTTTTAATCTGGGCAATGTGTTCCCAGACATTGGGATAAAGATCAATGCCTGAAAGACTGGTTTCACCGCTTTCGTCATCGGTACCAATATAAATGGTAGTGCCACCCCGATGTCTGACCTGTGCCTCCAGGTCTGCAACCAGTGCTTTGCCCACTCCCTGACGCTGGCGATCGCCCCTCACCACCAGGGGATGCAGTTCCCAGGCATGTCCTTCATACTGCTGGATTGCCCCAATCCAGCCCAAAACGGTGCCATCTTGATGAATGGCAATTCGGCTGATGCGATCAGGGGCAAAGGAGTCCTGAATTTCTTCCAGGGCGTTCTTCCGATTGGCAAAATTTTCAGACGATCGCCCCTCAAAAGCTGCGACAAAAAAATCAATGATTTGGGCGATCTCAGACTGGTTGTTGCAAGTGAGATCAATAATTTGCATGGACGGCTTTTGGTTGGGGTGTTCAATATTAGCTGGGTTAAAATTTGAAGCAGCCGTTATTTTGCAAATTATCAGGAGAGATGTGATGGTGAGTCCGTGACTTACCAAGTGATTCTACAAGAAGGTCGCGAAGAAGAAGCGATCGCACTCACGACTCGCCTCTTAACCCGACGACTGCAACAGGGACTTTCTGAAACAATCAAGTCGCGCCTCTCAGCCTTGCCGCTTCCCATTCTCGAAGATCTCAGCGAAGCCTTGCTAGAGTTCACTACTCTATCTGATCTGGAACATTGGTTGGCGATCCATCAAGTTGCACAATGACAATTGCACTTCGCTTCTTACCAGGCACCGCTGTATGACGATTAGTTCATGGTTGCTGGTTCTGGTGTGGATACAGATGGAATATCGCTTGTCACCTGCCCCAGTTGATCCAGAATGGTCAGAAATTCTCGTTCAAACACAACCTGGGCACGGTTGGTTCTACCACCGATAAACAGTTGGCTGTTCTGCTGCAATACCCAGATCTGCGAGTGGGAGACGTAACTCATCAAGACTCCCAGCATCAGCAAGCCAAAACCCGCATAAACAATCGGGATGCCTGGATCGGCTTTAATTTGCAGCCCGGTACTGCCGACCAGTTCTTTCACTGCCAGGGTTAGCCCATTCACCTGGGTAGACATACCTGCCCGCACCGTAGCAGCGAGGTTGCCGGACATATCATAGACCAGCACCATTCCCTGCAAGTCCTTCGCTACCAGGGAAACTCCATCGGTCATATCGGGTTTGGTCGGAACCCAGGTGCCCCAGATACGTCCTGTGCCGCCAGTATCTAACTGTGCCATTGGAATCTGAAAGAGGGGACTATTGTTGAGTTTGACCCGCACAGCCGCGATCGCCCAGTCTGCCTGGTACAGAGTCACTCCCCGGTAACGCAAAGGCTCATTCACATGGATGGTTTTGCGCTTCACCTCTTTGCCATCCTGATCCAGCACCGACATATCAGAATAAAACTGGTCGATCGCCCCGTCGGGGGTGTAGTCAATCCAGAAGCGGTTCACCTTCACCGACCAATCCTTCGGTATCTGAGCAACTGCCAGCGGTCCCGCATCGGTAATGTTTTGAATTTGAAACGTCTCCCCACTGGGAACCATCTCCTGAGCGGTAAACCCGGTAAACGCTCCCCAGATTGACCCTGCCAGAATTACCAGAATACCGACGTGAACAATAATCGGACCAATCCGCCCAGAAAGTCCTTTATGGGCGTAGAGAGACTCTCCCTGACGGAAAATCCGATAACGTCGCTGCTCCAGAATCGTTACTACGGTTTCCAGATTCGCCTGCTTAAACTCTGCACTGAGGGCAAACTTTTGAAACTGGCGTGGTTGGGTGTAAAAGTTCCAGGTACGAGAAAACCAGCGGAGAGCCGGAATTTGCCGTTTAAAGGTGCAGGCAGTCAGACTGGAGCCAAACAGAATCAGTAACGCTAGAAACCACCAGGTGCGGTAGACATGATCCAGTCCCAGGGTCAGCAGCACCTTCCAGGTCAAAAAGCCAAACAGGGCAGGATGCTCTGGATAATTAGCTTTGTAGAACTCAATGGACTGCCCCTGCTCCAGCAAGGTACCAGAGATACTGAACAGGGCAATGGTCAGCAGCAAAGCGATCGCCAACCGCAAATCTGCCAGCAGCGGCACTAACTCGCGCTTAAAAAAGTAATGAAAGCTTGTTCCCAAGTTGGACAGCTTAAAGGTAAATCCGTTTTTCACAGTCATTGATATTTATCCATCACTTCTTATTGGGAACTGAACGACTCCGTTCACCCGCCGCTAGCAACCTCCCGAACTCAACAAAAAAACTCTATGCGGTTGGTGTGTATTGGGGTTATGCCGTTATTCAGTAGTCATCATCTCCATTTCCCCAATCTGGTTCAACAAACCCAAAATCAATACTAGCAGGCACTTTAATCTCGATTTCAACATCATCCACTTCAACTTCTGCACCGATCTTACTCAAATCACCTACAAATGTTATTAAAACCTCTATCTCCAAATCAGCCTGTGTCTTTACAGTATTTCCTCCTATTCCCACATCTTCTTTGTCAAGAGAATCATAAACAGAAAATGAAAAACTGCACTCAACATTGACATCAACACTCAATCTTGATTCGACAGTCAAGCTATCATTATCAGAATCAAAATTAACAGGTCTAAATATGATATTGTGCGGCTCAAACGATTTAAATTGAAACCCAGTAACTCTAACTTCTGTTATTTCTTCTTCATAGCTATAAGAAGACTCTGCTTCTGGATAAAGATTGAAATCATAAATTTCATACTCTAAAGCGTTCAATACAGCTTTTTTAACATTTTCAAGATTACCTGACTCATACTTTTGTGATAAATATTTGCATATGTCATCAGCATCCTGAAGCTGAAATAATCCCAAGGCTCCAGCAAAATCATCAATAGCACAAAGTTGCTCAGAGGATTTACAGAAGCTTTTCCAGTCACTATCTTTTGTGACAACAATCACTTTTGTATTATTTTCATTAGCCCATGTCTCAAGCGAGATTAAAGCAATCGCATCAGGAAATTCATTTTTCTTCTTACCTGTTTCTGAAAACGGTGGCTTAGACTGAAAATACTTTTGTATCAAATCGCTGACTATTAGATAATCTTGAGCTTCAATAATCTCCAGGGATGTTGCCTCTACAAACCGACTAAACCGCTCAGTTACAATCTCTTGAACTTCACGTCCACCAAAAACTTGTTTTTTTATTTCTTCAATCTCATACTCCTCAACTTGCCAATAATCCTTAGCTTGCTTTAAAGATTTTTCAATCTCTCTTTTTGTATCTTTGGTTTTTTCAGTTAGGTGCGACAGAATTTCCTCTTTAATAATCTCAGAGACAACTAATTTTGTAGAAGTATATCGAAATTGCTCTAGTTGTTTGAGTAATCCTGACTCTAGTCTTAAACCCTGCTCATCAAAAATTGACGTGTCTAAAGAAATCGCACCAAACTGACCCTCCCTGACAAGTTCTTTAAGTTCATCTAACTCCATCTTTGGAACTCACAACAATTGAGAAAGGCGCGACACTGAACTAAACCTGTAGCGTAACAATAGAGTGAATAGAAACTCGTACTTTTTAGCGTGAACTTGGAAACATCGTCAGAGACTACAGATTCAGAAATAATAGGTTGATTTACGCCACGTTCTATTAAACAATTTGCCAGCTAAATACTGCCGTCTGGAAGAAATCGAAACAGCAGCGAGAACACCCCAAAGCCCACCAGCAAAGCTCCACTGGCGGGAGTAATCCACCCAGACCAGCGGCGCAGTTCCAGCAGTTTTTTAATCGAGGCGGTAAACATTCCTGCCAGCACGAGCGGAGCCACATAGCCGATCGCATAGAACAGTAGCAGCACACTGCCCAACACCGGGTCTTTTGTGGTCGTAATCCACGCCAGCAAGGTTGCCAGGACGGGAGTGCTACAGGGCGATGCTACCAGCCCAAAGGTTAGTCCAATTAGGTACGATCGCGCCCCTGACGGCAGATCTTTAGAAATCCATTCCATCCCACCCCAGGACGGCAACTGTAGCGGCAGCGCCTCCAGCAAATTTAACCCCATCAAAATCGCCACGATGCTAACCAGAATCGGTAACCCAAACCCTACCTGCCCATAAATTTGTCCCAGCACCGCTGCCAGAATCCCTAACCCAGCCAGGGTCGTTGCCAGTCCTAAAGAAAACCAGGCGGACTGAGCCGCAGCCTGAAGGCGGGTTTGATTCTCATAGCCGCCAATGTAGCCAATCGTAATCGGCAGCATGGAGAGCATACAGGGGGTGAGGCTGGTCAACAGCCCTGCCAGAAAGATGATCCCCACGCTTACGGGGGTCAGGTGAACCAGTTGTTGAGCGACTAACGTATCGGCGAAGTGCTCTAACCAGTACAGTTGGGTTTTTAAGGTTTCCAGCATAGGTGAGATGATTCCTTCCGTAGAACTCGGAAGTTTTTGCTACAAAACCAGCATAACAACCAGCATAGCGATTCAAACCTCCGAGTTCTTAGCTTAGACTCCTGTAGACCTCGGAGGTTTTAGCCAGGGAACGAGATAAACACCAGCACCGCAGGTCAAACCTCCGAGGTCTTATACGAGCCTTCGCCGCACTGTCCCTTGTCCCTTCTCCATCACCGGGCGGTCATGCAACGACACTACCGTTGCTTCACTACTTTCCCGTGCCACCCGAATTAGTAATCCTGCCGCCGCCAGGCTGGCAATCATAGAACTGCCGCCATAACTCATCAGGGGAAAGGGTAGTCCCGTAGTGGGCAAAACGCCTGTGGATACACCTATGTGCAGCATCGATTGCCCAACTAGCAGCACCATGACCCCGATCGCCACCAGCCGGTACACCAGCTTTTGCGCCTTCATTGCCACTCGCACCGCCAGCGTGGCATACGCCACCAACAGCAACAGGAGCAACACACTCCCCAAAAAACCAAACTCTTCTGCAAAGACAGCAAAAATAAAATCTGTATCCTGGATCGGTAAATAAAACAGCTTTTGCTGGGATAACCCAAACCCAGTACCCAGGGGACCACCCGAACCCACTGCCAGCAGACTTTGAACCAACTGATAGCCATCCCCAGTCGGGTCAGCCCAGGGGTTAAGGAATGACATCACCCGACGACGCTGGTAGCTGCGTAAACTCACACTAATCAGTGCCAGGAGAAACCCAGCGATCGCAGTGGTACTCAACTGGGCATAGGGAAGCCCAGCCGCCAGCGCCACCAGCCACAGCAAAATCCCGCACAATGCGGCTGTACTTAAGTTGGGCTGGAGCAAAATCCCTAAAATTACCACTAAAAAAATGCCTAACCATGCCAGACGGGTTGACCATCGGAGTCGATTCCATTGCCCAAAAATGCGGGCACTCTGGAGTACCAGGAAAGGCTTGATCAACTCGGAAGGCTGGATTGGGAAAGGACCAACAAATAGCCATCGGGTTGCCCCATTCACCGTCGTGCCTACACCGGGAATCAGGGTCACTAAGATAAAGCTCAGGATCAGCAGCAGCAGCCAGTCTGTCATGCCCACCACATATCGCAGGGGGGAGTGAACCAACAGGTTAAACCCCACCATCCCAACGGCAATCCAGACCAGTTGCAGCTTCAGGTAATAAAATCCGTCACCTAGTTCGGAATCGGCGATCGCAAACGATGCCGAAAACATCACTGCCAGTCCTACCATCAGCCACAAAAATGTCAGCCAACGCAACCAGCGAGCCTCAACCGCCCAATCCTGAGCAGTGGTGTCAAAAAAAGGAATCAGAAAACGCAGGTTCACAGGAATGGAGGAAGTAGAAACTATGAGCAACCCGTAGCAGGCATATCTTTACGTATCAAGCACATAAGTCTATGCCAGCATCCCCAAACAATCAAGAGGGGTAAGTGATCGATGTTGCCTTAGCCTTTAGCCCACTCCCCGTTCGTAATCCACGAACCCACAAGTTCCTAAGCCTCGACCAAAGCAGGCTCCCTCAAACTGGCGATCGCTGCCGCTGATGCGTCCTCTACACAATAGACTTCACAAGAATTATTAGGGCTTTCAATCAACTTGACCTTATGCAACCTGGCTCCGATTCTGCGGATCGGCTCCTGCAAAAGATCACGGATATGAACGGCGATATTTTCAGCCGTAGGCACCACTTCAGCGAAATAGGGAATATCTTTGTTTAGGAAGGTGTGGTCAAAGGGTTCTACCACGTAGTCATCGACTGCTTTCTGAAATTCCACCAGGTCGGCAATCATGCCTGTACGAGGATCAATTTCGCCTTTGATCGTCACTTCCAGATGGTAGTTGTGACCGTGACCGTGGGGACGGGCACATTTGCCATAAATTTCGCAGTTCTCTTCATAGCTCAGGTCGGGACGTGCCAGCCGGTGGGCGGCACTAAAATGGGTGCTGATAGTGAGATACGCTTCCATATCGTTTCCGTAATAGTCTGCCCAAAGTTCAGGGTGTTCAAAAAGTTGGATGCGAACAACCGGGAGATACGAGACAAGCCGCCGCCAGATAACCCGTGCAATCTGTTCCGTTGTAGGTAACGTATCCTGAAACTCCTGCCAAACGTCATTGAGATAGGAGAAATCAAGCTGGCTGGTGACTTCCCGTTTGATCACCTGCTTCACATCCGACAGGTTCAGCACCATGCCGTACTCGTCTAGCTCACCTGCCATCGAAACGTAGAGGACGTAGTTATGTCCATGTCCGGGATAGCGGGTGCAGGCACCAAACTGAGCCAGGTTCTCTGCCTCACTCAGTTCAGCTAACCAATAGCGGTGACTGGCTGAAAACTGAGCGCGGCGATTGATGATACATTTCATAAAGTTTTCTGCCTGGAAAAAGATATTAAGTTACATGAACTTAATCCTCTCTTCAGGATAACGGATTGGGTTAATCAATGGACAAGAATGGGGCGATCGCTCTTCTACCTCCCGACAAAAGTTAAATTTAGGAAAACTTTCCCCTCACCCCTCACCCTCACCCCTTTCCTCCCACCTCCATGAACTGGCTCCTCTCCCAACTTCAAGCCATCATCTCAGCCCTGGGCACTCTCTTTGCCTCGCCCATGTTTGAGATTGGCAATAACCGTTTCTCCCTCAGCCAGCTTGGCAGTCTTGCCCTGATTATCATTGCGGTCTTTTGGATTTCCCATGGCTTAAGTAACTGGCTCAAGCGCGGAGTACTCGTGCGCATGGGACTCGATCGGGGAACCCGCGAAGTCATTGCTGCATTCATCCGCTATCTGTTTACCCTGATTGGCTTTCTGGTTGTCTTACAAACGGCAGGGGTAAACCTCAGTTCTCTAACCCTAATTGCAGGGGTTGTGGGGATTGGTCTCGGCTTCGGATTGCAAAACCTGGCTAGCAACTTTATCAGCGGATTAACCCTGCTGGTTGAGCAGCCTATCCGAGTTGGGGATTTTATCGAGGTCAATGACCTGCTGGGCACCGTCGAAAACATTTCGATTCGCTCTACAACCGTGCGAACCCTGGACGGAGTATTCGTCATTGTGCCAAACGTGAAGTTTGTTGAGAGCAACGTGATTAACTGGAGTTACCGCGACCCCCGCTGTCGGCTCCACATTCCAGTCGGGGTTGCCTATGGCAGCGACACGTTACTGGTATCTGAAGCCCTGCTAGAAGCCGCCCGCAAAAACCAGCGCGTATTGAGTGATCCACCCCCCAGAGTTTGGTTTCGGTCGTTTGGAGATAGTGCCCTCGTCTTTGAACTGCTGGTATGGATCAATCAACCGACGGAAAGTGAACCGATCAAAAGCAGCTTGAACTTTCAAATTGAACGGGAACTACGAACTCGCCATATTCATGTCCCTTTTCCCCAGCGAGATTTGCACATTCGGAATTTAGATGAGGTGATGCCTCTGTTTCACCAAAATGGTCATGCAGGCGAACCAGACCAGAAAAAGTCGCCTCCGGAGGCGGTGGTGGAACCTAAAAAGCCTCACCCCAAGCCTCCCAGCAATCTGGCACTGCGAGATCTGCTGCGGCGGATCTCCTATTTTGAGCAGTGTAGTGATGCGGAATTATTGCAATTAATTGAATATGGGTACCGTCAACTGTTTCCAGTCGATCAGGTTGTGTGCGAAGAGAACACCCCCGGCGATTCCTTTTACCTGATTCTGAAAGGTTCGGTCGAAATCTTTTCCAAGCGGGTAGAACAGTACATTGCCACTCTGAATGAAGGCGAGTTTTTTGGAGAAATGTCCTTATTGCTGGGTATTCCCCGTTCAGCCACCGTTCGCACTTTGGAAGACACCATCTTATTTGTAATTGAACGGAATGACCTTCAGCGGCTCTTAGAAAATCATCGGGGGTTAGCAGATCAGATCGCCCAAAAGCTGATGGAGCGTCAGCAAACGTTACGGGAGATGGGGATTTTGTCTGAATTTTCAGAGGAAACGCCGCTGCTCAAGATTCGCAGACGACTGCAAACCTTGTTTGGAATTTAGGAGTTTTAGACCTCCAAAATCTGCAAGATTTCAGAGGTCTTGGGTTTCACTCAACTGCTTAGGGACTCGCAAATTAATAAAGTCCCAACGTCATTCCCGCGCAGGCGGGAATCCATCGTGGAGCAGCTTGTCTAGCGGGTACTTTATTTTGCGGCACATCCCTTACAAAGCAACCAGAACATACAAGAATGTCTCTAACCGCATCAGCAGGGCTTTCAGTTGCTCAAAAGCCTGTTCTTCAGTTAATGGCACAAGGGTAACTAAATCAGTGGGGCAGGTTTGTAGCCGTCTATTAATCAGCGATCGCATCGTTTGGGGTGCCTCCCATAGCGGGAGAAGACAGGCTGCCAGATGGCTTTCAATGTGACAAGGCGCTTTAACCGGTGCAGAGAGATGACGGCTAATTTCCCACGATCGCTGTTCCTGAATACTCTCAACCAGTCCTGCCCGTACTGTCGGCGTGTTTAACACGGGATGCAGGTTGATCTGTGCCCGTTGCCATTCCGCCAGCGACCAATCCTGCGGAGAGCGGTAAGGTTGCTTTTGATCTAAATGCCCGCACCAAAAATCCAATAGTCGATGCTGGGGGGAAATCAATTCAAACAAAGTGAGTTGGCTTTCTTCAGACAACTCTGGCAATGTCATTTCCCAGAACAGGGGTAATTCCTCTGGGTTTTTAAATAAACTCAACAGATCCCACCAGCGCCAGTTCACCATGCTGATAAATTCCAGGTCTGCCTGTCTCAAAGCATTAAACAAATCGGGGATGGTGTACCCTTTATCTCCCTGAAATAAAAAGTTCATCAAAACAGCTAAGGGCTGGATTTCACCCTCAGGTTCAAAGGCTTCTTTAGCCCAGGTACTCGCTAAAGTGATATCGGGTTTAAGGGATTTGAGCGTGTCAGCCACAATCTGAACCTCTAATTCACCCGGATTAGCTGCCATTAACCCAAGCTGTTTGAACAGATCCTGTGCTCGGAAATAGTTAGCTCGTTGGTAGGCACTGTGTAAGTTAGCGCGAATGATTCCCTGAGATTTGAGCACCGACTTGAGTAACTTAAAGCCTTCTCCAATATCCCGGAAAAGATATAAAGTTTCATCACAATTAATGTAATCAAACTCTCGTTCAAGTTGGGAGAGTTCATTAATCGAAAGATGATGAAACTCAGCATTGGTAATTCCCTGTTTTTGGGCACGAGCCTTTGCCACTTCAATCGAGGGTTCTGATAGGTCAATCCCAACCACTACCGATCCAGGATTGGCGATTGCCAATGCCAGAGATTTATAGCCACTACCACAACCCACATCTAAAATGGCAGCATTTTGCGCATCAGGAATTGTCTGACTTCTTAAATAGAAAGGCGTGCTCAGACTATGAATAAACAACAGATTCGGATCTTCCAACGGAGATTTCTCCATTGGAACCTGAGGATAGGGCAAGCTATCAAACTGCTGCCGGATCTTCTCGGTTAAATCCATAGAAATAAGCGTTTACTAAAGAGCCGGTTACGACCGATGGTTTCCTGTCGTTTGAATGGATTGTTTCCAATCATCCTGGAACATTCTAAGCTGATTTTGACTGCCTAAAACGTTTGGTATGAGAGTAGCACTAGTTCATGACTATCTGCGGGAATATGGTAACTCCGAACGAGTCCTGCAAGGCTTGCACCGGATGTATCCAGAGGCTCCGGTTTACACCGCATTTGTTGACCCCAAAGGATTGGGAGCAGATGCAGACCGTTTTGCTGGATGGGATATTCGGACTACCTGGGCACAGAAGTTACCTGCGATCGCCCGCTATTACCATGCCTATCGTTCTTTCCTGCCCTACTTCTGGGCATCCCTTGATCTGTCTACCTATGATCTGGTCATTTCTTCCTCAGGTAGCTACCTGAGCAAATCGGTTCTGACCCGTGCCGATGCGTTACATGTTTGCTACTGCCATACTCCACCCCGCTATCTGTGGGAGCCAGCAACCCATGCATTGCCCCGTCGCTGTTACAGTACCGGGGTAGACAGTCGATTGAGACAATACGACTTTTACGCCGCTCAACGATGCGATCGCTTTGTCGCAAACTCGGCAATGGTTGCCCGTCGCATCAAAAAGTTCTACCGTTGTACGGCGGAAGTCATTCCTCCCCCCGTATCGATTCAGGCAGATGGGCAGGCGGGAGGGCAATATTACCTTTATGTGGGACCGCTGACCCGTGATCAACGGGTAGATCTGGCAATCGCAGCCTGTACCCGCAGCGATCGCCCCCTCTGGGTGGTAGGTACCGGCAGCGATGCTCAACGGCTGCAAGCACTGGCGGGTAAATCCGTCCGCTTTCTGGGTGCGGTGCCAGAGCAGCCGCTCACAGAGATCTATGCCCATGCCAGAGCACTTCTATTTCCCAACCCTGACGCTGATTTTGGGTTCCCCCCCGTAGAAGCAATGGGGCACGGGGTTCCCGTTATCGCCTCAGCTCAAAGTGGCATCCAGGAAGTCGTTCTCAACTACCGCACCGGCTTACTGTTTTCAGAACCTACGGTAGAAAGCCTCTGTCAAGCAATGACTCAGTTTGAGGGACTGCGCTTCTTCTCCCATGCCTGCATTCAAAGGGCTGAAGAGTTTGCCGAGTCGGTCTTTGTTGCCAAACTAGAGTGGTTTATCGCCCAGGCATTGGATGACCATCTCCCCAACCACGCAACCCCTGAATAAACCTGATCCAAGCTGAGAACTGGAGACTTTTCCCAGGAAAAACTACGGGTTTCTAAGTTGATGAGGTTTAGCCCCATCCCCAACTATCAAAATTCAGCCAACGAGTACTCACAGGGACAAATCTGGACACGCTGATCTGCTTCGCCCTCCGAACTCCTTACTGCCTGAACCAGGATGCCAACTTTGCGCCGCCCACTAAGGGGCTCGCAAATTAATAAAGTTCCAACGTCATTCCCGCGCAGGCGGGAATCCATCGTGGAGCAGCTTGTCTAGCGGGTACTTTATTTTGGGGCACATCCCTAAAGTGGTCGTTGCTGGGGAACTCCAACCGGGCGGGGAAACTCCTTTGGGGTAGGCGACATTTTCCGCAGGTAAACACAGTGGCGATCGCCCTCTGTTAACGGAGTCTTAAACGCCTCCACCGCTACAATTTGACCGCCTAAGGTTGCCACAGCAGGCTCCAGTAAAGCGGTTTCCTCCACCGTCCACTGCCCTCGATAAAGAACTGCCCATCCGCCTACTTTGAGTAGAGGCAGGGCGTACTCGGCACAGACTGAAGCCGCTGCCACTGCCCGAACAAGTGCCAGATCATAAGCCTCCCGATGCTCGGCTTGTTGTCCAACGCTCTCAGCCCGGTCAACGAGGGTAATTGGATTCAAAAGCAACAGGTCTTTTAGCAGTTGATTCAAGAACTGGATTTTTTTGCGGGTGGAGTCCATTAGAGTGACTTGCCAGGTTGGCTGGGCGATCGCGACGGGAATTCCCGGAAAACCTGCCCCCGTTCCGATGTCAATGACCCGCACAAGCCCTGAGAAGTCGGGTTCCACAGTCTCCCCCTCTTCGACTTGCGGCATCTCCGTGTCTCCCACCGTTGGCAGAAACTGCTTGATTCCCCTCAAAGAATCCCACAGATGCTTTTCCCAAAAGTCTTCCGGCTCAACAATCCGAGTCAGGTTTAGCTGGCGGTTGCCTTCTAAAATGCGATCGTATAGCTGTTGAAATTGCTCCTGCTGTTCTGCACGGGGTTGCCAGCCCGTGGTTTCTAGCCATATTTCTGCTAATCCGGGCAAGGTAGAGGGTGGGGTGGGAGGTGATATGGAGGGGGGCGATGCTTCATTCATGAGGATTACTTTTCTGCTAACACCCATTCATAGCGCGCTGGCTCAAAGTTCAGGTGTTGCTTGAAATCGTGGACGATCGCCTTTAGCTCACCAATCGCTCTAAACATTTCTCCCTCTTTCCAGTCCTTCCGCTCAATCGTGCCTACAACCAAATAATCATTGCCAACAATCTCTGACCGATATTGAGCAAACATTCTAGCCAGTAACTCATCCAACTCATCTTTATGGGCAATTAACAGATCGCAGGATGGACAATAACGACAGGTTTTATTCAGAGCAACAGGTTGATCTGGAATGATGTGAATGAATAGAGGGAGCTTACGCAGCTTTGTTTTTCCATCACACTTTGGACACTTTGTGTACCTCAAGTCAGCGTAAGGATTGAGGAAAAATTTGTGCTGGGGAGTTTTTTTACCAAAGCTTTTCATTCGTCCCTCAGTATCACCAATAGCCTATCAACAATACCTATACAAGATTATTGACCATGATAGTCTGAATACAAGCTGCCGTGCTTGGTGATTTCTATGTCAAAAACAGCTAAATCTGAAAGCGTTCCTGAGGCGATGCGGGCAAAGTTTGAGGAAATTACCGGCATCACCGATGATTTTAGTCAGCAGCATCTCAATGATGAGTATGCTCAACTTTGCCGCCAACTGACAGCCGCACTCTGCCGCAAACGTCCGTCACCTTTGGCAAGTGGTAAAGCAAAGACATGGGCATGTGGAATTATTCATGCTCTGGGTATGGCCAATTTTCTATTTGATTCGTCTCAGCAACCTCACATCAAGGCAACGGATCTGTATCAAGCATTTGGAGTGGGTCAAAGTAGCTGGACAGGGAAAATCCAAACAAATTCGGGAAATGATGAACATGCATCAAATGGACCCAAATTGGTGTCTGCCCAGCATGATTGATCGAAATCCGCTGGTTTGGATGGTTTCTGTCAATGGCTTGCTCATGGATGTCCGCAATGCACCACAAGCTATTCAGGAGGAAGCTTACCGCAAGGGATTGATTCCTTACCTGCCAGACGAAAAATAAATAGAAACCTCCGATTCTTTAAAGAATCGGAGGTTTGAGCCATATTACCTGTTGACTTACTCAGCCGCCTGCGGCAGAAGTTCTCGTTGTTCTCCTTGCAGGACTTTGACCTGACCTTCGGTATCCACATCAACGACAGCAGTATTTCCATCCTTAATGCGACCCGATAAGATTTCCTCAGCCAGGGAATCTTCCAGGAGGCGCATGATAGCACGACGCAGAGGACGAGCACCATAGGCTGGGTTGTAGCCTTCTTCCACCAGGCGATCCTTAAACCGCTCGGTGACTTCCAGAGTAATGCCCTGATCTTTCAGGCGATTGAAGACTTCGTTCAGCATAATGTCGGCAATCTGCTTCACCTCGTCCTTGTTCAACTGACGGAAGACAATAATCTCGTCCAGACGGTTGAGGAATTCGGGGCGGAAGTACTGTTTCAGTTCCTCGTTGACCAGGGAACGGATGCGGTTGTACTGGGACTCTGCGGCATCACCAGCAGAGAACTCGAAGCCCAGACCGCCGCCGCCTTTTTCAATCACCTTAGAACCAATGTTGGAGGTCATGATCAGTAGTGTGTTCTTGAAGTCTACTGTGCGACCTTTAGCATCTGTGAGGCGACCGTCTTCCAGGATTTGCAGCAGCATGTTGAAGACATCAGGGTGTGCTTTCTCAATTTCGTCGAAGAGAACGACCGTGTAAGGACGACGACGAACCGCTTCGGTCAATTGACCACCCTCGTTATAGCCAACATAGCCCGGCGGTGAACCAATCAGCTTGGAGACCGTGTGACGCTCCATGTATTCCGACATATCCAGTCGGATCATGGCATCTTCAGAGCCAAAGAAGTAGGCAGCTAATGATTTGGTCAGCTCGGTCTTACCTACCCCAGTCGGACCGGAGAAGATGAAGCTGGCGATCGGACGGTTGGGGTTCTTCAAGCCAACACGGGCACGACGAATGGCACGAGATACCGCTTTGACCGCTTCCTCCTGACCAATCAACCGCTGGTGCAGGGTGTCTTCCATGTGCAGCAGTTTTTCAGACTCGGATTCGGTCAGCTTATTGACTGGAACCCCAGTCCAGGACGCAACAATTTGAGCGATGTCTTCTTCATCCACAATGGGGGAGGCGTCTTCACCCGTTGACTCAGTTTTCTTGCTCTGGGCGATCGCCCGAATTTCTGCCTTAATCTCCATTTCGCGATCGCGCAGTTCACCCGCTTTGTCGAAGTTTTGAGAACGAACCGCATCGTCCTTTTCCTTCAACACCTGGCGCAACTCCTTATCCAGTTCCTTAGCGGCGGGAGGCAACTGGGAATTGATCAGGCGAACGCGAGAGCCTGCTTCGTCGATCAAATCGATTGCCTTATCGGGCAAGTAGCGATCGGAAATATAGCGGTCAGATAACTTGGCAGCCGCTTCCAGAGCCAGGTCTGAGATTTTCAGCTTATGGTGCTGCTCATAACGTTCCCGCAGACCACGCAAGATTTCAATGGTTTCGTCCACGGTAGGCTCACCGACCATGACGGGCTGGAACCGGCGTTCTAAAGCCGCATCTCGTTCAATGTGCTTCCGGTACTCATCCAGGGTTGTCGCACCGATACACTGAAGTTCACCCCGTGCCAGGGCAGGCTTCAAAATATTTGCCGCATCAATTGCGCCCTCAGCCGCACCGGCACCAATGAGTGTATGAACTTCATCAATCACCAGGATGACGTTTCCGGCAGAACGGATCTCATCCATGATCTTTTTCAGACGCTCTTCAAACTCACCTCGATACTTGGTCCCTGCAACCAACAGACCGATATCTAAAGTGACAACCCGTTTATCTTCCAAAATGTCCGGGATGTCATCGTTCGCAATCCGCTGGGCAAGCCCCTCCGCGATCGCCGTTTTACCAACACCAGGTTCGCCAATCAACACCGGGTTGTTTTTGGTACGACGACCCAGAATTTGGATAACGCGCTCGATTTCCTTTTGGCGACCCACCACCGGATCCAGTTTGCCCTCCGATGCCATTTGGGTCAAATTCGAGCCAAACTCATCCAAAGTGGGGGTTTTGGTGCGCCCCTGGCTACCACCAGAGGTGACCTCTGCGGTTTCGCCAAGCATCCGAATGACTTGCGTCCGAACTTTGGAGAGGTCTACACCCAGGTTTTCCAAAACTCTAGCAGCAACCCCTTCCCCTTCCCGTATCAATCCTAAAAGCAAATGTTCGGTTCCAATGTAGTTATGCCCCAGTTGGCGAGCTTCTTCGAGCGATAGCTCTAAAACTCGCTTTGCCCGAGGCGTAAATGGAATTTCAACTGCAACAAAGCCTGAACCCCGACCAATAATTTTCTCAACCTCAATCCGGGCATCTTTAAGATTGACACCCATAGATTTCAGCACTTTGGCGGCGACGCCGGTCCCTTCTCCAATCAGACCCAAGAGGATCTGCTCTGTACCCACAAAATTATGTCCCAGGCGGCGAGCTTCCTCCTGGGCAAGCATGATCACTTTGATGGCTTTTTCTGTAAAGCGTTCAAACATGGCGTGTTTCTGTAACCTGCTGCGTGCCGGTACTGCTGATTTTAGCATAGCGAAATTCCCTGGCTGCTCATATAGAGCCACAGGTAGATGCGCAATTACCGAACTTGCGGAAACCAGCCGCCTATGTTGTGAGAAAATTCCCCCGAAGGCAGATTGTTAACGGAAAGGGTTCACCAAGTCAACCCTGCTTCCTTAACCATTGGTGGCTCCCAATCTGTAGAGAATTGCCATCCAAACCGTTGCAGGCGACTGCACACATCTTCCCACCAGCCCTGCAAAAGCGGCACAAAATCTGGGGACTGTAAGCCACCCCGCCACAAAACCAGGGCATCTTCTCCGGTGTTCTGGTAGTACCGTTTTCTGCGACCTGCCTCCCGAAACCCAAACTTTTGATATAGGGCAAGGGCTGATTGATTAGAAATTCTGACCTCTAACGTTGCCCGTTCCAGTCCACGTTGATGGGCAGAGTGCAATAAAGCGTACAATAAAGCCTGCCCTAACCCCTGGCGCTGATATTCAGGCACAATCCCCAGCAGAGTGATGTGGGCTTCCTCCAGAATTGCCCAGTAGCAACCGATACCAATCAGGGGCGGGGGGATCTGATGGGGGCACTCAGCCGAAGCGGGTGGGGTGGGGGTCAGAATCAGCAATTCGCTGTTAGGGCTGTCTATCTCCCGCCGATAACCGTCAGCGGTCCAGAGCCCACCGAAGCATCGCTGGTCAAGTTCAAGCGCAGCCGATAACTGGGTTTGAGTCAGGGGATAAAGGGAGAGAAAAGGCACGAAGGGTTTGAGAATTCTACAGGATGGACAGGTTGCGATTGTAAACTGATAGAGGGCATGATGCCTTTGGATTCCAGAGGGAAGTCATCATACAGGGAAGAAAAAGGGGAAGACGCAGGAATGGTATCAACTCAAGCGGTGGAAGTTCAGAATTCGGACTACCAGAATTCGGCTTATCAATATTTACCAGATGGTGTGGATGGGGCAGAAACAGGCTTGCAAAATAGCTCTGATAGAGTATCACCGAATCAACAGCTTCTACCATTGACGGCGCGGGTCAATCAAAATGCCCATCTGGAAATCGGTGGTTGTGATGTGGTTGAGCTGGTTCAGCGGTTTGGCTCCCCTCTTTACATTTTAGATGAGGAAACGTTGCGCTCAGCCTGTCGCCAATACCGGCAGGCATTTGAACGCTACTATCCGGGCGAGGCGCAGGTGCTCTATGCTTCCAAAGCTTGGAGCTGTCTGGCGGTTTGTGCGATCGCAGCCAGTGAGGGTTTGGGCATTGATGTCGTTTCGGGGGGAGAAATTCATACTGCCCTGCAAGCCGGAGCCGATCCCCAAAAGCTTTATTTTCATGGAAATAACAAGTCTCAAGATGAGCTTCGGTTGGCGGTTGAATCGGGTTGCAATATTGTCGTGGACAACTGGCATGAGTTGAAACTGCTAGTCGGATTAGCAGAGGAGCGGAGGAGCAGAGGAGAATTCTCAACTCTCAACTCTCAACTTCCCATTCCCATCCTGCTCCGCCTCACTCCCGGTATTGAATGTCACACCCATGAATACATTCGCACGGGTCATTTAGACAGTAAGTTTGGCTTTGATCCCAATCAACTCGATGAAGTCTTTGCCTTTGTTAGCCAGCAACCCGGATTAGCCTGCATTGGGTTACATGCTCACATTGGCTCCCAAATCTTTGAGGTTCAACCCCATAATGACCTGGGGAGCGTGATGGTGCAGTGGTTCAGTAAAGCTGCACAATACGGCTTACCGGTTAAAGAACTTAACATTGGGGGAGGGTTAGGAATTCGTTATATCGAATCAGATGACCCTCCCAGTATTGATGACTGGGTCAAGGTTGTCGTGGAGTCTGTCAAGACAGCCTGTGATCAGCAGCAGGTGCCACTGCCTAAACTACTGTGTGAGCCGGGGCGATCGCTGATTGGTCCTGCCTGTGTCACTGCCTACACGATTGGTAGCCGTAAGGTTGTCCCCGACATTCGCACCTACGTTACGGTAGATGGCGGCATGTCTGACAATCCGCGTCCCATCACCTATCAATCCCTTTACCGGGTTGTGGTTGCCAACCGGATGAATGCCCCCATGACTGAGCAAGTCGCGATCGCTGGGAAACATTGCGAGTCGGGAGATATTTTAATCAAAGACGCATCCTTACCCACAACTGAGCCGGGAGATATTCTCGTTGTCATGGCAACGGGAGCTTACAATTACAGTATGTCCTCGAACTACAATCGCATACCGCGTCCGGCTGCCATTTTAGTTAAAGAAGGGGATGCCAATATTATTCTGCAACGAGAAACCTATCGCGACCTAGTCCGGCAGGATCGTTTACCAGAAAGACTCAAGTAGTGATGAGTTTTAAGTTTTGAACTTTAAAACTTTGAATTCAAAACTGCTTGTAACCCAAAACTTATCACTCAAAACTTTAGTAGAGGCGCAGGGTTAATCCAGACTGATGGGATATCTATGGAGGCAATGGATAACAGACCCTGGCTGGATCAAGTCTCTGTCATTTCTGATTCTGCAAAACCTCCGCTCATTCATTGACATTGGGCTAGTTCTTGCTGTCACTTATATGATGCTGGTCATCATTGGTGAACGCAGAACGCTATGGATGGTGCGGGGGTTCATTATTTTGATGCTGGCAGCCGCCCTGAGTCGGCGGTTACAACTCCAGCTTCTCAGCTTTGTCCTGAGCAATTTGGTGATCGGGTCAGCGGTGGCAATGGCTTTTATCCTGCAATCGGAGTTTAGACGGTTTTTGGAACAGTTAGGACGAGGACAAATTCTCCAGATGTTTCAGTCATCCCGCCGCACCATTCTCAAGGCTGGGAGCGTGACCGATGAGATTGTGGATGCCGTCAAAGAACTATCCCAGAACCGTACAGGAGCGCTGCTAATCTTAGAAACAGGTAGCCCAATCGATGAGCGAGACTTTTCTGTTCCTGGGGTAAAACTAAATGCGGAAGTTTCCAAAGAACTGATTCAAACTATCTTCCAAACATCCACGTTGCTACATGATGGAGCGGTTTTGATCAGGGATGGTCGGGTAGTCGCCGCAGGAGTCATTCTGCCTTTGTCTGAACGGACGGCTTCTCGCCAATTGGGCACCCGTCACCGGGCAGCAATGGGAATTACAGAGCGTGTTGAGAATTGTATTTGTGTGGTTGTCTCCGAAGAAACGGGTTCCATTTCCCTGGCAGAACGGGGAACACTTAATCGTCCTTTAACCAGCAGCAAGTTGAAGGAACTATTGGAGGCAAAATTCTCCCAAACGGCTGACCGTGAACCTGTTGCGCCCAATCTTCGAGGGTTAGGTCGTCGAATATGGGAAAGGGTAAGAGGGCTACCCCCTCAATTAACTGGTCGGCGGAAAGGGAAAAGCTAGATACAAGACAACTAGGCGCAATTCATGAGATGGTAGGAAGATCTTGAGAAACATTAAGCCTGGGCAAAGAATTGGCAAGGCTGAAAGTAAATCTATTGACGCTACAAGCAAAGCTGGCGTTAATGGCTGTGAAAGACGTTGGAAAAATAAGATCTCTTGCAGAAGTGGGAGAGTTGCTATTTCGGTTGCTATCCCTAAAGGTGAAGCTAAATTGATCTCCAGTCTTTCTGAGAGAGTTTTGGGCTTACCGACTACGCTATTCTGTTGCTGTTTATGGATCTTTTACCTTCTCCTGTCTGAGGTTTATTCGTCTTCTGCTTGAGAAAAAAAATGACTGCAAATTCAACTGTTTTGCAAGATCTGCCTGCTGACCTGATGCGAGAACGGCTACCCAGGCATGTTGCTGTGATCATGGATGGCAATGGACGTTGGGCGAAGCGGCGAGGCATGCCCAGAATTATGGGACATCGACGAGGGGTGGATGTTCTGAAAGATTTACTGCGCTGCTGTCGAGACTGGGGCATCGAAGCACTGACTGCCTATGCCTTTTCGACTGAAAACTGGGGCAGGCCAGCGGAAGAAGTCGAATTTTTGATGACGCTGTTTGAACGGGTACTGCGTCAAGAGCTGCGGGAAATGATGCAGGAGAATGTCCGTATCCAGTTTGTGGGTAATCTAAACGCACTGCCGAAATCCCTGCAAGAAGAGATTGAACGCTCGATGGCAGCGACGGAAAATAATCCAGGTATTCGATTCACGGTTGCCACTAACTACGGTGGAAGACAGGAGATTGTTCAAGCCTGTCGAGCGATCGCCACCAAGGTAGGGCAGGGTCTACTCCAACCAGAACAAATTGATGAAGCACTATTTGAGCGCCATCTTTATACCTCTGGCACCTGTGATCCTGACTTACTAATCCGCACCAGTGGTGAGATGCGAATCAGTAACTTTCTACTCTGGCAAATGGCATACGCCGAAATTTATGTCACCGATACGCTGTGGCCCGATTTTGACCGTAAAGAATTTCACCGGGCGTTATGCGACTATCAACAGCGAGAACGGCGATTTGGAAAATTATAGGGGGATGGGACAATGAGCCACCAGTATTTTGTCAAGAAAATTTTGACGGGACGAAAACCCTCGAAATTTAACCCCCACAAGCTCTTTAGATTTTAACTGCCCGCCAACTAATAATTGACTGACCACTAGTAGTCTGGGACGTAAATCCAGCTCCCATTCAGTAGTGTCGTCGTCTCGACTGCAAGCAGGCAAGATGCCTGCCTTACGGTGCCGAACTTCCACCTTGCTGTACTAGTTAACCTCATACCCTTTCTCGGAAATCACTCCTATCTTTATGAGGCTGAGCAGTTACGCTGTCGCCATAAATGTTAAGGACATCTTGAATCCTCAAAACGGTTTGCTAGTGGCGATTTATCCCCTGACACCGGATACCTAAAACCTGACACCTGCCATATAACAAACTGAAAACGACTGTAAGCCTGGTAGGGGCTACCAGGCTTACAGTCGTGTTCAGACGAGTGCCACACACTCGCTGGCTGTAGTTTAATGCGACACCTATGGATCGGTGTGGCATACACAAGTGAACATTGCGGTAATATTTTAGTTCAACCCTCTAAAAAGCACTCACTTGGACACCCACTCCAACTCTGACATCGTTACTCATGGGCAGGTAGGTGGCATTTGCCCGCAGGGTGAGCAATCCTTTTCCAGCATTCTGCTGACCAGACTGGGAGGGATTCCAAAGGGGCATTCCAGCGGTCAGGTAGAGGTTTGAGTCTTTGAAACTCGTGTTGCCCAGCAGAGAGCTTCTGACAAAGTTGCCTCCCACTTCATAGAGCAAGC
Source organism: Kovacikia sp. CALU 1929 (assembly GCF_056784235.1). Classification (NCBI taxonomy): domain Bacteria; kingdom Bacillati; phylum Cyanobacteriota; class Cyanophyceae; order Leptolyngbyales; family Leptolyngbyaceae; genus Kovacikia; species Kovacikia sp. CALU 1929. The sequence goes on from NZ_JBXBCF010000083.1 coordinate 157,653, forward strand.
TGCCAGGTTTAGTAACAGAGGCAAGGTCAAAATTACCCACATAGGGGTTAATGAATAGCATGTGCCCCCATGCCGCGTGGTCAGTCACCGTTTGCTTGACTGAGACATCTTGAACCACTCGCTGACTGGTTGCTTCCGTACCCACCAACTGGGATGAGGCTTGCTGGGAAACCACATAGGCTGGAGAATACTCAGTTTCGCCTGGGATGATGGAAACGGACGAAGCCACCAGTTCAGAAGCCAGGAGAGATTCTGCTGTGGCGCTGATGGGTTCACCTCGGCGCTCAGTCGTGGTGCGATAGTCAGAGGCAGTCAATCTCGAACCATCAACCTGGGTAACGACGACATCGGTGATGTCCCGTATCACTGGAGTATTGCGGGTCGTATCGATGCGATAGGTGTCCACATAATCGTTTGTAGCCTGCTGGGTAAAGTTGGAGGTGAAGTTTTGCCCCCAGGTGGTGGTTGTAAAGTCATTGATGGTGCGGCGTTCAGAAATAACATCTACTCCCGACACCGAGACCGTTTGGGTAATCGTTTGGGCAGCAATTGGAACATGAAACGCCCCACCCCCGAAACGTACACCTGCCACAACCTTACTGGGTCGATACTGTCCCTCGGAAACCCGAAACAAAAGAGTGTTGAGTTGAGCAAACAGCAGCGTATGGAAGTTGGGCTGACCCGGATTATCAACGCGGGGCGTCCCTCCCACAACAACATTCAAACTGGAAGTTCCTTTCTCAGGATTCAAAGGGATACGTAATTGACCTGAGAAGGTAGGGTTACTGGCATTACTGACATCGCCAGCCATTTGAAAGCTGGTTTTCAACCTTAACTTGCCGGAAACTTCTGGATCCTGATGCAAAATTGCCACAGTCGAAAGCGGAAATATGGATGCCAAATTGGCAGAAAAGTTTTGCCGGGTTCGACTGGTTTCTTCAAGCTGGAAAGGTTGGATCACGGTGGAAACTTCGATCCTCTGCTGGGCATCAGTAACCGCCCAGGTTCTGTTTCCTTGCAGAGAATGCTGAGTTTCTACGACTTCCTGCCGTGTCCGTTGATCAAAGGCGGTTTCGGTCGAAGTTTCGGTCGAAGTTTCACTGGTTTTCTGGTAATTGCCTTCTCCGATCGCAAGCGCTTCCGCATCGGATAGGATGGCCGCATTGCCGTCCCAGTAAAGCTGAGCACCATAGGTTGCTGGGGTTCCTTCAAACAGCACCTTGCCGTCTTTGTCGCGCACAACCATCCAATTCGCGCCAGTTGCCATTCCTCCTTTGATGAATTCATTGCCAAACTCAGTCGGATTGATGGTGGAACCATGGAACTCCCCCGTGAACGCATTATTGTGGTTGATGCCATTCAGTCCCGATGTGCGCAGGAATTCTGGATTGGTTGAGAATGTAATTCTTTCCTCAGGCAGGGTAAACCCGCGTTGAGCGGCGGCTCCTGGAGTTTCTATGGCAAAATCGGGTGAGCCGTAAAACGTTGCGACGGCAGCCCGCCCATCTGGCATCGTGACGGGCAGGGTCGTCTGCCAGGATTTAATCTGAATCTTGGATGGGTCGAGGCTCTCAATACCAAGAAAGCGATCGCTCTCAATTGAAAATTCAGACCCATTAAATTTCACGCCTTCAGGCAGGGCAACCTGATCAGGAGTCTGTAAAACCATCCCTTTGCCATAAACACCGTTGGTTTCAATGGGCATTGCCATAACGGCAGGGGCTGATAAAAGAACGATCACGGGCAAAAGCTTGGGAACCTGTTGGCAAATTCTGCGTCCTAAGGAGTTAAACGAACCAGGGGCAACATTCAACGAACCAGGGGCAATTTGAGAAGACGTTGCAGAGAAACCTTTGTGATTGCGTGTCATGATGAATTTATCCTTTGGGGGCTTATAAATCCATCATGTCGTTCATCTCATCTTTACACTGTGATGAAAAACTGGTAAATTTGTGAGTCTTATATGCAAAATATGGGGTGCTGATCTCCTAAGTTTGTGATGAACAATCTGGCTCACTGGTGACTCAAGTTACAGTCTCAGCGATTCCTCCCATTGCCGCTACATTTGAGGGATGAGAATCGACACTCAAAAACGGTAGAAAACTTTGGGTATTGATGCCACTTACGCGGGTATTTGCAATGACCAACCTGTTGACCGCCTCTGGTTGGGTTGCTGGAGAGCAGGTTTTCTCCCAGGAAGCACCCGTCCCACCTCAGTGCGATCGCACTTCCTGCTGGGGGCAAAGCAGGCAATCGTTGTTAACCTTCTCCAGTTCTGGTTGGATTAAACACATGAAATGCAACACCGCTGGTTGTGACTAGTTTCAGATCTCGGTCAAGTATCCATCCAGGTCCGGGGGCTGTGTTGGTTAAAGCATACTGGTAGCGGCGGGGAGAAGTGGCGTAAAACTGGTATAGCGGTCTACTGTTTGCACCTGGAAGGTTGCCAGGAAAAGCATAGAATTTTCGATCGCTGCCTGTGTTCAGACCAGTATCCAATACCCAACCAGGGGCAATTCCAGAGGTGGCAAGGTCATTTCGAGTGGAATAGAGATAGCGCCAGGGATTTCTGTCAGTCGCGAAATAGCGAAACACTTCAACCGTACCTGGAATCGCTTCTGACCAGGCTAAGAAGGCAACCCCATCCTTGATCCAGCCTGAGCGGCTATCTGGGTCAGTGGTATAGAAATAGCGCCAGGGGTTTTCGGCATGGTACTGGTAAACCGGAATTAATTTGGCACGGGTTTGGTCACGGGGTCCTACATTCGACAGCCGCAGCCCACTATCAAAGATATCTTCGGCGATCGTAATCCCCAGTGGCACGCCCCCAATATTGCGATTCAGATCCGTATTGCCGTTACTGTCTTCGACATAGGAATCGAACAGCCAGTGCACCCCCAAATAGACCCGGCTCAGACCATTTTCAACTATCATTTGCCACAGTCCATCGGGAAAGCTGCGGGTGTGTTTGGGGCGTACCGTTCCCGTACTGCTTCGACTAATGCTGTTAAACTCATCCGAGACAAAAGTCAGACCCGCAAACAAATCATCCCGACTGTGGTTTGTTACCCCATAAAATAGTCGCGCCATGTGCAAAGCCGCCGCCCCAAAAGTGGCATGCCCAGAGGGGTAGGCGGGGAAGGGAGGGGTGAAGTTTTTCTCCCTGGTTCTGGAGTTGGTTCTGGGTGCGCCCAGGGGTAACCAGAACGGATCACAGTCTGGGTCAATGGTATAGTTGCCGCTTCCGGCTGGACCCAGGGAAGTATCCCCTTCCTGAATGCCTACTACCGGACGCCAGTAATCGTAAATATACTTCTGATCCCATGCCAGAATTCCCGCATCTCCCAGGGCCGCATTAACTAAAGCAAATAGACGGGCATTTTGATCCGTGCTATTGTTGCGAGCGATCGCCAGGGTACGGACGATCTGGTTATAGAGACGGGGGGGTGTCCCTAATCCATTCGCACCATCATAGCCCCAGTAAATGCCGATCAGGGTTTCCTCGGCAGTGCGGGGGGTGAGCGAAGTGGGTAGAGTTCCCATTAGTTCGGGGGCAATCCCTTTGCCCCGTACCTGTCGGAGTGCATCAAGGTATTCCTGGCTGTCTAAGGAGGGTGGTGCTGCCAGTTCATGACGACGGGTGACCGCAAAGCAGGCAGATCCGGCACCATAAAAGGGAGCATGAAATCCCTGCCCGGGATTATCTGGATCAGGTCGATGGGCACCGGGGGAAAGGGATGGGGAATAGCCTGTATCTTCGGCTCCTGGATCATTCCGCCGCTGGCTTAAGATCAGTTGCGCGATCTTCGTACCGTATTCAGATCCAGCCTGCACATCCCCTCCCTGGCGAGGAGCCTGGGCATTTTTCAGGTCAAAAAAAGCCTTTTGACTGGGATACAAACTTGATAAGGTCGTATAGGCGGCAGCAGCGATAGCAGCGGTTGGTGAAGCATCAGGCTTTGCTGGAGGTAACCCGGGTAAGTAGGGAGATAAGTTGATCGGAGTGTTTGGATTACCCCGTGCTCCTGCATAAGCGTCATACATTGCCAGGTGAACGATGGCTAAAGCCCGAGAACTTAAGGTAGGTCCTGTTTGTTCATTGTTGCCATTACTATGGCTGATTTGATTGGCTGCGAGTGCGACTTCATTCCAATATAGAATTGCGTCCATCAGGCTTCTCCTGGCAGGTAAGACAGCTTGTTAAGGAGAATAATAAATCGTTTTCCGCAGAATACTCAGGAAATGCTTGAAAGGGATGAAAAAGTTGCAATCGCGGTGGCTATACGCAGCCTGCACGAGAGGGGGCAATCGCGCTAACCTAGCCTACAAAAATCCTACAAAATAGGAGGTCAATTCTTATTTAGAAATGTCCTAAGGTCCGGCAAATACGGCATCCTCAATGTCTCTGCGACTGAGAGAGTATTTAAAGGAACGCTGGATAGTGGGTTGAGCTTCAGGAATAGCCTCGTTTTTGTCAAAGTCGAAGTACCGAACAGTAATTTGATCGATTTCAAGGCAAAGTTCGGCATTCCAATCCGGGCGTTCGATCCGCCAGCAATGCAACTCTGACCTGTCTTGAATGCAGCCCTGGGCTATAAGCCACTGCTCAATATCAGGAAGGGGATGGTTATAAAGCGGTGTCTCAGGAGAGGGGAGTATCATTCGATCGCTTAGAAAATGGTAGGGAATCAGTCGATTGGGTGGAAGAAGAACCAGAAACCGGAGGAGCAGCGCGAGGAGATAACTGACTGCCAGACGTGACTGGAGCAATTGCCTTGACCTTTGGCAACTGGGAACCGTTAACTTGCTGGACTGGCTCAGTTTGGGCAGAGAGGGGTTGCAGCACAGCTTCTCCTCGGGTAATGCCAATGGCGATCGCCAGGATCAGGCAGGCAACAAACGTGAGACCCAAAATGAACAGGGCAAACAGTTCTCCAGGGGAGAGGGGACGGTCTGTTGGGTCAAGGTAGGCGGAGGAACTGTAAGGGCGAGACGAAGTTGATGGTTGTTTCAGCGTCGGTAAGGGTTGTACCACGGGTACCCGTGAGTAGCCAATCTTTTGGTCATAAATCACCCGACGTTCTGGGCTGCTGAGCGTCGCGTAAGCCTCGTTGAGTTCCTGAAACTTGGCAGTCGCGATCGGGGCAGGCAGAGAGGTCGTATCAGGATGATACAGCTTACTCAAGTCTCGATAGGATTGCCGGATCTCCTGAGCGGAGGCATTCGGTTGAACTCCCAGCAAGCCATAGTAACTGGAAGCCACGACCCTTTGATACAGAGTTTTTGGGTACGGAACTTTCTGTTCCCCATCGCCTGGTGTTGATTTACTCTGAGTCACGCAGAACCTCTGCCCCTCTTCAGATCCTGATTTGATTCAACCCAACTTCCAGATATTGTAACCGGGTTGGGTGGGGGAAAGGGGTTGAGAGTTTTGAGTTATTTGCCAAGCTCAATTTTTATTCCCCTTTATTCACTCTCAACTTCCAACTCTCTCCGTCCCGCTTCCCCCTTACCCCAATAGACCAACCCACAAATTCCTGACAGTAGTAACCAGCCAAATAAGTTGATCCGAACGTCAAACAGGGTGATGTCTAGCAGACTAAATAACGTGCAGCCCAGAAAGGCTGTGAGATAGGTGAACAGAATCAGGGAATCTGAATGAGTTAAGGATTGATTTGGCTGGGGGAGTACCGGAGATAGAGAGGCTGGGGTTGACAATGGATGATCTAAACAATTGGTTTGCCAATGATTTAAGAGTAGAACGCTCTGGAAAACCATCCAACCCACCAGGCTGCAAAAGAGGAGAGTCGCTGGAAGTCCAGTCTCGGCAGCTAGCATCAGCAGCAAGTTATGAGGATGCCCGATAAAGAATTGGGTATGAGATTCATAAATTGGGCTGAAGTTTCGTAACCCCCATCCGGTCCAGGGGCGCTGCTGTGCCAGGGACCAGGCAAATTTCCATTGGGTAGTCCGTAGTTCAGCCTCGGGACGATTGGGATACAACTGATCGGTTAGTCTGACCCAAAAGAAGGCAGGGACAATCCTCCGTAACCCTTCTCGCAAAGGCGAAGGAGCAAACGCAGCTCCAAGCACCGCCCCAGCGATCGCAACCACCCCTGCCACCAGCCAGCGCCATCCTAGATAAACCGCAAAAGCAAAGCAGGCAAGAATTACAATCGCCCAGGCATTGCGGGAGTTCGTCAGAATCAGGGCGATCGCATTACCCAGAACAATCAGGGAAAGGAGGAAGGAGGAAGGATGTACCGCTCTGCCGTTCCCGAAGGGTAGGAGGAAGGAGGAACGATTCTTTTTATCCTTTCTCTTTAAGCCTTCCTCCTTTTGCAGTGCCTCCACCAGAAGCCCCAGGCTCAAGATAAACGGAATGATCAAGTAGCTTGCCAGCACATTGGCATAAAAGAAGATGGATGCCATGCGACCGGGGGGATTGCCGGTTGGGTAGATCATCCAGTTCACGACACTACCTAAAATCTGGATACGACCGGTCCATCCCAAAAACTGCTCCCCCAGCCCAATCAGTACCACGGGAACGGAGGTAAGCACTAAAATCCAGGCGAGTCGTCGTAGTTGGGCAGAGGTCTGAATGAGTTCGCTGAGGGTAGCGCAGATGATAAAAAAGGGCAGAAAGTTGGCTAACCCCAGAAATGCCTCAGCGGGGTAATATGCCAGGACTGCACCCACCACCATCAAGAGGCTGACAGCTAAAAGTCCCCAATTGAAGGGGCGTTGAGCAAGGACCTGAAACCGTTGCTTGAGCAGAATTAGGGAAATCAGGGAAATCGCTACACTTCCCAGAAGAGAGCTGAACGGCATCACCAGTATTGCTAGCTGTGTGCCATCCCAATAAATTTGTAATTGGGGGTCGGGGTGGTGCTGGTATCGGATCCGTTTCAAATTCAATATGCAGGCTCGAAACATTCAGAGCGGGTCAGGCGAATCTGTGCCAGGGCATAGATGATGGGGATAATTCGCCCGTAGTTGGTGGCGATCGCTCGCCAGCCAAGGTCTGCAAAAAACCATGCCCAAAGTGCCGGACCCACCACGGCAAAAACACCACGCACAGCGGTGTAGCGAGCAGCATTGGCTGCCATTCCCCGACGAGCCATTTGTACCGCAATCTGATGTTGAAACTGGCTGGCAGCAGCGGCTCCACCCAGCGCAACTGCCTGTTGTGCTGCCTGGTAGGTAGCAAACTGAATTGCAAACTGACGGGCAATCTGGTGTAGCAAAATGGGACGCAAGACGGAAGTCACTGCCAACGCACTGCTGCCCTTGACCAATACACTCATCGGGTCTTGTTGAAGCGCCGTTGGCAGTTGGGGCAGAATTTGGGAGTGGGTCAGCGATCGCTTCAGCCGAATACTCAACTCTCCCTTTTCAGAGGCAGGCATCTGTTTCCAGGCACGAGCCAGTAAGTTTAGAAAGATTTCTGCTTCCAGGTCAGTGGTAGACATGGAACTCCGGTAAGGCAGCTTCAGATAGCGGCAAACCTGGATCAAAATTTGGCGGTAGGAAAGTTTACCCGTATTACGGCTAAGAACCGTCACCCCATCGGCTGCCAGAAAGCGAAAACGATGCTCGATCGCATTCAACCAGTCATCCCGTTCCTGACATTGGACATCTACCGGGTCGGGCGTATTGACATAATCGAGAGGATTAAACTTGCGGCGGAAAAGAATCTCCGTCAGGTCTCTTAGCTCATCATCCGTTGCCAATTTAAGCGCGGATCTCAACTCATCCACCGCTAACTCCTCCCCTACTGCGGATTGCACTCACATTCTACTAAATGAGAGATGGAAGTAGCGGAAAGCATAGCAATTTTGCCCCAGGTATAGCAAGCAGCTAGGATGTTGCTGAATGTAGATATGAATTGCTTTCTTTTACCGCTTGCCTGTCTGAAAATCACGCGATTTTAGAAGGAGTGAACCGGATCGCTTGAATTCCATTGATCACAAGTGCCGCCGCGATCAGCATCATCCCAACGGCTTCAATGGTTTCAGGAGTTTCTCCCAGTTGTAACCAAGCAGCAATGACACCAACTACCGGGTTTAACAGCACTCCCAGTCCAGCGGTACCGGCGGGTAAGCGATTTAACACAAACAGCCAGAGTAGGGCGGCGATCGCCGTCCCTGGGATCACGTTGTAGACCAGAGCGAAGACAAAGGGGGCAGACCAGACAATTGGTTTAGTCGGTTCTAGCAACGCCACTGGAGCGAGAACCACGGCTCCTGCCACCATCTGCCATGCCGTAAATGAAAGCAGATCTAGCTCTACCTCCTGCCGTAGTTTTTTCGCAATGACGGCTCCTGCTGCCCAACTGAGTCCTGCCAGCACTGCCAGCACCTTACTGGAGATCGTGCCCCCCAGATTCATTGGATCCAGAATGAACAGCAATCCAACAATGCTCAAACCGATGGCAAACCACTGAATTCCCCGAATGCGTTCATTTAGAAAAAACCAGGCAAAGATCAGGGTCCAGAGGGGCATGGTATAGACGAGAACTGAGGTTTTTCCAGCGCCTCCGCTTACCAATGCCCAGGTTGCCAACCCGTAAACTCCAGCAATTTGCAAGACCCCAGACCAAAATGTCCACTTGATTTCTTTGGGCGGCAGTGGTTTACGGAGCCACACCATTGCCAGGAAGAGACTTAATGCTCCCAGCACCACCCGCATCGCCGAAAATGTAAAGGGCGAGGCATACTGGACGGCAATTTTCATTTGTACCCAGTTGTAGCCCCATATAAGTGCTAACAGAAGCAGGGCTGCGATCGCAGAACGCTGGTTAGAGGATTGATTCAATGGCAACAAAGGCTCCTCGAAAATGGATACGGAGCTATCTTATCCCAATCTTTTTGTGACATTTTTTTACGTTTAACTCTCTCGTTGCTAATAATCCCTCACAACCACCATCCCACTCTTGTATCCTTCTGCTAGGGTTGAGCAAGCAATTTTTTAGGGATTGAGTGAGGTCTTCTAGCCATGCTTCAAATCATTCAAGCGCCCCAGGGACCGATTCTGGTGAAGCAACAGTTTTTGGTGACGGGGATTGCATCGATTAACTATGTGGGAAGGACCTTAACGCTCACAATCGATAATCAGTACACTACAACCGGGCCCAAGGTTGCCGCTGATGGAACATGGCAACTTAACTTTCTATTTCAGCAGGCAGGTTCCCGTCGGTTGCGGATGGCGATCGACAATGACAGTGTTGAGATCGCTTTGAATGTGGTAGTTGCTCTCCCGCGCTTACAGTTCACCCAGTTTCCAACCCGGGCAACGGTTGGGCAAGCGGTTACCTTTGCGGGTGAAGCAAAAGGTTTCACCAACGGAACGGCTCTGGTGTTGCGAGTGGATGGGCGATTTGAGATTGCCCGTCCTGTTGTGCAGACAGAGCGGTGGCAGGCTCCGGTTTCGTTTAACCAGGCAGGTACGCGGTTGGTTGAAATTATTGGCTCTGGACAAGATCGGGCAGACATTACCCTGGTGGTCGATCCCGCTCCACCCCGCCCGCCCCGCCTGAGTTTTACGAACCCGCCCCAGCGCCTTACCGTTCAACAGGCGGTCAGGATAACGGGCGGTGCGATCGACTATGCCAATGGTGAACAGCTTGTACTGCGAGCAGACCAGGTGTACACATTAGCCCGTCCCCAGGTGATAAATCAACAATGGGAAGCCCAAATTTTCTTTAACCAGGCGGGCAAACGCCTGATTGAAATTGTCGGTTCAGAACAGGACAAAGCACAGACCGTGATTGAGGTGCAGGCGGCTCCTGCGGGGCAACTGCAAATTCAGGCACGAACTAGCTGGAGAGCGGAACCCACTCCGGCAGAGGTGCCAAACCTGACCGCTCCTAAAGGCATCACGATTCATCACACTGCCCTGACTGGCGCACTGAGTGCAAGTGCAACCCTGGCACAGGAAGCAGCGCGGATGCGCTACATCTGGAGTAGTCACGTCAACGGTAACGGTTGGATTGATATTGGTTACCACTACATCATCATGCCCAGCGGCAGGGCATTTGAAGCTCGATCTGAACGTAAACGCGGGGCGCATGATTCGATTAATGACGGATTGGGCGTGGCATTTGATGGCATTTACTCCAGTGCAACGATTTCTCAGCAGCAGTACCAGTCTGCGGTAGCCCTATGCGTCATTTTATGTAAACGCTACGGTATTACAAATACCATTACTCCAATTCCCACCATTACAGCCAGTTTTGGTACTCGCAATCTCCCTCCCATCTTTGGGCATCGCGATCGCGTCGCCACTGAATGCCCTGGCACAGAAGGGGGTAGAACCGTTCGTCTCTCAGAGATTCGACAGACCGTAAATGGGCAATTGAGATGAAGCGGGTAGCATCATGAATTGGAACGAGGTTTCAATTCATACAACGCCCAATTCCTACCCAAAATCAGCAACGCCCAAAGGGATATTAAGCGATCAAGCCAGCCTCCTGTTGGCAGATCAGGAGGATCCGGGCACTCTAAGGCTGAAGAATATTTGTATCAGCAACTATGCTTGCCAAAGTTTGGAGTGCATCACTGGTTGGCATCGACGCAGTGAAGGTAGGTGTTGAAGTTGACATTGCCGGGGGATTGCCCGGAATTGTCGTGGTCGGGTTGCCTTCCCAGGAAGTGCAGGAGTCAAAGGAACGGGTCAGAACCGCGCTGAAAAACGCTGGCTATGCATTTCCAATGCGAAAGATTGTGGTGAACCTAACTCCAGCAGACCTGCGTAAGGAAGGTCCTTGCTTCGATTTACCCATCAGCGTGGGCATTTTAGCCGCATCAGAACAGGTTAGTACCGAGTTACTGGATGAATACCTATTTTTAGGAGAAGTGTCCCTTGATGGATCACTACGTCCCGTCGCAGGGGTGCTGGCGATCGCGGCTGCCGCAAAACGTCTCGGCATCACGGGAATGGTGGTGCCTGCTAATAATGCCCGTGAAGCTTCAGTGGTCAAAGGACTGAAGGTATTTGGTTTCAAACATCTTTCCGAAGTGGGCGAATTTTTAGGAGCCTCAGAAAATTACATTCCCGCTCACATTGATGGACTGGAGGAATTAGAGAGAAGCCGTTTTACCGGACCCGATCTGCGGGATGTCAAAGGACAGAGCCATGCACGACGAGCACTGGAAATTGCCGCCGCCGGAGGACACAACCTCGTGTTCGTCGGTCCTCCCGGCAGTGGCAAAACCATGCTTGCCCGCAGGCTTCCCGGCATCTTACCCGCTTTGTCCTTTGAAGAAGCGCTGGAAGTGACCCAGATTCATTCCGTCGCAGGTCTGCTCAAGGAGAAAGGGTCTTTAGTTGCCATTCGTCCTTTTCGCGCTCCCCATCACTCAGCGTCCGGTCCCTCTCTGGTGGGGGGCGGCAGTTTCCCCCGTCCTGGCGAAATCTCCCTGGCACACCGGGGCATCCTTTTTCTGGACGAGTTGACCGAATTTAAGCGGGATGTGCTGGAGTTTTTACGCCAACCCCTGGAGGATGGGCACGTTACCATTTCCCGCACCCGCCAAACGGTAATTTTTCCGGCTCAATTTACCCTGGTTGCCAGTACCAATCCCTGCCCCTGTGGCTACTTTGGCGATACGGTTCAGCCCTGCACCTGTTCACCCAGAGCGAGAGAGCAGTATTGGGCGCGGTTGTCGGGTCCACTCATGGACCGCATCGATTTGCAGGTAGGGGTCAACCGGCTGAAACCGGAAGAAATTACCCAACAGCCAACGGGGGAAGAGTCGGCAGGGGTGCGGGTACGGGTGCAGGCTGCTAGAGAACACGCCACAGAGCGCTTCAAAGATACGCCCCTACGCTGCAATGCGGAAATGAAAAGTCCCCATCTGCGTCAGTGGTGCAAGCTGGATGATGCCAGTCGCAATTTGCTGGAAGGGGCAATTCGGAAGCTGGGATTATCGGTACGGGCAAGCGATCGCATCCTCAAAGTAGCCCGCACCATTGCTGACCTTGCCGGGGATGAAAACCTGCAAACCCAGTATGTGGCGGAGGCGATTCAGTATCGCACCATCGATAGAATGCAGTAAGAGTGAGGGGAAGTAATGGCAGGTAGGATGGGAGGTACGGCTATGATGAAGCGTGTTCGGCTGTTAGTATTGGTGGGACTGGTGGCGGCGATCGCTTTTTTCGGGGTGACAGAGAGCGTTAGCGCCAATCGACGGGTAACTCAAGAAACCCTGCGGAGGATGCGGGCAGAGACCCAGCAACAGAAAAGAATTGAAAACTTGAAATCAGAAGCATCCAGGGTAGTTAGCCTGATGGCACAGGAGCAGTTTACTGAAGCCACCAAAAACTTTGATCCAGCCCTACGGCAAACCCTGCTGCCAGAAAAACTGTGGCAAATTTGGCAAACCTTAATTGCTGAAGCTGGTTCTTTCAAACAGCAGTTGGAAAACCGAACTGAAGTGATTAACAATCAGCGATCGGTACTGGTGACTTGTCAGTTTGAGAACGCAAAGAAAGGTATTCGGCTGACGTTTGATCAGGATCAAAAGGTGACGGGTTTATCGCTCATTCCACGCAATTAGGGAAGGCATAGCAGCGGAAAGGAATTTTATTGCTTAATGCGAAATCTAACGGCATATTCTAATCTGAGGAACAACTACATACCAATCTTCTAAAATGTTTCCATTAACTGCATCGATCTTCAAATGTCTATATACATTTCTGACAGTAACTTCTCCATCTTGAAACTGAAACTCCCTTAACTGGATATTCCTTGCTGCAAGCACTTCTCCTGCCTTGCGCGAAAGTTCACCAATTTCTATGTTATTCGATGTGTAAATTCCCCAATTATTTCCAAAGCGATTTCTTTTCAACCGTAATTTATCACTTTCTTTAAGTTCTTTAATGAGGTCTTGATTTTCCCTGATCGCCCTATAGCCTAAGTTTATATCTCCTCCGTCTCTCACAAGATTTCCATAGGGAGATAAATCTGAATAAAAGACAAATTGAGGTGGATCAATAGATATATTCTCAATAGGATATGGGGTTGCTTCCGCTTCCTGGAGAAATCGAGAGTTTTGAGAATGGGTTAAAATCAGCTTTTCTTTGGCACGGGTCATGGCAACATAAAATAGTCGCCTTTCAGATTCTATTTTGTCTGTTCTGTACTTAAAGCCATCGGCAATTAGAATCACGTATTTGAACTCCAGTCCTTTTGCTCCATGACAACTGGTGACTAACACCGCATCTGGATCGATTGATGTATCAGGGCTTTCATTAAATTCATAAATTGAAGTAATAATCTCGCTGACAGCAATTGGGGTAGATAAACTTTCGGAGCCATATCCCCTTTCTTGATCAATATCTTCAGCAATTTTGATCAGGGTTTTCACAGTCGGCTCAGATAGGCTACGATTATTTTTTCCAAAGAAATTCTCAAAACGAGCTTTGACAGACTCTTCCGTACAAAGAATCTGATCGGGATTCGTCTCTAGGTCATTAATCAAAAGCTGAGTGACTCGATTACGAATTAGTTTTACATCTTCACCCTTAAGAGAATAAGTGGAAATACCAGCCCTACGCTCAAGCAATGCCCGTGCTTTGTCCATGTATTGCCAGTTTTTCGCTAAAATAGCAATCTCTCCAGGTTGAATGCCATCACGTTTGATCCACTTCTCTACCTGGCGCTTGATGTATTCTGCTTGATAATCAGCGTCTTCAAATCTCAAAGATTGTACATTTAACCCCCCTTGACCAATACGCTCATTGTCGATCCTGACTTGTTCATCTCCTCTGCGTTTTAATCGATCGCTATTGTTTTGAATTAGCCGATTTGAAGCAGCAATGATCGGCTCAGTAGAGCGATAATTTTCAGTCAGTAAAAACTGTCTAGCTTGATATTCTGCTTGAAAGGACTGGATATATTCGGTGGATGTACCTCGCCATTCGTAAATATTTTGATCGTCATCACCAATGACACAAATATTAGTCTGTACAGAGCGAGATTGATCTTCTGACTCCTGCAAACCAGCAATCAACTTTACAAGCCGATACTCATGTTCGGCAACATCCTGATATTCATCTACAAAGATATATTCACAGTTGCCCAGAAGTTTTGAAATCTTGAATTGACGATCTCCATCTTCTATATCTTCTTCATTATGCTCAAGAAAGCTACAGGCATCTTTGATCAGTTGAGTGAATTTTTCATTGGGGTCTTGAACACTCTTTTGTGCAGTTTGAGAGTCATCTTTGGTCGGCTCAACTGTTCGACCCAAAATTGCCAGGGATAATCCATGAAAAGTATATACCCGCAGTCTCGATGCCAGTTCTCCTACCAGTTTTTGTAAGCGAAGTCTTAGCTCTCTGACTGCATTACGATTGTAGGCAAGGGCAATGATCCGGGCCGGATCTACTCGTTTGACCTTGACCAGATAAGCAATCCGATGAACGATAGTAAGAGTTTTGCCTGAACCTGGACCCGCAATAACGGAAATAGCTGGGGACTCGGAAAGGACTATCTCGCGTTGAGTTGGGTTGAGAGGATTGATAATGCGATCGTAGTCTGCTTGAGTAACGGGGCGTCTCGCTGCATCTCCATCGGTATTGGGATGTTGGCTGGAAAATTCTGAGCCAGGGAGAGTAAAATATTCTGCGATGTATTTTTGCGGGTCAAAATTTTCTTGCTTATGCTGTTCTCCATAATTGAGCATGACATGGGTACGACGGGCTTGTTCCTCATAGTGGGGCTTGACTTGTTTGGGATAAGCCTTAGCAATATCCTTTTCCCTTGTTTTTAATGCATCGCCAGCTACGCTCTTGAGCAATTTTATTTTCATTGCCTGATAGAAGAGGTTAATGCCATCGGCTAATCGAATGAGTCGATGTCGGTGCATCCAAGTGATCGCTTTCTCTAAATCCTCTAATTTAAAACTCTGAGGATCAGAAAGCTGGTTAACCTTGGCGAGTAAATCATGTATGTCGTTGATTGATAGTCTTAGACGCGATCCCGTTTGCTTCCCAAGTTCTTTGTAAAAAATATCAATAATGTTTTTAATTAAAATTGAATAGATGTCAAAAATTTCCTTTGTCGTAAATTTCTTGACTACCACAATGTCTCTATTGACTCGTCGGTATTCAATCCATCCAAGATATTTCCATCCTTCCAGAATATCTGAGATCTTAGCTGCACTTAATTTTTTCGTTCCACCTGGATCAAGACGAGTGGCTAGACCCCGGCAATTTATCTGTATTTCTTGACGATCGCTTAGCAAGTTGATAATCTCGTCAATAATTTTCCTCTCTGTTTGTTTCAGTCTGTCATAATTGCTCTGGGCAGCGCCTGTGACACCTTTGGCAACCAGTAAAGTGATTGGTATTTTTGTTGTGCAGACTTCTGCCCTTTGCAATTCTTTAACACGTTGCTTTAGTTCCTGGATGGCAATTCCTGAGTCATCACTTAACCTTTCTAGCGGGAATGGCTCATCTCGATTTTGAGAGTAAGCTTTGGCAATGTGCATAGCCAAAATCAACTTGTGAAATTCGTCTTTACGATAATTCGGTAAATTATTTCTGTGAGCATACAAGTCAAATGCTTCCAGAGAATCTTGTGGAATATGATGAACAAGCTCAAACTCTATAAATGAGGACTGATTTTCTGCTCGTTCAATCATGCCAAACGTTTCTAAGTAGTGTAAAGCTACTTTTATTTTGGTATCTCTTTGTTCAGTTTCTGAGGCAAATTCCTCATCAAGATCACTGGCTTGGTAAATTTCATTTACTGTGATCCAGAAATATTCTTGAGTTTGATCTGTGCCCTGAATTTGCTTCTTAAGGCTAGCGATAGCAGAAAATAAATACCATAATTCTTTTTCAGATAATTGATTCAAACTCTGAAGAAAAAATGCCATCTCTGCATCTTGAGGATCAAATAGTAACGTACAGGTGGCGGGTTTTTCATCTCTTCCAGCTCGCCCCGCTTCCTGCACATATCCCTCCAGGTTGCCACTCATGGTATGGTGAATCACCGCTCTGACATCCGGGCGATCGATGCCCATGCCAAAGGCACAGGTTGCCACAACAACATTGAGTTCCTTAGCCTTAAATCCTTGTAGAATCTCGTGCTTATCTTGTTTAGAAATTTTGCCGTGGTAGAACCTTGCTTCTACTTCATTCTCGTTGAGTAACTGGGCTAATCGTGCTGCATTTTTACGAGTTGTCGTGTAAACCAGTACAGCCCCACCTAAGGTAAGCGCATGTTTAACTTCTGTAATTAACGTTTGATCCTTCGCCTGTTTAGAAGTGGGAATAATCCGATATTCTAGATTTTTTCGCTTACTACTGGAGCAAATTTCGGTGTGAATGAGAATTTGATGATCAGCAAATAGCGACTTAATATCTTGACGCACAGCAACTGTAGCAGTGGCAGTCATAAATGCCATTAAGGGTAATTGTCGCTGCTGGTTTTGATACAGTTCACTAATAAATTTGGGGGCATAGCGATAATCAGGACGGAAGTCATGCCCCCATTGACTAATACAGTGGGCTTCATCAAAGACGATCAAAGACGGGAGCCTCTCCTGAAGTAATGCTCTGATACCGGGCGATCGCAGTTGTTCAGCGCTGATATACAGCAAATCTTTTTCGCCATTGCGTAACTGCTCCAATCTTTCGCGTCTTTCCTTTGGTGTAATATTGCCATTAATAAACGTTGCAAAATCTAGCCCTTTTTCCACCAGTCCATTGACCTGATCTACCATCAGTGCTTGTAGTGGCGATATCACTACCGTCAATCCTTTTTGCCTTTTGGATAGCATCAACGCAGGAAGTTGATAGCAAAGAGATTTGCCCCCGCCCGTTGCCATCAGAATCAGAGGATTTTGGGCGGCAAGAATACTTTGGATGGCTTCTTCTTGCTTACCAAGAAATGTTCCAGTGCCGAATTCCTGTAAGTAAGGCTGGTAGGTAAATTCCCGTGGGAATTTTATCGGGTTCAATTGGTTCAAAATTGATGGACAATCAGGTAATTGACTGAGCCATGCACCAAGAGGCGGCTTCGTATTACTAATATTAGATTCATAGTTCCAGGCTAATATGCCAGCTACACAGAGCCTTTGATCAAAAGCCTTTGTAGGTGCTTGAGTAATAAATTCATGCAAATAGGCGGTATCTATCCCGGCGATCGCTGTTGCAGGTAGCGCATTTATATCAGGAAGTGAGCAATTTTTTGGTGTAAAAAACTGGCGGTATGCTTGACTTGCTTCATCTTCTCCACAACTGAGCAAATAAGCATAGAAATTTAGGAGTTCTTGTGGTTTGACATTGAATGTATGGAGAATCTTCTCTAATAGCCTTCTAGTAGCAAGGGCATCTTCTAAAGGGTTATTACCCGCATATTCACTGAGTTTGTACTCTTTATTGAGCTTATGCGATCGCTCTAGAGGCACAGCTAAAATTGATAATTCTAAAGTATCAATCATTAACCAATGCTTCAAAGTTGGGAAACTCTCGATTAGATAGCGATAATCAAATCGTCGGAAGTTGTGCCCACAAATCTGTAAACCCTGTTTGTGAAAAAGCTCCAAGCTTTCTTGAGCGGTTTCAATTACTTTAGTATCAAGTTCTAGATTCCTAGATACTAAACCAAATCTGTAAATCTTTTCTTCTTGATCTACTTCAAGATCAACATAGGTATAGTTGGTTAGTATTGATGTTGGGTGCATATTCAAGTCCAGAAATTTTGAATTTTGACGGGTTTTACATGCTAGAAAGCCCGGTTTTTCAGAAATGCACCCTTCCCAAACTTATGTCCTGAGATACCAGTTATAAAGCCAGCTAACTATTGAATCATCGGATTCTTTCCTGATAATACCCTCGATGAGAGGATTATCAGGACGTTTTCTACATATCTTCAAAAATCGAGCATTATCAGGTTTTTTTCCATATAACTCCCTGCTAACACTGTAAGCACTGCTTTCCTTTGTATAAGGACATTCCCCATCCTGTGCACCGTAGCCCGTCTCAACAGGATGCACTCACTGAAACGAGATATTGCTATATCAAGACGAATTCCGTATATTCTCCACTGACCACAGCGGGTCTGCCACTAACGCCAGACCCAGGTATCTTTAAATCGATACAGTGGCTAGTGCGAACGCTGCTCATCCAACTCAAAGCACTGCTCCTGCGCCTTGATAATTTCTGGGAAGCATTTTCTTTACATCTATTTAGAAACAGCTTCTTCGGGTGGCATATCTCTCTTTGAGTACTTTGAGTACCACAAATCACCTTTATTTTGTGAGTTTTAGTTCGACAACTCGGTAGAACTCTTTCACATGCTTAGGCGACTGAAGATGATAGACCCGCTTGCTTTCCTTAGCTTTATGCACATACTCTCGGTACTTTGGAGTGAGCTTCTTGTGGCACAGTCTTAGCGGTATCATTGGGAATGCACATTTAGACTGTTGCGTTTCCTTAATTCGATGAATTCTTGGATCATTTTCCGAGTGTTAGGCGTGAACAAGCGATCGCAGCTCTTGAGTTAGCAAAGGAAATGCTGACAGCCTATGCGAATCCTGCTTGATGAATGTGCCCCACGTCCCCTTAAGCGCGAACTCGCTGATTATGAGATACGCATATGGCAGACTGCGCCATTTCGATTAAGTTTTTTAACAGCCTTCCCAAACGAGAAGCATTTTGGCAGTCTTTTGCTAAATTGAAGCATCTCAGGCAAGTATCAGGGGATTGCATCTACTGGCAGATCAAAATTTTCGTTCAAAATGAACGGTATCTTCTATACTTCTGGCGTGTCTCTTCAATCCCTAACAAGTGTTTATGTCACAGGATGCTAGCACCAGTCTTCTCAAATCATCGCCAGGTGAGCCATCTGACTACCCACCAGAAGAAGCCTTTGGCGCTGGCGCTGTGAGTGTATCAGGGGCTTTCCCCGTTGAGTCCTATGCCGATCGCCTGATGGACGATCTGTTTGAAGAAGTCGAAGGACTGTTGGGGGATGGGCTTAAGCCTCCTTCGGTACCAGAACTACCGGAAGAGCCTGCGCCGCGATCGCCCAGCCCTTCTACCCTATTGGGATTGACCCTGGCAGCGCGATTTCGCAATCCAGAACAGCCAACCATCAATGCTCAACCTGAGCCGCCACCCTTGTCACAGTTCAGTGGTGAAAGTTCTGACTCTCAACTGGTAAGAGCAAGCACTTTAACTGAGAGTAACCATCAGCCTGCTCGATCCTACGATCGCTTGCTGTTAGCGGTTGGCTGTATTTCTCTAATTACAACCCTGACATTATGGCTACTGTTTCAAGAAGCTGCCCGACAGACCGCATCCGTTCCAGTTCCTGCCCAAACGGTGACTACTGAGAACCTGAATGCCAGTCATCAGTTTGCCGAGTATATGCAGCGATCGCTACAGGCGATTGACGAGAAAAACCAGGCTTCTGGTTCTACCGGGGCGCAGACTCCTGTGCCACCTTCCAACTTGCCAACAGTCACGGTTCCCGGCAGCGGAACTCCCAGTGCGCCTGTGTCTGGAGGGTTGGTGGGCGGCGCAACGGCTAATCCGCCCCGAACCTCTACAGGTTTAGACCGGCTTTACGGCTCACTGAAGAACTTGCCTCAAAGCTTATATTCTCCCGGTGGCACTTCTGCGCCAGCGGTTGCCCCTCTGCCTGCGATGCCTTCTAGAACGAGCGCCGCTCCGATTGCGCCGCCGGTTCCGCTTCAGGTTCCCGGTGTAGCCCGCACCCTGGTAGGGGTGGTGGATTTGGGTGAGCAGTCCGCCATTCTGGTGGAGGTCAATGGGGTGGCTCAACGTTTCCGGTTGGGTGAGAGCATTGGCTCCAGCGGGTGGGCATTGGTTGAAGTCTCTAAAAATCAGGCAATTATTCGGCGCAATGGGGAAGTGCGATCGATTTTTATCGGTCAAAACTTCTGAAAGTTGTTAGTTTTTAGTTGTTAGTTTTTAGACGTGGGCGATCGCGTTCTCTGGGAGCAAACGACCAATCTCTAACTGCTGGGAGTGATCCATGGGCGTATTTGATGATTTCAGCCGTTTTTTAGAAGAGCGGCTTGATGAGTACCTGCGCAATAATCCACACCTGGAATTGATGGTGCTGGACGAGAAGTTGCGGGAGCAGGAGGAGGAAACTCTCAACCTGATGACCGATCTGCGGCGACAGGAAAAGCAGATGCAAGATGAGATTCTGGCACTGGCGCGGGAAATTCAGCTCTGGCACATGCGGATAGACAAGGCAAAGGCAGCCAATCGACTCGATCTGGTGGAACCCGCCCAGGCGCATGAGGCAAACCTGCTACGTCAGGGCAACCAGAAGTGGGGGCAGATGGAAATGCTGAAGGAACGGATTCAGCAAACTCACGAATTGCAGCGGAAGGTAGAAACCCGTCGTAAGGAAGTTCAAACAAAGGTGGCTGAGGCACAGAAGACTCGCAGCAGTGCCCAACCCGCGGCAGACTGGACTCCTCCATCTCCTGGTTGGAGCCAAACGCCTCCGAGCAGTTTAAATTCTCTGGAACAGCAGTTCAGGCGTTGGGAAGCGGAGGAAGAACTAGACCAACTGAAGCGCAGTATGGGCAAGTAAGGTGATCTACCCAAGAGGAACTTGCCTCTATAGTCGCCCTTCTCTCTGCTGGATGTGATTCTGTTGCCGTCAGGATTTAGAGTTGGGTCGAACCAGATTAATAAACTATGCCGTGGCAGGGACGGAGGGGTAATGCTCCAGAACCTGTTTGAGGTAATGTCCGGTATAAGACTTGGGGTTTTCCGCTACTTCTTCGGGGGTGCCGATCGCAATGATTTCGCCGCCGCGATCGCCGCCTTCGGGTCCCAGATCGATGATCCAATCGGAGCAGCGGATGACATCCAGATTATGTTCGATAACCAGGACTGTGTTACCCTTATCGACCAGCCGTTGCAGCACATCCAGTAACTTATGGACATCGTAAAAGGAGAGTCCGGTGGTAGGTTCGTCAATCAGGTATAAGGTTTTACCCGTTGCCCGACGGGACAGTTCCGTTGCCAGTTTGACCCGTTGAGCTTCTCCGCCTGACAGAGTTGGGGCAGGTTGTCCCAGACGAACGTAGCCTAAACCCACATCGGACAGGGTTTGCAGACGAGCCGCTGCCTGGGGAATATTCTTAAAAAACTCTAGAGCCTCATCCACCGTCATTTCCAGCACATCTGAAATGGATTTGCCCTTAAACTTAACCTGGAGCGTTTCCCGGTTATAGCGGGCACCTTTACACACTTCACACTGCACGTACACATCCGGTAGAAAGTTCATCTCAATCACGTTGACTCCCTGCCCGCCACAAGCCTCACAGCGCCCGCCTTTGACATTAAAGGAAAACTGACCAGGCTTGTATCCCCGTGCTTTTGCCTCAATCGTTTCAGAAAACACATCCCGAATCACATCAAAGGTGCCGGTGTAGGTGGCAGCATTGGAGCGGGGAGTGCGCCCAATAGGGGACTGGTCAATGACGATCGCCTTATCCAGGGCACCTAACCCGACCACAGGTTCCATTTCTTTCGGTTGGGGCACCTTACTACCAAAGTGGTTTTGCAGTGCCGGATAAAGTAGTTCGTTGATCAGGGTTGATTTTCCTGAGCCAGAGACACCAGTAATGCAGACCATTCTGCCCAGGGGAATATCGACATCAATATGCTTCAGGTTATTCCGGTGGGCATTGCGAATGGCGAGAACCCGTCCATTTCCCTCCCGTCGCTCGGCTGGCGTATGAATGATTCGTCGCCCTGACAGGTATGCCCCCGTTAGCGAATCCGATGCCTTCAGCAAGGTCTCCAGACTGCCCTGGGAGACTACTTTTCCGCCGTGAACGCCCGCTCCGGGCCCAATATCCACAATATGATCGGCGGCTCGAATTGTTTCTTCATCGTGTTCCACCACAATCAAAGTATTGCCCAGGTTGCGGAGGCGAGTCAGGGTTCGTAGTAGACGAGAATTGTCCCGCTGGTGCAGCCCAATGCTGGGTTCATCCAGGACGTAGAGAACGCCTGTCAGTCCAGAACCAATCTGAGTCGCCAGCCGAATTCGCTGCGCCTCACCACCGGAAAGGGTCATCGCAGGGCGATCGAGGGTGAGGTAGTCTAACCCCACATCTAGCAAAAATTGCAGTCTGGCTTTAATTTCGCGCAGTGCCAGGTCGGCAATCTGTGCCTGACGGGCACTTAGCTCCATCCCATCTACCCGACTGAGGCAGTCCCGAATCGAAACTCCCAGTAGATCGGTGATGCAATATTGCCCCAACCGCACTGACAATGACTCTGGCTTCAAGCGTCTGCCTTTACACACTTCGCAGGGTTGATCGACCAGGTATTGCTCTAGTTTTTGCTTGTAGACCTCAGAGGTTGCTTCCTGGTACTGGCGCTCCAGCATGGGCAGGGCACCTTCGTAACGACGCTGGTAGCCCTTGCTCTGGCGATAGCGAGAGTCAACTTCAATCCAAATGGGGTCTTTAGAGCCGTGCAGTACTACTTCCTGCTGCTCTTTGGTCAACTGGTTCCAGGGAGTCTGAATATCAAAGCCAAAGGCAGTGGCAACACTGCACAGGAGGGACAGATAGTAGGTATTGTCCTTATCTGACCAGGGGGCGATCGCCGCATAGACCGGCAGTTCCGGATTGGGAATGACCAGGTCGGCGGCAAATTTGCGGTGGCTCCCCAACCCATGACAGGCGGGGCAGGCACCATAGGGCGAGTTAAAGGAAAACAGTCGAGGAGACAGTTCTTCCATAACCGCCCCATGCTCCGGGCAGGCGAAGTTTTCTGAGAAAACCAGGGTTGTGGGCTGGGAACTAGAGGCTGGAACAGTGCCATATTTTCCCTCCTTCTCAGCCGCCTTCAAAGATTTTCCGGTCGGTAATTCCACCACATTTCCGCCTGACTCCTGGCTCCTGGACCCCGCCTCCTCGTGGACAATATCAATCACCCCAATCCCTTCTGAATGCTTCAAGCAAGTTGCAAGGGAGTCTGCCAGTCGCTCTTGAATGCCCTCTTTCTTAACCAGACGATCCACCACAATTTCAATCGTGTGGCTCTGATTTTTATCCAATTCAATCGAGTCACTCAGTTCTCGCACTTCACCATCAATGCGGACACGGACAAACCCTTCTGCCCCAAGACTGGATAGCACTTTTTTGTGGGTGCCTTTTTTACCGCGCACAATGGGTGCGAGGATTTGAAAGCGGGTACGATCTGGCAGTTCCATCACCCGGTCAATCATCTGGTCGATGGTTTGCGGCGCAATGGAGCGATCGCACTGGGGACAGTGAGGCTCCCCCGCCCGTCCATACAGCAGACGCAGATAGTCATAAATTTCGGTCACAGTACCCACCGTCGAACGTGGGTTATGGGAAGTGGATTTTTGGTCAATCGAAATTGCCGGACTCAGTCCTTCGATCGCGTCCACATCCGGCTTATCTACCTGTCCCAGAAATTGGCGCGCATAGGAGCTGAGCGACTCCACATAGCGCCGCTGCCCCTCAGCGAAGATGGTATCGAATGCCAGGGAAGACTTACCTGAGCCAGAAACTCCGGTGAAAACAATCAGGCGATCTCGGGGTAGCTCCAGGTCAATATTTTTCAGATTGTGCTGCCGTGCCCCCCGAATCCGGATGTAGTTCAACGGCTCAGGCAGACTGGCACTCTGACCATTGCGAGATTTACTCGCTCGATTATTGGAACCCTTGGCACGCTCAGACATAGGGGCAGAGAGAAACAATGCTTAACATTCTACCGTTTCAAGTTCACCGTCGTCGTTTGACCTGATGTACTAGTGGGTCATTTGTAATGGCTATCGCCATTTGAGAGTGCCAGACTAGAGGTATAGAACTCATACCAATTTCATTTAAGGATGAGCAGAACTAACCCTTGTCAGGCAAGGGGCTTAAGCCCCTTGTTCAGTGCAGCCTCATAAAGAAATGGTATCAATACCCAGTATTAGGGTAAGTCAAATAACTCGTCGGCAAAAAGCCGCTCTTCGCTCCGTGAGTGTGGAAGAACGTCAGATCATTGAGCAACTCAGTCGATCTCGTCGTGAATCTGCTGTGCATGTGGTGCGTGCCCAACTGCTCTTAGCGGTAGAAGCTGGGGCGAGTTATACCGACGCAGCCCATTGAGTGGGTCGTCGCTCAGGGGATGCCATCTCTCATTTAGTCAGTCGCTTCAATTAAGAGGGCTTAGCGGCTCTTGATCCCCGTCATGGAGGCAGATCGAAGCGTGTCTATGACAGCGAGCAACTGCTGTTCAGCACCACCTGAGGGTGGCTGCGAAATAGAGGCATTCAACGCAATAATAGATCCCAACCGCTTTCTCACTCACCGCTTTAAGGGATGGATAGCACCGTGCTTTACGCTCCCCTTTCAGGCTTACTCTGGACGCTCCTGGTTAATGGATTAGGGCTGAATAGTTCAGAACTAACTCAGCCAATTGCTTCGGGTGAAAACGCTTTGGAGCAACCGCATCTCCTGGTTTCCACAACCCTTGCAACTTCAACTCGTAAGCCTTCCCCTGCATTTCCCAGCTTCAATAGTCAAACTCTGGATAAACAGGTAAAGCTTTACCTGCGGTATATCGCAGAGTTTGGTCCACCCGATGTGTTAATCGTAGGCAGTTCGAGGGCATCCCAGGGAGTAGATCCCATTGTTTTGCAACGAACCCTCTCCAACCAGGGCTACACGAATGCCACCGTTTTCAATTTTGGCGTGAATGGAGCAACTGCCCAGGTCGTTGATTTAAAGTTGCGTCTATTACTGACTTCAGAGCAACTGCCCCGCCTGATCCTGTGGGCAGATGGCGCACGCGCTTTCAATAGTGGACGCATCGACAATACTTACAACAACATTGTCGCTTCCCCTGGTTATCAGCGGTTAGCTGCCGGAATTCGTCCATCTCTGCCCCAGACAGCCATATCAACACCTAATCCATTTTGTATCAGGTTGTCGGCTGGTTTCTCAACGGAAGAGGGTAAGGAAACAAAGTCTCCAGGTTTCCCAGGTTTTACCCCACCTCCCACAGATAATCAGCAGTTCTGCATTCAGCCATCGAATGCGACTGACCCTTCAAACCCATCGGCTTGGGTTATCCAGTCCTTACCCCTACCGGCTGAATCTGCCTCTCCAGTTGCCCTCGGGTTTAATGTAGTCGCTGCTCAATTTAACCCTGCCAGCTACTTTCGGCGGCATCCCAGAGTTCCGGGCAGCTATGATGCTGACTACCGCAGCTTTACCCTTGAGGGCAGACAGGCAGTTGCTATGAATCGGGTAATTCGCTTTGCGCGATCGCGCCGTATCCCCATCGTTTTCGTCAATATGCCTCTGACCCAGATTTATTTCGACTCTGCACGGACTCGTTACGAACAGCAGTTTCAGACATACATGCAGCGGTTTGCAAACTATGGGCAGCTCACCTTTTATGACTATGGTCGGCGCTGGTTAAATCAGCACCAGTACTTTGCGGATCCAAGCCACTTGAATCAGTACGGAGCCGCCACGATTTCGAATCAGGTGGGGCATAACCTCAAGCTGCCCAGGGGGGGTGCTCGTTCGGGTGGTTAGGTAATAGGTGGTAGCTGTTAGGGACTCTTAGTTGTTAGTGGTTGGCTTCAACGTGAGCTTTCGACCTGAGATCAAGCCTAAGGGCGCTCAACCGAACGGTTGTTAGTGGACAGCCATTGGTCATCAACCACGTCCCCGTGCCCAATACCCTATACCTATTGGGCAAGTGCGTGATAACGCGGATAGCTCCCTGTGGAAAGATCACCACTCAGAAGTAAAAACACTGAAACTTTATAAAGGTCATCTCAGTTCAAAGATTGAACAAAAGTCCCTGAATTGCAGTAGGCACCTGTGGCAAGGTTCACCTATGTTGGGGAAAGGCATATTGAACCCAACGCCAGCGACGAATGTGATTACTACAACCAATTTTCCCTCTGCTCTTTACTCAATGTTGCTTCAGCGTCAACAAGAACTGAGTTCTTCGTCTCAAGCTGCTCTCCCAGTTCCTCCGCCTACCCCCGATCAAGAGCGCATCCATCAGGTTCATCCATCCGCTACCAGCACAATTAAACGAGGCATTGACATAGCAGGGGCGTTGGTGGGTTTAGCCATGACAGCAGTTGTAGCAGTCCCTGTAGCGATCGCCATTCAGTTTGATAATCCTGGTCCCATTTTTTACAGCCAAATCCGATGCGGGCTAAAAGGTAAACCTTTCCGAATCTGGAAGTTCCGCTCAATGGTGATGAATGCTGACAAGCTCAAGCACCTGGTCAATAATGAGGCAAAAGGAGGCATTTTCAAGAACAGGAACGATCCTCGCGTGACTCGCATTGGTCGTTTTCTGCGTCGCACCAGCCTGGATGAACTGCCCCAGTTTTGGAACGTTTTGATGGGCGAGATGAGCATGGTTGGCACCCGTCCACCGACTGTGGATGAAGTGATTGGCTATAAATGCCACCACTGGGAGCGCCTAAACGTAAAACCTGGAATTACCGGGGAGTGGCAGGCAAATGGTCGTTCTGAAGTAACTGACTTTGAAGAGATTGTAAAAATGGACGTTGCTTACCAGCAAAAGTGGTCTGTTTTCTACGACCTGCACTTGATCCTAAAAACAATTCAAGTGGTGCTAAACAAACAAGGTGCCTGTTAGTTGAAGGTTCCGATTCTCCTGCGAAGATGAACATTGGGGGGCAGTCCGTATGGGTTGCCCCTATTTTTTTGAGAACTACTCGTTTAGATAGGGACGGTAGACTTTAGACTGGCAGTAAACTTTAGACTATTGACAGCGCGCGGGTAAAGAGGAGTGGGCATGAGGTCAGTAGATCAGTGGTCGAGTAAACAGTTTTTGGTGATTAGTTTTTAGCGTGTTCATCTAACAACCGTTCGGCAGAGCACCCTTCGACTTCATCTCAGGTCAAAAGCTCACGTCGAAGCCAATAACTCCCCCTTACCCTCAACTCTCAACTTCTAACATCTGACACCTAACACCTTCCCCTATGAACCTCCCTACCTGGATCACGGTTTCTCGCCTGATGGCGGTACCGTTTCTGCTTTATGGTTTGCACAATCCGACCCCAGAGGGACGCTGGCTGGTGCTGGGTTTATTTCTGATTGCCTCTGGCACAGATTGGCTGGATGGCTACCTTGCTCGTCGGTTGAATCAGGTAACAGAATTAGGTAAATTCCTTGATCCACTGGTCGATAAGTTTTTGGTGTTGGCTCCCCTCTTGGCGCTAATTGAACTGGGACAGGTGCCCGCCTGGGGGGTGTTTCTAATCCTGGCAAGAGAATTAGCGATCGCGGGTTGGCGGGTTAATCCAAATCTGCGCGGCAGTTCAGAGATTCAAGGCGCAAACCTCTGGGGTAAGCTAAAAACCGTGAGTCAGATTGGAGCGATCGCCCTCCTGATAGCGCCCCTCTCAGACGAGTGGCACACTCCTGTTCTAGGTGCTTTCTGGATTTCCGTCGCCCTAACCCTAATTTCAGGCGCAATCTACCTGCTGCCAACCAAACAGAGCAGCCAGATGAGTGAAGGCTAGCGGGAGTACCAAAAATAATCTGCAATTTTCTTTTCCGTTTCTTTTTGCAGATTTTCTGAGGGATTCAGCAATAGAGAAACCTGATTTACATTCGGTTGACGACGGACAACTCGGTTGGGAATGCCATCTCCATAAACCACATGCCCCTGCCCCACCAGAACTACCACCAGGCTTCGGGGTTGCTGCTGAAGAATTTGAGCGATCCGTTCTGCCATTGTTTCATCCCATAGCACCTGTGCCTGGAAAAACCGCTCAAAACTTCCACTACTGGTCTTGCCATGATGGGCTGCATCGTAGATTGCGCGGAGCCGCTGGCGGTATGCCTCTGGTTCCAACGCAATGTCTGAGATGGGTGGAATAAACTGGCGATCGCTCAAGGTCAGGCTTTCCAGACCCAGACGAGCAACTTTGCGAGTTACTTCTGTAGGGGTATTGAGGGCAATCACAGGTCGCTGTTTCTCTTTGGCAAAGCGCAAAATTGGGGCATAGAACTCCCACGGAAAGCCCCACCGTTTTTCATACTGGCTCTGGTCAATTAGCTCGGTTTCTGTCAGCGTGCCTGCCAGATAACCATCCAGTGCAGGCTGGTAAGGGCGCTGAAACATCTCCATTGCAATCACCAATTGGGGGTTGAGACGATGGAGTTCCTGGATAATTTCTAGTTGAGCCTGGTGGTCTTCAGCGCGATCGTGGGTCTCGCCCAGGTAAACCACATTGGCTTGAGCAAGCTTTTGCAGGACGGCTTGGGGCTTAAGGGACTGCCGAGATCGCGGACTCACCACCGAGGCAGCGAATTTTTCTGGATGATCTGCCCCGGATAAATCCGCCCTGTCCTGGCTAGAAAACGCCATAAACAGAATCAGTCCCACCAAACAGCCTGCACATAACCTGGTAATTGATTGCAACGTCATCAGGAAATGATTACTTTGATTAAGAAAGAATAAGCTGAGTTAAAGATTGGTAAAAACTTTGTTGCTTTTTTAACCTGTAGCACTGGATACTTTGTTCAAGCCTGTAAAGTCGCACCCATTTCTTACATAAATTAAAGCTTTTGCAGAAAAACAATCATCAAAACTCGAATTCAAGAATCAACTGAAAGCATCCATCAAGATTTGTGTAAGAAACGGTTCAATTTTCAAATCCCCTTTCCTGTTCGATGACTCAAGGCATCAAAAATATGAATTTTTATCCCTCGACTGCAACTTCAAATCATGCCGCTTCTAAATCCAATTTCCAATTTGATCGAAGTAAATTATCGACTTCATTGACTTCCAATAAGTCTCCAGCTTCTAATCTACACTCGCTGGCAGCCCTATGGGCACGTAAGTATGTCATATCGCTGACAACC
Organism: Kovacikia sp. CALU 1929; assembly: GCF_056784235.1. Taxonomy (NCBI): domain Bacteria; kingdom Bacillati; phylum Cyanobacteriota; class Cyanophyceae; order Leptolyngbyales; family Leptolyngbyaceae; genus Kovacikia; species Kovacikia sp. CALU 1929. Next base: position 186,563 of record NZ_JBXBCF010000083.1, read on the forward strand.
CGTGACGAAGCCGACATGCTGCGGCAGAACAAGAGCTTGACGGAGGTGTCTTCCAGGGAAGGGCGTATTAACACCGCCCAAAAATTAAATCAAAACCTTTCGCTAGCCAGTGCCCAAGCCTGGTCTAGAACGGAAACGCTCCTGTCCACTGAAATACGCAGACATGGCATCAATCCCCAACTGATCAATCCCTGGGAAATTGCAGCAGACTCCCATAAACTGTTTCAGACCTGTCTGGATGCCTATAGCGATCGCACCACGCCCCGTCGTCTCTCAGTCTTGGTGGGAGGCGAAATTGGACGCATTCGGCAGAAATATACAGCCGATGACCCGCGCACCCTGGGTTTTGTCAGTATGCAGTTTCACTACACGGGTATGATGCTGCTAGAACAACTTTCCCAGCCAGAGCAGGCGTTGTTTTCTCCTTACCTGAAAGTAATGGATGACCATCTTTATATGCCGCTCAAAGCTGCCTATGAAGCCGCAGCTAATTACGATATGGGTGCAATGGAGGTCGCTGCTGTGCAACAGCTTTTGCCAGTGAGTACCCGAATTGCCCATGCGGTTTGCAATCAGGTCTGTCGATTGCGCCCCAGCTATAACAGCTATAGCGGTAGCTTGAGTGCCCCCCTGATTCGCGTTTCCAGCGTCCGTGATGTGGAAATGTTCCAGGTCTATCTATGTCTGTGCGCCCTGGAAACCAGTATTCACTCAGTCCAACAAGAACTGTTTCCTCTGTGTGTGTTGCTATACCCTCGTCTGGGAGTAAATTGGGAACTTGTGCAGGAAATGCTGCGAATCATGGGATGGGAAATGCATGAGCGCCTGGCACCTGATCATCTAGCAGTGTTTTACCCCTATTTGAAAGCCCTAACGGAAATGTTTTCCTTAGAAGTGTTTCAAAACGCTTGAGATCGATGGTTACGCTGTAATCTACAGACTGAGAGAAATAACTATCAGTTCAATGGCATTGACTTAAGACTAAAACCCCTGGCGTGCTTTGTTCTCCAGGCTCAGCCTGGGAACACTGAATTGAGAGGCTCTGCCTCTAGCGCTAATAGAGGCAGAGCCTCCAGGTTTGCCATTCCCAGGCAAAGCCTTGGAACAAGATGACATTGCCTACCAAAATCCTATCCGAAAAGCCTTAACGGCTAAACCCGATGTCAGTCCAAGAATTGTGCAGAGAGGCTTTTACTCAGCTTCGCACGGCTGAACCATTGACAGCAGAGCTACGAATTTGCGGCAAATCAGATAACACAGCAATCATGCCTGTTCGTTCTGTTTCTAGCGTGGTGTCACTCAACAAGTCCACGACCGGAACTCCAACGATAGATTCAATTAATTCCTTAAGCTGGGGTTGAATCACTGCATTCAAATCAGAGTGAACCTGTTCAGCCAGGTCATCTTTACCGCTACTGGCTAGAAGCTGTTCAGGTTGGGTGACCGCTTTTTCCATGACAATTGCGATTTTGTGATCAAAAATTTGACAATCGATCGCCCCGAGTCGGTGACCCAATTGGTTGCGGTACAGTGCCTGAATTTGTTGGGCGAGAGTTCGCTCTAGTTGCCCCCGTGTTGGCAGGGAATCAGTCATAAAGGTTGTACTCATCAAGAAAACTTTTTCATTTGATAAATCATTTAAGCGTTGCTAGAGTCCAAACACTATCTATCCCAAGGAGAATTCTGCACATATCAGGAGATAGAAAATCTGTCCTTCTCTTTTCTTCAACCATATAGAAAACGAAAACATTTAGAAAAAACAAAATATTCTACTTATCTCACCATTTTAGGCTGTGTCCTTTTTCCCGTGGTTTCACTTACATATCAATTCGGCTTGTCATTTTTTCTTAAGATTGATTTATAGTTTTAACCAAATATAAATTAAAAGCGTCATACTAAATACTGGTCTTGAGCAGTCCCTTCATCAGCTTGGGCTATTTGCCTCTTAACAGGCATTGTCGCCAACCCGGTGGGGAAAGTCGAACAGCCTTGTCAAAGTGCCGAACTTGTCGCAAAAGCCAATTCGCCGCCAGGAAAGGCTGTCGTCTGCTCCTTCTTCAAAAAGCAGACTCAGTTCGTAACTTTCCCATTAATGGAGCATGAATATGCCGTCCACCTGCGATCGCGCCAGCAAAGTGGTCATTCTAACAGTTGATGATGATCAGGACAATTTAATGTTGCTGGGCTACCAACTGTCGTTGTTGTTACCCTGTTCGGTGGTGAGTGCATCCGATGGTCAGACAGCTTTGCAACTGGCAAAGAAATCTTGTCCAGATTTGATTCTATTGGATATTATGTTGCCTGATATGGATGGGTTCGAGATTGTTCACCAGCTTAAGCAAGATCCACAAACTAAAGACATTCCAGTGGTTGCGGTGAGTGCAATGGCGCGATCGCAGGATCAGGAAACTGCTTTTCAGGCTGGCTACGATGACTACTTATTAAAGCCTTATGAACTTGAGAGTTTGGAAGCTTTGATTTACCGTTATCTTAACTTTGCCTATCCACTTTCAAGTTGAGGCAAGAACCAGATTGGGGGAAGAACGCTGAGTAGCCGCTTTTTTTGCTTTTGGAAGTACCTCACCCCCACCGTTCTTGGGGAAATTCTAAGGCGAACTGTGCGGCAGCGGCTTCCTGGTTTGGCGGCTGAAATGGCATACAATGAAATGCTGGCAATGTTTCCAGCAATTTTGACCATTTTTACCGCCGTAGGGCTAGTGAAGACTTCGGAGCATACTTTGCTGGAGTTGGCGAATCAACTGGCGCGAGTGGTGCCCAAAGATGTGCTGATCCTGGTCCAGAATTTCATTCAGGAAATTACCCACACCAGAAATCAAGGGCTGTTTTCCTTGAGCTTTATTGTGTCGCTGTGGGTAGCATCGAGCGCATTAAGCGCGGCAATGAGTGCGCTTGATCAGATTCATCGGATTCCTCGCTTCCAGATGCGCCCTTGCTGGAAAGCAAAACCAGTTTCTCTGGGATTAACCATCGGCACTATTTTGCTGCTGATGCTGGCTTCCCTGCTGATTTTTATCAGCGACATAGGCATTCGACTATTAGCCGTTCACAGCGGCGGCATGCAATCGTGGGTCTTGACTGGTTGGCGGTTGTTAAGTCTGCCTCTGGCATTGGGAATTCTGGTGCTTGCCTTCGCCTTTATTTACCGATTTGGACCTAGTCGCTGGCTGAAGGGCACTCCTATCCTGCCTGGTGCAATTCTGGCAGCGCTCTTTTGGGCAATTCTTTCAGGGCTATTCCGCTTCTACGTTTCCCGGTTTGGGCAATACAACAAGGCATACGGAGCCGTTGGTGCGGTGATTGTGCTGCTGTTATGGCTATATTTGTGTTCGCTCATTTTGTTGATTGGTGCCCAGTTAAATGTCACCGTTGGGGAAGCGATGCGAATTGATGCCAGGAAAAGAAAAGGGAAAAGAATAAAAGATGAAAGGATAAAAGGGGAAGGGAGGAGGATGCAAGAGGTCGGGAGAAGGATAAAAGATAACAGAAGGAAATAGTTTGTTCCGTGAACCTGACTCCTGAACCTGCCCCTGGCAAGCAACAAAAATGCTGTAATAGGTTTAAAGGCTACTTTTTCGACTGATGCCCGAATGTCCTCGTTGTCACCAGACTGTTGATACAAAGGCGATTGCCTGTCCCTATTGCCGTACTGCTCTAAAAGCGTATGGTCATCCAGGGATGACGCTGCATCATGCTACTGGGGAGGAGCCGCTGTGCCTGTCCTGCACCTACCATGAGGATGATACCTGTACGTTGCCAAAACGCCCCTATGCCAGGGACTGTACATTGTATAGCGATCTCAATCAGTCAGCGTTGTTAACCTCTTCACCCGGTTACACCTACGACTTTCAGGTCAAAAGCTGGATCAAACGCAATGTCGGATGGATCGTTTTGCTGGGACTGCTTTTGGTGAGCTTGATCCTGACGCTCCTCAGGTAAGATAATTCAATTTGTGCATTTTCTGTATGGGATCAAGCAGCCCTGTGCATTGCCAGGGAAATGCCCTCAATAACAGGTAATGGATAGCTCAAAGTTAACTCCAGTAAAATCCATGGGGAATACAGAATTGAGCTTAATCTAAGCTCCAGCAATTTTCATTTGTGTATGCCACATAGATCTTTCGTTTCGTTCGAACGCACATGCATTTGCTGTGTGGCGCTCGTCTGAAAATCGCTGTAATTCCGAGTCAAAACTCCTGTCTGGCTTGAAGATGCGTGTGAATGCCTGAAAGTGAAGCGTTTTTTCTGCCGATGGAGCGTACTACGCATCTTTCAGGTTTCTGATGTCTGTAACGCTGCCATTAATTTTTTAACGATATCCAGCGAAGCGCGATCGCGCTACCTTTAAGAGAGCAAACATAACTTTATGAAGACATACAAAGTTTGAATCCTCCAATTGGGTGAATCAGAAGGATGAAGCCGATTTATAGGACGTAGTAGTACCTTAGAAAGAATTGTCATCCTTTGTAACGGTTTGGTGTTCTGTCATCCTGCTGATTCATTCCTTAAGAGATTGATAGGCGGGCGTTCTCACTTTAGGTTCTTTGTTGGTGTATTTCTCTTTAGCTAAATACTTTTCTAGAGGCAAAAGATTCTATCTTCTGACTAAATAAACCATTTGTAATTCGGTGGTGAGGTGTGTGCTTCCCCCGGAAAATATTTGTTTTCAGTTCGTTTTAAGAGAGCGATCGCAGCCAACTGCAAATTCACCCTGACTATTCTTTTGCGACGGTTCAAGTCCCTGTCTAGAGAAGGCATGAGTCACCCATGAGCGGCGAAAATTTCAACCAAAATCCAACGGTTCAATCCGTTTCCACGGAAGAACCAACTCTTCCCCAGGAGCCTCAAGACGTTGAGGAAAAGCGCTCGGTTCCCGGTTGGCGCCGATTTTTGATACCCGGCGTGATTGGGCTATTTGTCTTGGGCGGGCTTGGCTGGATTGTGTTTAATCGAGTCGTCATTCCACTGATGGCATTTAGCCAGATGAAGTTTGAGCCAACCCCGGTACCGCTTGCCAATCCCAAAGCAGTAACCATCGAAGATAGTTCTGACTATGCTGCCAGTCTTGACTCGCGCCAATCCGTGACTTTACAACCCCGCGTATCGGGGCAGGTATTGCAGATTTACGTGAAGGCGGGCGATCGCGTCCAGGCAGGAGATCCTATCCTGCAAATTGACGCTAGGGAGCAGCGGGCACAGGTTTCCAGTCGGCAGGCGGCGGTTGCGACAGCGGTTGCCAATGTACAAGCAGCCCAGGCAGCGGTTGCCAATGAAACCGATAGCCTCAGAGCCGAACAGGCACGGCGGGCTGCTGCGATTTCCAATGTGGAACTGGCTCAACGCGAGTATGAGCGGTATCAAGAACTCTATCGCCAGGGTGCCGAAAGCCAGCAACTTGCGGATCAGAAACTGAATCTCTTGCAAACTGCCCAGGCAAGCCTACGCCAGGTCGATGCCGATATTCGGGCACAGCAAGCTTCGGTTAACCAGGCAAGGGCGAATGTTGTCAGCAACCAACGTGCTCTGGAACAATCTCAGGCAAATGTGTCTGAAGGCGATGCACAGCTTCAGTACTTTACGATTCGGGCACCCTTCGCAGGTATTGTGGGTGATATTCCAGTCAAACAGGGTGACTATGTTAGCAACTCTACCCAACTGGCGAATGTGACGCAGAACCAGGAGTTGGAAGTGCGGATTCAGATTCCTCTGGATCGATCGCCCGACTTGCGAGTTGGACTACCTGTCAAGTTACTGGATGACCAGAACAAGGTGTTGCAGAATGGGCGGGTTTCCTTTGTTGCTCCCAATGTCAATCCTTCAACCCAGTCAGTTGAGGTGAAGGCAACCTTTGCCAATGCGGGCAACCTCCGCACCTCCCAATTTGTTCGTGCCAGAGTCATCTGGGCAACACGACCGGGAGTTGTAGTGCCAACGACGGCTATTTCCCGATTGGGTGGGCGAGACTTTATCTTTGTGGCAGCTCCGTTGAAAGATTCTGGCTGTGAAGCTCCGGCTGCATCTGGGTTTGGCCCACCCCCTACAGCGGAGCCAGAGATGCTAGTGGCGGCGCAAAAGCCAATTAAGCTGGGCAAGATTGTGGGCAATGACCAGGAAGTGCTGGAGGGGGTAGCACAGGGCGATCGCTTTGTCACTGCTGGTATCCTGCAACTGCAAAATTGCACTCCAATTGCAGAAGCCCCCGCAGCGGCTCAGGCTTCCCAAAAGTAAGCGAACCCAAAAACGAACGCTGATTACTCCCTGCACACCTTCGTTTCCTGGCAGCGGCTCATGATTATTCTGTCTCTCTCCGACTTCTTTATTCGGCGTCCTGTCTTTGCATCAGTCTGCTCCATTGTGATTACACTGTTGGGGCTTGCTTCCATACCAACCTTACCAGTCGCCCAGTACCCCGATATTGCGCCTCCCCAGGTAACGGTGACTTCTAACTATGTAGGAGCCAGCGCCGAGGTCGTAGAATCAACAGTCACTAATATCCTGGAACGGGAACTGAACGGTGTGCGGGGACTCCGCTACATCTCATCCACCAGTGCCAATGATGGTACCAGCAATATTAACCTGACCTTTGACCTGGGTACCGACCAGGATATTGCCGCGGTGGATGTGCAAAACCGAGTGTCTACTGTGCAGTCTCGGTTGCCTGGACCTGTGACGCAAACAGGGGTGCAGGTGTCTAAGGCAAACAATAACTTTTTGCTGGCGATCGGCATCTATTCTGACCGGGATGAGAAAACCGGGCAAGACGTTTATGATGACGTTTACCTGAGTAATTACTCTGACCTGTATATCAGTGATGCACTGAAGCGGGTGAAGGGTGTAGGTGGGCTTCAGATCTTTGGTGAGCGGAAATATGCAATGCGGCTGTGGCTTGATCCGGAGCGGCTTGCCAGTCGGGGATTAACACCCCAGGATGTGGTAACGGCATTACAGCAACAAAACCTGCAAGTAGGTGCCGGACAAATTGGACAGCCCCCTACAACTCCTGGACAGCAGTATCAGTACGCGGTGACTGCCCAGGGACGACTGAAGGATGCAGAGGAATTTGGCGAACTGGTTGTCAAAACGACCGATACGGGAACACTGGTGCGGCTCAAGGATGTGGGGCGGGCTGAATTAGGTGCAGAAAACTACAGTTCGGTACTGCGGTTTACACCCAGCGATCGCGTCTCTCACCGGGGGGTAGGTTTGGGGATTACCCAACAATTTGGTAGCAATGCGCTGGATGTGTCTAGGGCAGTTAGAGAGGAAATGAAGGTTCTATCGGCAAGCTTTCCTCCCGGCATGCACTACGCTGTGGCGTTTGACTCCACTACCTTCATTCAAGCGGGAGCACAGGAAGTCGTTCTGTCGCTGCTACTAGCGATCGCCTTGGTGATTCTGGTTATCTTTCTATTCCTGCAAAACTGGCGTGCGGCATTAATTACCTCGATTGCGATTCCCGTTGCTCTAATTGGTACATTCATTTTTGTCCGGGCACTTAACTTTTCAATTAACACCCTTACCCTGTTTGGTTTGACTCTAGCAACCGGACTGGTGGTGGATGATGCGATCGTGATTGTGGAAGACATTACCCGCCGGATTCAGGAAGATGGCATGCGACCTGTGCAGGCAGCGATCGCGTCCATGAATTCCCTGCTTGGGGCGGTGATTGCGACTTCTATTGTACTGATCACAGTCTTTGTTCCTGTTGCTTTTTTCCCCGGTACCACCGGGCAGCTCTACAGGCAATTTGCCCTCACTATCGCCTTTTCAATTACGGTTTCAACCTTTAATGCCATTACCCTGACACCTGTACTGTCAGCGTTGCTTTTGCGCCAGGGCCAAGCTCCCAACAACTGGTTTTTTAATGGGATTAACCGCTTTATTGATCGTACCCGTGAAGATTACGGACATAGCGTCAAGGGTCTCCTGAAGCGCAAGGGGATTGTGGTCGGTTTTTTCTCGTTAGCGTTGGTGTTGACCTATTGGGTCTATACCATTGTGCCTTCAGGCTTCCTGCCGGATGAAGACCAGGGATACTTTATTACGATTGTGCAGGCACCGGAAGGGGTATCACTTGACTACACTGAGAAGGTATTAGAACAGGCGGAAGGCATCATGAAAGAGGTGCCAGAGATTGAGAGTATCTTTGCGGTGGGTGGCTTTAGTTTCAGCGGCGCAACTCCCAACAATGGTTTAATTTTTACCTTGCTGAAACCGTGGGATCAGCGCAAAGAAGCCAATCAGTCTGTAACATCTGTGATTGGTGGGTTCTTCCCAAAACCGTTTGGCTTGTTTCCCAAGTTCTCGTCAATTCAAGATGCGATCGTCGTTCCCTTCTCGCCTCCAGCCATTCAGGGGTTGGGTAACTTTGGTGGTTTTGACTTTAATTTACAAGACCGGACTGGTTTTGGGTTTGACACAATTGGCGAAGTCCTGGGCAAATTTATGGCGCGGGCAACGACCTACCCTTCTGCCCAAAACCCCCAACTGACAGGATTGCGTCCCACGTTTAACGCTAATACGCCTCAAATTACGGTAGAAGTCGATCGCGTCCGGGCAAATCAGTTACAAGTCTCAGTGGAGCAGATATTTAGCACGCTCCAGGTGTTTCTAGGTTCCACCTATGTGAATGACTTCAACCAGTTCAATCGGGCATACCGGGTATACGTCCAGGCAGATGGCAAGTTTCGATCCAATCCAGAGGATATAAAAAAGCTGTATGTGCGATCGCAAACTGGAGATATGATTCCGCTGGGCAACCTGGTTAAGGTGACTCAAACGATTGGTCCCTCCATCATTAGCCACTACAACCTCTTCCGGTCAGTCAATATTACTGGTAGTCCTTCGATGGGGTTCAGTTCTGGTCAGGCAATTAAGGCAATGGAAACGGTTGCCAAAGAAACCTTACCTAGAGGGTTTGGTTATGAATGGTCGGGGCTTTCCCTAGAAGAAGTGCAAGCGGGTGGATCGGCAATTTTTATTTTTGGGTTGGGGCTGGTGTTTGTCTTTCTGACCCTGGCAGCCCAGTACGAGAACTACCTCGACCCATTGATTATTATGCTGACGGTACCGCTGGCAATTTTTGGTGCATTAATTGCGGTGCTGTTGAAAGGAACAGCCAATGATGTTTATACCCAGATTGGTTTCGTCATGCTTATTGGGATGGCAAGTAAGAACGGAATTTTGATTGTGGAGTTTGCCAACCAGCTATATAAAGAGGGTTTGAGCCTTACTAAGGCGGTGATTGAAGCCTGCCGGGAACGCCTACGTCCAATTCTAATGACTGCCATTTCAACCATCATTGGTGCCCTACCCCTGTTTATTGCAACTGGGGCAGGAGCAGCTTCTCGCCAATCCCTGGGAACGGCAATTATTGGTGGCATGGGCATGGCAACGGTACTCAGTTTGTTTATCGTTCCCGTGTTGTATGTGTTGATTAAGTCTTTTGAAATGCGTTTCCGCCGGTCTCGTAGATCCGCTCTGGAAGGGGCATCCCTTGATGATTCCCATGATGGCAACGGTTCGGGGCATCCTGCTCGGGAAAAAACGTCAACTCACCATGCGCCGGACAGAGATGCCTGAAGACTAAAAACCTATGCCCTTTGCACAGAACCCCAGCTTTGTTGAAAAGCTGGGGTTCTGAATTTAGAAATGGTACTGAAGTAAACAGATTCAGAATCCCAGAACCTTAAAGGTTCTGGGATTCTTGGTAGAAACTTATAGTCAAGTCAGTGACTTTGAATCTTAGACTTTCTTTTCAATTACCACTGTGATATGGGCAACCATCGCTCCAATCACTCCAATGGCAGCAATCACTGGGAACACGGCAGCACTCAAGACGCCACCCACAACGCCAACCGTCATGGGAATTTCAATCAACGTATTGCCGTCTTCGGTTTTGAGGATGATTCGACGAATGTTGCCTTGATGGATCAATTCTTTGATCTTTGCAACCAGGGCATCGCCACTGATCTTAAATTCTTCGACTCGCACATCCTCCTGTTGAGGTGGTTCCTGTGGGGTATCTGCCATAACTGATGTGGATTCTATTTCTGTCGTTTGCAGCGTGTTTTGTGGTGTGACAGTTTGCGGGGTATCCTGGATTTGTCCTTGCTCTTGAATATTGGTCATTTTAAGACCTCCTGGTGATGTGTATGGTTCAAGTCTCATCACATCTTCACTGTGGCTTTTTTCCAGATTTTGTGCTTCCTGCTATTGGAGCATTTGAGTGAGTGATTCGATTCTGAACCTTAATCAATCAGGGTTAGACACCAAAACGTTCGATGGGTAGAAGATACCCGCTTGCTTAAACCGATTGAGTGCCTCTCCCAGGCGATCGCAATCCGCAATTAAGCTAATCCGCACATAGCCTTCGCCCCCTGCGCCAAAAGCATTTCCAGGCGTAACAACAACTCCCGTCTGCTGTAATACCGATAAGGCAAAGTCTGTGGAGCCAATCCCTGGTGGGCAGGGCACCCAGAGGTACATCGTGGCTTTGGTCTTGGGAACATCCCAGCCCAACTCTGCCAAGCCGTCGATTAAGAAATCCCGACGAGTGCGATAACGCGCCTGCACTTCATGGAGATACACATCCGGCAATTGCAGGGCAGTTTCCGCAGCGGTTTGCAGTGCTCTAAAAATCCCATAGTCGAGGTTCGTTTTGAGCGTCCGGAGTCCCTGGATAATGTGGCGATTGCCAACCACAAAACCGACTCGCCAGCCTGCCATGTTGTAAGTCTTCGACATTGTGTGAAATTCAACGCCAATCTCCTTCCCTCCCGGAATTTCCAGCAGACTGGTTGGCTGGTAACCATCAAATGCCAGCTCTGCGTAGCACAGGTCATGCACCAGCAGAATTTCGTAACGATGGGCAAAAGCGACAATTTCTTCAAAAAACTCGCGGGGTGCGGTTGCTGCCGTGGGATTGCTGGGGTAGTTGAAGTACAAGATCTTTGCCTGTTCTGCTACGGAGTCAGGAATGGCTGCCAGATCAATGAGCCAGTCATTTTCAGGCTTGAGCATGAGGCTGTGAATCTGTCCACCAGCAATCAGAGGACCCCGAAAGTGGGCAGGATAGGCGGGACTGGGAACCAGCACCACATCGCCAGGGTTGACATAGGCCAGTGCCAGGTGGGTCAATCCTTCCTTAGAACCTAACAACGGTAGGGCTTCACCGTCAGGATCTAACTCCACGTCATAGCGCCGGTTGTACCACTGGGTAATGGTGCGACGGAAACTTGCCGTGCCTTCAAACGGGGGGTAACCATGATTGGTTGAGTCCTGAATTGCCGCGATCGCCGCATCTACAACCGGCTGAGGCGTGGCACCATCCGGATTGCCCATGCCGAGGTCAATCAAATCTAGTCCCTGCTCTCTGGCACGGAGTTTCAGTTCGTCTAATCGGGCAAAGACATAGGGGGGTAAGGAACGCACGCGATCGGCAGGGCTGATCCAGTCCAGGCTCATTCTGTAACCTCACGATTGAAAGAGTGATGGGGTTTAAGTGTTGGATCTTGAGCAATTGGTGCAGTTGGCGTAGAACACCTATCCTCTAGCTCAGAACCCATGCCTGTAAACTCAAAGCTCTTTTCATTCACAGGAGCCGTGGTCGATACCATTGCCGCCAGGAGTTGGGAGGGATCTACTTTGAAGGGCAAACGGTGAATGTCAGAATTGGCATTGCAGGCAATTTCAGCCGCTTGTTGCAATGCCACCAGGGAAGTTTCTCCCAAACCCAGGTCACTCAGGGTTTGAGGTAGCCCGATCTGAGTGTAAAACTTGAGCAACTGCTGGCGGGCAGTGGCTACAAGCTGGTTGCCCTGAACAATTTCTTCTAAACGCAACTGCACCAAAATGCCAAACGCAACCTTTTCACCATGCAACCTGTCATGGCAGGCAGGTAAATGGGTTAAACCGTTATGAACTGCATGGGCAGCCACTGTACGGCATTGAGCGCCCCCAATGCCCCCGATCACCCCTGCCATTAAGACGGTGGCATCCACCACTTCCTGCCAGTCTGCTCCGCCCGGTTCCTGAAGCGCAACCAATGACTTTTGAAACAAAATATCGCGCAGGACTCTAGCTTGCTGAACCGCTGCAATAATCAACGTTTGCTGGGAATGTCCGCTGCTAACCGATGCTTCATACCACTTGGCGATCGCATCACCAATCCCCGCAACCAGCATACGGTGAGGAGCCGTTTGGACTAAGTCATAGTCCAAAACCAGCAGATCAGGACAGCGTGCCAGTGCCACATCGTAGAGAAAGGCTCCCTGATCCGTATAGACGTTTGAAAGGGCAGTCCAGGCAGCACAGGTCGCGGCAGAGGTCGGAATGGTGACAACCGGCAACTGGTTCTGAAACGCAACCAGCTTGGCTATATCCATTGCCTTACCGCCCCCAACCCCAATGACCAGATCCGCCGGGTGGCTTTCCACGGCTTTTTGCAAAGCAGCTAAACTCGTTTCACTGCAATCGGGACTGTAGGATGCCCAGCAGGGTGAAAGATTCGTTTCCAAAACTGGCTGAAGTTGGGGCTTGACCAATGCCACGGTTCTGTCACCGCCAATCACGAGAGGGCGGCTACCCAGACGGGCGATCGCCCCCCCCACCTGAGCGATGACTCCCCTGCCACGCATCACTTGGGCAGGAGCAACGGCGAGAGACTGAAGAGAAGTCATAGAAGTTACCACCTCACACCTCACTCCCCATCCAGTTCCAACTTAGGCAATTGCGCTAGCTTATCGGGAAAAACTTCCACGATGGGGGTATTATCTTCACGGCTGAGAAGGGAGCGCTTAACCTGCCCCAGATAAAGGGGTTGACTAGTACCAGGCTCTGGATGGAGAACCGTCCTGGCACGAATTGTCATGAACTCCTCTCCCTGCGACATGCGCCCTGGAGAGAAGAGTTTGGAGGCTGCCTGAAGCAAGGTAGCTTTAAGTTCTGATTCAGTAATGGTAGGTGGCACCGTGATCACAATCTGGGTTGACCCGGTATCAAACACTCGCGAGTAATGGACTGCACCAGGAACATCGGGACGGCTATAAAGCCCCAGACTTAGGGCAAATAGCCCGCCCGTCAGAACGCCCATAAAGCCTGTAGCTCCAATCAGACGAAACCGGATGCCCCATTTCAAGATCCAGCCCAACCCAGCCAGGGCACCGCAAAACAGGGTGAAATAGCCTGACCAGCGTGCAAGTGTAAGCAATTGTTCAGTGGACATGGATCTTCCAAAAATACAAGGACTCTAAGCTTCAAGGATTCTAAGCTTCAAGGATTCTAAGCTTCAAATAACCACTCCTTGACCCGTTGCAGGCTCTTCCAGTCCGGTTTACGGGTCAGACCATCTTCAATATTCTGGGAGATTTCCTCTCGTAAATCGGAAATTGCCATGATGAGCTGTTGCGCAACTTCTATATGCTCACGCACCCCCTTTTTGGAGGTATCCAGCATTGCCAGAACCAGGTTGATCCGTGCTTGCGGATCTTGAGGGTTGAGCTTAACGGCTTTGTGAGCAGCTTCATAGGCCTGGCTAGGCTTTCCTGCTAGCAAGTACAGCCAAGCCAGACAGGTCCAGGAAGAACTGCTTTTACGGGAGCGATCGCACACTTCCTTAAAGATTGGAATTAACGTCTCAGGTTTTTCTCCTGCTTTATAACGCTCAATTCCTTCATCAAAAAGGGCTTCAACAGTTTGAGTCATAGCTAAGTAATGAGTGGTCAGTCGTGAGTGCCCTAGGCTGAGAAAGATTTGCCACAGCCACAGGTTTGAGCGGCATTGGGATTTGTAAACTGGAACCCACCACCAATGAGGGCATCACTGTAATCCAACACCAACCCATAAAGATAGAGCATACTTTTGGGGTCACACACCACTTTGAACCCGCCATAATCGTAAACTTCATCGGTTTCCTGAATATTGTCAGGGTTCTCAAAGTTCATGGTGTAAGACATGCCGGAGCAACCGCCACCTTTGACACCAACCCGCAAACAAAGATCTTGTCCTTGCTTTTCCCGCAGCATGAGAACATGTTTCAAGGCAGTATCAGACATCTGAATGCCTCGTTGGGAGGACTGAGCAACTTGAGTCATGAGATATTACAACTCCTTGCCTATATCGTTTTGATTTTTGCAGGTCTATTCATACTATCAAGGATAGATCACGACACGCATCGGAAAGAGGGTGGAGGAGTGGAGTCCTACCACCTACCAGGTAATTCTCCTTAATATCCCGTGTCTGAATGGAAGCAGTCTAACCAGAATTAATGTTTAAGATGAATATCTAAACCTTAATGATTAGCCATTAAACACCTGGTTTTGTCCGTCTTGATTTGTCGCCTCAGGTACCTATGACTCCGCTTAATCGTTCTACCCGTCGTCGCCTCCAGCAGCTACCCCAACATCCAAGTGTCTGGGAGGGCGATCGCCGTCCGTTGGCGGCAGAGGTGCAGGCTAGTGGAGAATGGTTGGATATGGCTCCAGGGGGTTCCCCGGCTCATGGAGATTGCATTCTCTGGGTTGATGGTTCCATGGGAATGGTGCGGGCAATGGATGTGGTGTCACCTGATACTGGACCAGAAACCGTTGTCCGCACGCTGCTACGGGCAATGGAGCATCCCCACAATCCAGGTACTCCAGCGCGTCCTCAAAAAATTGTGGTGCGCGATCGGGAAATTTTGTTTTTTCTACGGGGAGTGTTGCAAGACCTCGACATTGTAATGGATTATGTCCCTGACTTGCCCTTGATTGACGAGATTTTTCGGGGCTTGCAGGATGCCATCAGTACTCGTCCCCCCCAACTCCCTCCTGACTTTGCCGATCCATTGCAAGCAAAAGCCCTGGAAATTTGGCAGGTAGCTCCCTGGGATGTTCTGGCAGACCACCAAATTATTGCGATTGAAATCAATCAATGGGACGTGACAACCCTCTACGCTTCAATTATGGGGATGTTGGGGATGGAGTATGGCATTCTGCTCTATCGCTCTCTCGACTCTCTGCGTCGTTTCCGCCAGCGGGTACTTGCCAACGACTCCTTTGACCAGATGGAAGAAGCCTTTTTGGGGCAGGATTGTCTGTTTATTACGTTTGAGAATCTGGATGAGGAATCGGGAGAGGAAGTTAATCTCTCAACCCTGCCGATTTCTGCGATTGAGCCTGTTTTTGGCAATCTGCATCCCCTGGAAGGGTTACGGTCTTTCCTCTATGAAGAAGAAGCTGCCGTTGTTTTGGTGGCACTTGAAGCCCTACATCGCTTTATGCGTCAGCATCGTCAGAAATTTGAAAAAGATGAGTTTCCCTCTGTTAACAGCCGCTATCGGATTTCCGTACCAGAAAACCAGGAGGCAGAGGACGAAACCAAGGCGAGTTCCCAAGTTTCAGTGAAGGTGTCTACAATGCCTGACCTGGCGGCGGAACTGTTCGATCTGGCAGATCCTGAGGAGGATAGTCCTAGTTTTCCGATGGTGCGGGATGATCTGGTGCCCGAAAACTCATTTCTCAGCCTGGGGGTTGTGCCCTGGGATATGCTGGAGGTTCTCCGTTCTGGGACAGAATACCATCAGCCCCAAGAGGTGACTGCTGCCGGAGATGGGTTGCCGGTGGTCATGATTCAGACTTCCAGACCTAAGGCAAAAACGCTGATCCAGGAAATCAAAGATGCTGGTGGGCTTCAGTCGATCTGCTTTAACCCAGGGGAAGACCCATTTGAGGGCGATCGCTACGATCTGGGATTATTTCAAACCGGAAATGGAGAATTACATCTGTTTGGTGAGTTCGGCGAAACCGACCCGGTTCATGTCGCTGCCCGCAAAAAGTGGGATCAGCGCTGCAAGAAAACTAAAGGTTGTTGCGGCTTAATTATTGCCAGAGGGCTGACTGGAGCTAATCGTGGCAATCCTCAATTCCGAGACATGATGGCACTGTTTGAAGCCCACTCTCTTTCCCCTAAAGAGCTGGGTTTAGGAACCCTACAGCTTGCAGCCGTTGAGTGGATGTAGCAAAGAACGGCTGAAGGCTAATAGGATGGTTGAAAAAGCTTGAATGGTTCCCGATCGCATTGCTTGAGTCCAGCGGATAGCCCCTCGCTTGGATTACTGCTCTGACAAAATACTCTGCTTAATCGGTTCTCCATCCTTAAGCGGCTTGCCGGTACGAACGACAAATCGTTCACCGGGCTTTAATCCAGAGAGAATTTCGACTCTGCCATCCCCTTGATTGCCCAGCTTCACCGATCGCGAAATCACCGTAGGCGGCTCACTCTTGGCATTGACCACAAACAAAAGCCCCTCTTGCTTGAGTGGTTTGCCCTGGCTCGCTGAGTTGGGGGAGTCTGCGGGTCTGGGTTTTTGGCTTTTCTGCGCCCGGTCTTCCTGGAGCGCAGTCAAAGGCACCACGATATTCGCTATACTCTGCTGCTCAAAACTGACCCGTGCCAGCAATCCACTACCAATTTTTCCCGTAGGGTTGGGAATGGTTACCTCAATCGGCACCAGCCGAGAGGTGGGGTCAGCCGCAGGCGACACACGGGTGACAGTTCCAACCAATTTCTGATTCGGCAAGGCATCGAGCCGCACCTGTGCTCGACCGCCCAACCGCACCTTTGCCAACTCTAATTCGGAGACCTGAACCGTGACTTTCGCCCTGGTGAAGTCCCCCAATTTCAACAGCTCTGTACCGGGCTGCACCAAATTTCCAATTTCAGTTGTCCGAGCAATGACCGCTCCGCTAAGGGGAGAATTGACAACCGCATAGGAACGTCGTTCCTGTGCCTGACTAACCAGTGCCCGTTGCGCCAGAACCCGACGCTCGGCAGCCACAATCGATTCCTGCTGGTTCCGAACCTGCTCCTGGGTCGATCTCAACAACTGAGCCGCTGTCCTGGCTTCCGTCCGCGCCTGCTCTGCCCGTTGCTGACTCGATGCCCCATCCTGTGCCAACCCTTCCAGGCGGGCGGCATCTGCTTCTGACTGTTGGAGTTGTAGCCTTGCCTGCTCGACCCGTGTTTTTGCTTCGCTTACCTGGGTCTTCAGACGAGCCACTTCTGACTGGCGAACAGCCAGTTCCGCTTCCGCATTGGCAACCACTGCCCGCAGGATGGCATCATCGATTTGAACTAGCGTTTGTCCCTGACTGATGCGATCGCCCACATCTACATTCAGGCGCAACACCTGCCCTTCAATTTGGGCACGGAGGGAAACTTCGCGCAGGGGTTGGGTAGTGCCAGTGTATTCTCTCACCTGACTCAGGGCAGCCGTTTTGGCAACGGCGACATCTACAGGGACTGGTCCCTGGTTCCGGGCTGCCCCTGCCTGTTGTACGTTTGCCGCACCTTTGGACAATAACCCACAGCTTGAAAGGGTAACCAAGGCTGCCGCCATCCATAGAAACTGAGCAGCCGCGCGCAAGCCTGGTCGGGAGCCGACTAAGCCCAAGTCTGGCAGTGGGTACGGGCAAGTTTTTGGAGAAAACATGGATCGATTCCTCGCACAGATGAGGTAGAACCATTTCAACCAGAAGTGGGTTCGCCATTATTGTAATGGTGTCTTGGGGATTGTAATGGTGTCTTGGGGCTGAAGTTACAACAAATTCTGAATCAGCGAAGGTGAAAGCCAGACGGCGTAGGCGATACCAATGACCAGTAGAGTTATGGCGATCGTCATGCCATAAGAAACGCACATTAACAGCCCATCCCCTTCCAGGGTGGCAACTGCCAGCAGCAGGATGCCAACCGTTGGAATGGGATTGGTAAAGGGGATGGGCAGCATCAGCAGAAATGCCAACCAGGCAATACAGATGCCATTTAGTTGCCAGATGTGATGGCTTTCTGCCAGCCAGCGCAGTCTGGGGCGGGCAATTTTTTCCAGAATTCGAGTCAACCGTTGCAGGAGGGTAAGCAAATTTAGCACTAACCAGTTGGGAAACCGAAGCTGGGCGACTTGCTTAGGTAGCCAGGGAGTTTTGCGCCCCGCTGCCATCTCAACTGCCAGAATCAGACAGCCAAACCCCATCGGTCCTGCCAGTCCGGGTGGCATGGGCAACAGGAAGGGTAGCGCCAACAAACCAATGGCAAGGCTAAATCCACGCTCCGAGGTTTCCGCCAAAATATCTTGAAGAGTCAAGGGTTTTTCTGATAACCGTTGTAGCAGGATAGTCAAGTCTTGCGAAAATCTCAGATGCATGGGTAGTGACGATCGCGGAATCAAATACAATCCCACTCTAGTCGAGGGAATTTGCGATCGACAGTACTCTGATGGGGGAGATCAGATTCAGTTTGCTCAGTAGGGAGTTGAAAGTTGAAAAGTTGAGAGTTGAAAGTTGGAGAATGGAGTTCTTTGTCCTTTGTCATCTGTAAAGACTAATGACCAAATAACCAATGACCAATGACTAACAACCAATAACTAAAAACCTCTCCCTCCCTCTCCTCCCCTTCCCCCCCTCCCCCCTAACCCTGTACCCTATACCCTATAACCTGTACCCCTTCCCCCAATCCCCCTTATGCCCGACTCCCAAGCCGTTAGTGTGGCTGTTGCCAAACTCTACGATACCTATCCATTCCCGCCAGAGCCGTTACTGGATGAACCACCTCCAGGCTACAACTGGCGCTGGAACTGGGTCACTGCCTACAGCTTTTGTACGGGACAGACACCCTCCAGGCAGGATATTCGGATTCTGGATGCAGGCTGCGGGACTGGGGTGGGGACAGAATACCTGGTTCACCTTAACCCCCAGGCACAGGTGGTTGGCATTGATTTGAGTGCAGGAGCCTTGGCGGTTGCCCAGGAGCGCTGCCGTCGATCAGGGGCTGACCGGGTGGAATTTCATCACCTCAGCCTGTTTGATGTGGAGCAGCTTCCAGGTGAGTTTGATTTGATTAACTGTGTGGGTGTACTGCACCACACGCCAGACCCGATTCGCGGGATTCAAGCACTGGCGACTAAGCTGGCACCAGGGGGGCTACTCCATATTTTTGTCTACGCTGAGTTGGGACGCTGGGAAGTTAAGTTGATGCAGGAGGCGATCGCCCTCCTCCAGGGCAACCAGCGGGGTGACTATACCGATGGGGTCAGGGTGGGGCGGCAAATTTTTGCAACCCTACCGGAAAATAACCGCTTGGTGAAGCGCGAGCAGGAGCGCTGGGCGCTGGAAAATCACCGGGATGAGTGCTTTGCCGATATGTATGTCCATCCTCAGGAGATCGACTATACGATCGACACCTTATTTGAATTGATTGAAGCCTCTGGTTTGGACTTTTTGGGCTTTTCCAATCCCCGTTCCTGGGAACTGGAACCCCTATTAGGGCAATCACCGGAACTGATGGAACGGGCAAAGGGGCTGAGCGATCGCCAGCGTTACCGCTTGATTGAATTGCTGAATTCAGAAGCCATCACCCACTACGAATTTTTCTTGAGCCGACCCCCACTCCCCCGCACTGACTGGTCAGCGGACGAGAACCTGCTGAATGCGATTCCAGAGCGGAACCCCTGCCTCAGCGGTTGGCCCTCCACCACCGTACTCGACGAAAACTATCAACTTGTAACGCTATCTGAAGCAACCTTTCAGTTTCTGCAAGCTTGCGATACAAATTCAGGTCGAAAACCTATCCGGGATATTTTGGTAGAGAGTTCCTTAGATCTCTCGCATGTCAGAGCTTTGCTGGCTCAACGACTGATTATTTTGACCCCAGGTTTACGTTAAGTATTATTACTCCCTGCGTGATATGATCTGTCATGGTCTGAAACACATCCACCAAAAGTTGGGATTCAATCCTTGAGTTCCGGCGGTGTTTGCTGAGGATCGTTAGCCTTGCGCTTTCTAAATTTACACCTCTAATGAGTGAGCCATCCCAGTCCAGTTCTCCTCCAGCAGAACCCAATGCCTCGATGAAAGAGTTTTACCAACTCCAGCAGGAATTACTGCTGATCACGGTGGCATTAACAGGGGTGATCTTCATCTCTGTCTGGATTTTCTACTCACTCAACGTCGCTCTGAATTATTTATTAGGAGCGTGCACAGGTGTGGTTTACTTGAAAGTGTTGGCTAGAAACGTTGAGCGCCTCGGTCAAGATCAAAGGCAAGTCGGCAAGTCCCATCTTGCGATTTTTATTGGGCTGATTATAGTTGCAACCCAGTGGAATCAGCTACATGTGATGCCGGTTTTTTTGGGATTTTTGACCTATAAGGGAACGCTCCTCGTTTATATGTTCCGCAGTCTGATGCCATCTGACTCCCGTTAGCAGGTGATGCCAGAACTTATAACTCCTTAACCGTTTGGGGAAACCACTCGGAGTCCAATGCTAAGTTTTTTGACTACTCCTATGCTTCCGCTTGCCAGTCTGGAGGTTGGTCACCACTTCTACTGGCAAATTGGCGGTCTTAAACTTCACGGGCAGGTCTTTCTTGTTTCCTGGATCGTGATTGGGATTTTGCTGATTGCTTCATTCCTGGCAACTCGCAAAGTTCAGCGGGTCCCTTCAGGGATGCAAAACCTGATGGAGTACGCGCTGGAATTTGTTCGGGATATTGCTCGAAGCCAGCTTGGCGAGAAAGATTATCGCCCCTGGTTGCCATTCATCGGCACATTGTTCTTGTTCATTTTTGTCTCAAACTGGTCCGGCGCTCTGGTTCCCTGGAAGCTAATTAAACTGCCGGAAGGTGAACTGGCTGCTCCCACCAATGACATCAATACGACGGTGGCACTGGCACTACTGGTTTCACTGGCATATTTTTATGCTGGTTTCAGTAAGAAAGGGCTAGGCTACTTTGCGAAGTATGTTCAGCCAACGCCCGTCCTGTTGCCGATCGCGATTCTGGAAGACTTCACCAAACCCCTATCCCTCAGCTTCCGTCTGTTTGGAAACATTCTGGCGGATGAACTGGTGGTAGCGGTGCTGGTTCTTCTAGTGCCTCTGTTTGTGCCATTACCTGTGATGTTACTGGGGTTGTTTACCAGTGCAATTCAGGCGCTAGTATTTGCAACTCTGGCAGGTGCATACATCCATGAGGCGCTGGAAGGTCATGGAGAAGAACATGGGGAACATTGATTGATCCTCAGAGGTTTTGAGTGGTTAGATTTGAATTTTGGGTGGTTTAGTGACTCATTCAAAATTCAAGGCTGAATTAACTCGGTTTTTTTGTCCGTTTGTTCTGTTCATTGATAAGGGAAAATCATCATGGATCCATTAGTTTCTGCTGCTTCTGTTCTGGCTGCTGCTCTGGCAATTGGTTTGGCAGCAATCGGTCCTGGTATTGGTCAGGGAAATGCTTCTGGCTCTGCCGTTGAAGGGATTGCCCGTCAACCCGAAGCAGAAGGAAAGATTCGGGGTACATTGCTGCTGACTCTGGCGTTTATGGAGTCCCTCACCATCTACGGGTTGGTTATTGCCCTGGTGCTATTGTTTGCGAATCCCTTCGCGTAGGCAATGGGTCGTTCGGTAATGGGTAATCGATCGCGAGGAATGACTGGTGCGTGATCAGTAGTTGGTGATTTATCACTGATATTACGTTCCTAAATTGCTACCAGTCATCTTTTCTCTTCATTTCTTTCCAAGTTACCCATTACCAATGACCAATTGCCCATGACTGGTTTGCAATATTTGATCCATTCTGTTTGCCTTTTACTTCAGTCAGCAAACTCATGTTTGATTTCGATGCCACGCTGCCGTTAATGGCAGTTCAATTTTTACTCCTGACCGCCATTATGAATGTGGTGTTTTATAAGCCGCTGATGAAGGCGATCGAGGATCGAAGTGAATATATCCGTCTGAATGAGGCTGAGGCGCGGGAGCGATTAGCAAAGTCTGAAGCTCTAGCGCAACAGTATCAACAAGAGTTAGCAGAAACTCGCAAGCAGTCCCAGGCGACGATCGCGGCTGCCCAGGCAGATGCCCAAAAGCAGTCTGCTCAAAAGGTTGCAGAAGCTCAACAAGAGGCACAGGCTCAACGGGAGCAGGTTCAGCGAGAGCTAGACCAGCAAAAGCAAGAGGCAATGCACGCTTTAGAGCAGCAGGTTGATTCATTAAGTCGCCAGATTTTAGACAAGCTTTTAGCTGGAGTTTCACGATGAGTTGTTAGTCGTTAGTTTTTAGTTTTTAGCTCATTACAATCATCTGGTTCTTAATGACTAACAGCTAACAACTATCAACTATCAACCAAACACAGAGCGCAGTTGTGGATGTTGTACATATGGGAATTTTCGTAAAGCTGGCGCTGGGAGCTAATCTGCTTGGCACCGAAGTAGCCGAAGCAGCCGAAGGTGGTTTTGGTCTCAACCTCGATATTTTGGAAACCAATATTATCAATCTCGCGATTGTGGTTGGGATTCTAGTTTATTTTGGGCGGGGGTTTTTAGGCAAAATTCTGGGCGATCGCCGCTCGACGATTGAAACTGCCATTCAGGAAGCTGAGAAGCGCAAAAAAGATGCCGCGGCGGCTCTCGCAGATGAGCAACAGAGGCTGGCACAGGCGCAGTCAGAAGCTACCAAGATCCGTGCTTCGGCTGAGGAAGCCGCCAAATCAGCGGTTGCCGCCATCCTGGCAAAGGCTGAGGATGATATTCGCCGGATGCGGGAAACAGCGGCTCAGGATATGGGCCGAGAACAGGAGCGAGTTATCCGAGAGTTACGGCAGCGAGTCGTGAACCTCGCGCTGCAAAAGGCAGAGTCGGAACTATCTACTCAGCTAGACTCGTCCAGGCAGCAAGAATTGGTCGATCGCTCCGTTTCACTCCTTGGAGGTTCCTGATGAAAGAAGGTGGAATCACATCTAGAATTGCCGATCCCTATGCTGAGGCGCTGATGTCGCTGGCAAAGGAACAGAACTTGACCGATAAGTTTGGTGAAGATGCCAACGGTTTACTGAGCCTACTAGATGAATCAGAGGATTTGCGTCAGTTTTTGGCAAGTCCAATTGTGAATAAAGAGGCTAAGAAGGCGGCGCTTCAGCAAATTCTGGGCGATCAGGTACATCCCTTAATTAAAAATTTCCTGGGACTAGTGGTTGATCATCGCCGCATTATTTTCCTGGAAGATATATGCAGAAAGTATCTAGTACTTTTGCGGGAGCTGAAACAGACAGTCCTGGCAGAGGTTACCTCTGTGGTTGAGCTGACAGACGAGCAAAAGCAAACGATTCGAGAAAAGGTCAAGCAAGCAACGGGTGCCAACGAGGTTGATCTGGAAACTCGACTTGACCCGTCTTTGCTCGGCGGTGTTGTGATTCAAGTGGGTTCCCAGATTTATGATCTCAGCCTGCGTGGGCAACTGCGGCGGCTTTCCCTCCAGCTCAGCACCGCAGTCTGAAAAAGTTCTGAGTTATGAGTTTTGAGTTAATTGCAGCGCTTGAAATTCATAATTCAAAATCCAGAATCAAAAACTTAAAACTCATCACTCAACCCTCAAGAGAGCAACTCCAATGGTAAGTATTAGACCTGACGAAATCAGCAGCATTATTCGGCAACAGATCGAGCAGTACGATCGCACGGTTAAAGTTGCCAATGTGGGTACCGTCCTACAGGTGGGTGATGGAATTGCCCGCATTCATGGATTGGAAAAAGCAATGTCCAGTGAATTGCTGGAGTTTGAAGATGGCACGGTCGGCATCGCCCTCAACCTGGAAGAAGATAACGTGGGTGCGGTGTTGATGGGTGCTGGTCTGGGGATCCAGGAAGGCAGTTCTGTGACCGCAACCACCAAGGTGGCTCAAATTCCCGTCGGTGACGCGATGATTGGGCGGGTTGTCGATGCCCTGGCACGTCCAATTGATGGTAAGGGTGAAATCCCAACCTCTGAAATGCGCCTGCTGGAATCGCCTGCCCCTGGCATCATTGAGCGGAAGTCCGTATACGAACCCCTCCAAACTGGGATTACCGCCATTGACTCTATGATTCCCATTGGTCGGGGACAGCGGGAACTAATTATTGGAGACCGTCAGACCGGGAAGACCGCGATCGCGGTGGATACGATTCTCAACCAGAAGGAAGAGAACGTGGTCTGTGTCTATGTGGCGATCGGGCAAAAAGCGTCAACCGTGGCGAATGTCGTCAACGTGTTGACTGAAAATGGCGCAATGGACTACACCATTGTGGTGGCGGCAAACGCAAATGCTCCGGCAGCTCTACAATACCTGGCTCCTTACACCGGGGCATCCCTGGCAGAGTATTTCATGTACAAGGGCAGACACACCCTGGTCATTTACGATGACCTTTCCAAGCACGCCCAGGCATACCGCCAGATGTCCCTGCTGTTGCGTCGTCCGCCCGGTCGGGAAGCCTATCCTGGCGATGTGTTTTATCTCCACTCCCGTCTGCTAGAGCGGGCAGCAAAACTCAGTCCCGAACTGGGTGAAGGTAGCATGACTGCCCTACCCATCGTGGAAACCCAGGCAGGGGACGTGTCGGCATACATTCCCACTAACGTCATTTCGATTACGGATGGACAAATTTTCCTGTCTTCCGACCTATTTAATGCTGGGGTTCGTCCGGCAGTGAACCCCGGTATCTCAGTGTCTCGTGTCGGTTCTGCGGCTCAGACGAAGGCAATGAAGAAGGTGGCTGGTAAGGTCAAGCTAGAGTTGGCTCAGTTTGATGACCTGCAAGCCTTTTCCCAATTCGCTTCTGACCTGGATCAGACCACCAAGAACCAGTTGGCACGGGGTCAGCGTCTGCGGGAGATCTTGAAGCAACCCCAGTATGCGCCTCTATCAGTCGCCGAGCAGGTAGCAGCAATTTATGCTGGCATCAATGGATATCTGGATGATATTCCGACTGACAAGGTAGTTGCCTTCCTGAAAGGGCTGCGGGAGTACCTGAAGACCAGTGCCTCCAAGTACGGTGAAATCATTCGGGCTGAAAAGCAGATGAACGATGAAGCTGAAGGCATCTTGAAAAGTGCAATTAACGAGTACAAGAAGACCTTCCTGGCAACGGTTTAGATAGTGACGAGTTTTGAGCGATGAGTTTTGAGTTCGGGAGGTGCCTGAACTTAAACTCATTGCTCAAATCTCAAGATTCTCTGAGTTTTGTAGTAAAAGGCTTTTCCAAAAGCACCCATTCAACTCAAAACTCAAAACTTAGAACTCAAAACTCCCCAACGTTATGCCAAACCTTAAGAGCATTCGCGATCGCATCCAGTCGGTCAAGAATACCCAGAAAATTACGGAAGCGATGCGTCTGGTTGCCGCCGCTAAAGTTCGCCGTGCCCAGGAACAGGTCATTGCCACACGCCCCTTTGCCGATCGGTTGGCACAGGTTCTCTATAGCTTACAGTCTCGACTTCGATTTGAAGAGGCAAATTTGCCCCTGTTAAGACAGGGTAATGTCAAGAAAGTGGGTTTGCTGGTGATTTCCGGCGATCGCGGTTTGTGCGGTGCCCACAACACTAATGTCATTCGCCGTGCTGAAAACCGGGCTAAAGAACTGAAGGCTGAGGGAATTGATTACACTTACGTCCTGGTTGGACGGAAAGCTACCCAGTACTTTGAGCGGCGGAACCAGCCAATTGAAGCAACCTTTACGGGGCTAGAGCAGATTCCAACGGCATCAGAAGCCTCTCAAATTGCCGATACCCTGTTTGCGCTGTTTTTGTCAGAGACCGTTGATAAGGTTGAGTTAGTCTACACCCGCTTTGTCTCCTTGATTAGCTCTCGTCCTGTGATTCAAACTCTGCTGCCCCTGGATCCGCAGGGATTTGAAGACGCTGAAGATGAGATCTTCCGGTTAACAACCCGGGGTGGGCAGTTCCAGGTTGAACGGGAAAAAATTGCGGCTTCCCAACCCCAAGCTTTTCCCCAGGACATGATCTTTGAACAAGATCCGCTCCAAATTCTGGATGCGTTACTGCCGTTGTATCTAAATAACCAATTGTTGCGGGCAATGCAGGAGTCTGCTGCCAGTGAGTTGGCATCTCGGATGACGGCAATGAGTAACGCCAGCGAAAACGCCAAAGAATTGATTAGTAACCTGACGTTGTCCTACAACAAAGCCCGTCAAGCAGCCATTACCCAGGAAATCCTGGAAGTGGTTGGCGGTGCCAATGCATTGTAGTCAAACCACTGAAATTAGCTTACAGCAATTTTCATTTGTGTATGCCACACAGAACGTCGGTTGTGCTTTAATACAACGACATTCATTGGCTGGCACTCGTCTAAAAACTGCTGTAATTGAGATCCCCGATTGGTTGAGAAAGTTGGGGATCTCAATCAGTTACGATCATTGATCAGGATCATTGATCAGAAAATGGTACTGGTCATTGGCTATCCTGTCTTTACCATCGACCAGTGGCATTATTTTTGTTAGTTTAGTTGACTGTGTGGCTAAAGCCACTTTAGAGCAGGCAATGCTCTTCAAACCGGAATAGAATCCCCTGGAATCCCTTATTTCATCCCTGGCACCTGACACCTAACACCTGTCACCCCAATTTCCCTTATGTCAAACACTTACACCGTTGAAATTCATCACCAGGGCAACACTCATACGATTCAGGTGCCCGAAGATCGGAAAATCCTGGAGGTTGCCGACGAAGCCGGACTGGACCTACCAAGATCCTGCACTGCCGGAGTCTGTACCACCTGTGCGGCTCAACTTTTGGAAGGAACCGTCGAACAGGGTGATGCCATGGGGATTGGCCCCGACCTGAGAGAAAAGGGATACGCCTTACTTTGTGTCTCCTACCCCCGCTCAAACTTAAAGATTGAGACGGAGAAGGAAGAAGTGGTTTATCAGCTTCAGTTTGGGCAGTTTCAAAGTTAGTAGATTGCCATGTAAATTCGGCAACCCTTGTTCAGACAGTGCAGATTGCGGATTGTGGAGTGGGAAGTAGGTCAGGTTATCCAGAGTTTCGCTTGTGATTACTAATTAACATTGAGTTGGAGTTCACCATGACCACCCACTTCATTACGGCTGAAATCAATCTCCAGGAGTCCCCGGCTGAAACCCAGCGGGCAATTGAAACGGAACTGCAAAAGTGGGGCGAACCCCTACGTTGGGCGGTGACGGAGGTAAATGAAGAAATGCAGAAGGCAGTTGTTGAGGCGATCGTGACGGTATCCCAAGCCGAGGTTGGGCAATAACTGAGAGCGGGGCAGCAGGCGTTACCTTCTAAATTTCGCCTTTGAAATGGAGTCGCGATCGCACAACTCCTCAATGACCTATCCAGGAATTTTTCAACAGCAGCTTGAAAGGGTTCCGGTCACCAGCGAAAATCTTCAGCCTGAACCAATGGTGGCACAGAAGGATCTGGCTTAGTTGAGCGTGGAATAATCAAAGCTTCGATCACTCAAGACAACACAAGAATTTTTACTGGATATGCGGACTGGGGTTAAGTCCGGGGATGTAACTTGCTTTCCGTAGGGTGGGCAAAACATAGGGCACAAAAAGCTTGTCTGAACTTGCATTAGCAAAGCTGGGTTTCGCCTGATTGAAACTTGGCACTGTTTTGTGGGGATGGTTTCCATTGCCGATAACGATTGAGCGTTCAGCTTTAGTCGAGGGGCAGAATCAATAGACAGTGTAAGACTATGGGTGCCAAGGAAAGGCAGTTTTTGATCCTGCAATATTCTGAAATATCCTTAAAACTCAAAACTTAGAACTCAAAACTCATCAACGCTTCTCGCTATACTGAAAACGCTAGGTATACGTATTTCTACCCGTTTAGCCGTCTATTCAAACATGCAGCCCACCGATCCAAACAAGTTCACCGACAAAGCATGGGAAGCGATCGTCCAGTCCCAGGATATTGCCCGCCGCTACAAGCAGCAAAACCTGGAGGTTGAGCACTTGATGATTGCTTTACTGGAACAACCGGAGGGGCTGGCAACGCAAATTTTGACCCGGTCAGGGGCTGACACCGCCCGCCTGTTCCAGGAAATCGACAAGTTCACCCGTTCCCAAACCAAGGTTTACAACGCCAATATTGAAAACATTTATCTGGGACGCAACCTGGATGTTCTGTTAGACAAAGCGGAGGAAAGCCGCCAGGGTTGGCAAGATAACTTTATTGCGATCGAACATCTGCTACTGGCTTATGCGGTTGATCCCCGTCTGGGACTCCGTACCCTCAAGCTGTTTAATCTGGACCCCAAACGGTTGGAAACCGTGATCAAAGAACTTCGGGGAAGCCAGAAGGTAACAGACCAAAACCCCGAATCTCGTTATGCTGCCCTGGAAAAATATGGACGCGACCTGACGGAACAGGCAAAGGCAGGCAAAACAGACCCGGTGATTGGACGGGATGATGAAATTCGTCGAGTCATTCAAGTTCTTTCTCGGCGCACAAAGAATAACCCAGTGTTAATTGGCGAACCGGGAGTCGGGAAAACGGCGATCGCCGAAGGGCTGGCTCAGCGGATCGTCAATGGTGACGTGCCAGAGTCGCTTAAAAACCGGCGGTTAATTGCCCTGGACATGGGTTCCCTGATTGCGGGGGCAAAATACCGGGGTGAGTTTGAAGACCGTCTGCGATCGGTGTTGAAGGAAGTGATTCACTCCGATGGGCAAATCGTTCTGTTCATTGACGAATTGCATACGGTAATTGGCACTGGTTCTGCCCAGGGCACTATGGATGCCGGAAACCTGCTGAAACCAATGCTGGCGCGGGGTGAGTTGCGCTGCATTGGGGCAACTACCCTGGATGAGTATCGCAAGTACATTGAAAAAGATGCTGCCCTGGAACGCCGGTTTCAGCAGGTGTATGTGGATCAACCCAGTGTGGAAGATACGATCTCCATCCTGCGGGGCTTGAAAGAACGCTATGAAGTACACCACGGGGTCAAAATTACCGACTCCTCGCTGGTCGCCGCTGCCACTCTTTCTTCCCGCTATATTTCCGATCGCTTCCTGCCCGATAAGGCGATCGACCTGGTAGACGAAGCGGCTGCCAAGCTGAAAATGGAGATCACCTCCAAGCCTGCGGAATTGGAAGCGATCGATCGCCGCCTGATGCAGCTAGAGATGGAAAAGCTTTCCTTAAAGGGAGAAGACCACTTGGGAGTGCTTGCCTCAACCCGGGCATCTAAAGAGCGGCTGGAGCGGATTGAACAGGAGATTACCGAACTTTCCCAGAAACAGACAATGCTGGACTCCCAATGGCAGGGAGAAAAGCAAGTCCTGGACAAGATCAAAAGCCTGAAGGAGGAAGAAGACCACCTGCGGGTGCAGATTGAACAGGCAGAGCGAGCCTATGACCTGAATACCGCTGCCCAACTGAAGTATGGCAAATTAGAAGCCGTCCAGCACGATCGCGAAGCTCAGGAAGCCAAACTCCTGGAACTGCAAACCCACGGTTCCGCCCTGCTGCGAGAACAGGTGATGGAATCTGACATTGCTGAGATCGTCGCCCGTTGGACAGGCATTCCCGTCAATCGCCTGCTGGAATCGGAACGGCAAAAACTCCTGCAACTGGAAACCCATCTGCATCAGCGGGTGATTGGTCAGCAAGAAGCAGTCGAAGCGGTTTCTGCGGCGATCCGGCGTGCCCGTGCCGGGATGAAAGACCTGGCTCGTCCGATTGGTTCTTTCCTGTTTATGGGACCCACGGGGGTTGGCAAAACCGAGCTTGCCCGCGCCCTGGCACAGTTTTTGTTTGATACCGACGATGCGATCGTTCGGATTGATATGTCCGAGTACATGGAAAAACACGCGGTTGCCCGTTTAATTGGTGCCCCTCCCGGTTACGTCGGTTATGAGGAAGGGGGACAACTCTCAGAAGCGGTGCGGCGTAAACCCTACTCCGTGGTGCTGTTTGACGAGGTGGAAAAGGCACACCAGGATGTGTTTAATATTCTGCTGCAAGTACTGGATGACGGACGCATCACTGATTCGCAAGGACGCACCGTTGATTTTCGGAATACGGTTATTGTCATGACCAGCAATATCGGTAGTGACCACATTCTGGATGTTTCTGGGGATGACTCCCGCTATGAAGAGATGCGTAAGCGGGTGATGAATGCTCTGCGGAAGCACTTCCGTCCTGAATTTCTCAACCGGGTAGATGACCTTATCCTGTTCCATCCCCTCAGCCGTAGTGAACTGAGCCAGATTGTGGGACTGCAAATGAAGCGCATTCAGGAGATGCTGGCGGACCAGAAGATCAAACTGGAGATCAGCGCGGCTGCGCAAGACCACATTGTAGAAGCTGGCTACGACCCAACCTACGGTGCCCGTCCGCTAAAACGTGCCATCCAGCGGAAACTGCAAAACCCGATCGCCACCAAAATCCTGGAAAATACCTTTGGCGAAGGGGACACGATTGTGATTGATCTAGCCGACGACCAACTCGTATTTCGCAAACAGCAACCATCCGTGAAAGGGACAACGGCGATCGTGTCTTAGAGCACATGGCTTATAGCGCGATCGCACCTCTGTCATATAAGGATTGATTCACCTGATTGGGGCAAGGATGGAGAACCATAAACCCCACTGAGGATCTGGGATGCGTAAGGGGGGATGGATAAAATCGATGCATTATGCTGGCGCTAATGCATCCTACGCGAGAGGGGAGGCGATCGCGCTGACCGATGAATTTACAGCTATGTCCCGACCGGAGACTAATCCGCATAACGTTCCAAATCACCCGCCGCAGACAACCTTGAACGCCCATAGATAACCTCCCATCGGTCGGGTGCATTGGGGTTGTGGTGCCGTGTTAGTCTCCACTGATCTCTACTAATTTTTCACCAGAACGTAGCAACTCTAGTGTTTCTGGCAGAACTGAACTCAATATCTCCCTTAGCCTCGCATTTGAAGTATTGCCGCAAGTCAACCAGATAATTTGTGGTGGTGAACCCAGCCGCTCAACTAAATCTACAAAATCACTATCTTTCGTGATAAAAATTACTCCTTGAGCCTTTGCAGCCTCAAAGATTTCGGGGTCTTCTGCATCTCGTAGACCAAGATCCCGTAACGCCAACGCTGTAATCCCAAAGGTATTTGTAATCCAGATTGCTATTGCCGGAGATAAATGTGCATCGATCCAAATGGTTGTCATGCCACCAATACAGGATGATTCAGTTTACGTGCTGCATATGTTAAGGAGGCTCGTATATCATCCATTTCTAAATCTGGTAAGTCTTCTAAAATCTCTTCAGCACTTAAACCTGCTGCGAACAAATCCAAAACATCAGACACTCGAATTCTCATACCACGAATACAGGGACGACCACCACATTGCCTGGGATTTACTGTAATTCGTTCAAGTAGCTTTGACATTTGAAGCAACCTCCATAAGATTAGCGCCTATCGAAAAGTACGTTCGTTCATCTCCTCAAAAAATAACTCCTCGCTTTGAGTTGCCATTCGTAATGCTATGCGGTCTTGCAAAATTCTTGAATTAAAGTTTTTACGAACCTCCTCATCCACACGATTGAGCAAAAATGGTATTTCGTGTCCAGCATGATTCATCTGGCAGTCAGCAGTCATGATGCGAAGCATATTTTCTAGATGATCTTCATGGACTTCAAAGCCAAATACTTTGTTTCTGGGCTTGAAAATACCCCTTAGAGGATGTTTTGAAAGTCGGTTGGGTGGTAAAAAAGCTCTCTCAGTGTACGCTGCAAATAGATAATCCACAGCACGGAGAGAGCCAGATGAGTAAAGCATATCCCAGCAACCTAACTCGTGAGCAGTATGAATTTCTAAGAGACCTGCTACCTGAGGCAAAACCAGGCGGTCGTCCCCGCAGCGTGGATCTGTGGGAAGTCCTCAACGCCATCTTCTATGTCCTGGTGGAAGGGGTTCGGTGGCGAGCATTGCCAGCAGATTTTCCGCCCTGGCAGACGATGTACACCTATTTTCGCAACTGGCGGCGATCGTGTCTTAAAGCACATTGCTTATAGCGCGATCGCACCTCTGTCATATAAGGATTGATTCACCTGATTGGGGCAAGGATGGAGAACTCGCACTTTAAATCTCTATTGACTCCGTCTACCTCAGGGACTATGTTGTTAGCTTGAGATCGCTTGATTCAAGGAATTCATAGAATGGTGCGTTCCCAAAAATCTACCTGTGAAATGGGAAAAGTTGCATTAAGGAACGCACCCTACAAGATCAGCGATCGCACTGCGTTGTGAGGGCAATGGCAAGCCCGTCACCTTCTTGGTGACGATGGGGCAATGTCAAGAGTCGGTGATGTTTGAACGCCTGATGGAGCAAGTGGCTGGGGATAAGGGCTACACTGGGCAA
Organism: Kovacikia sp. CALU 1929; assembly: GCF_056784235.1. Taxonomy (NCBI): domain Bacteria; kingdom Bacillati; phylum Cyanobacteriota; class Cyanophyceae; order Leptolyngbyales; family Leptolyngbyaceae; genus Kovacikia; species Kovacikia sp. CALU 1929. Next base: position 218,749 of record NZ_JBXBCF010000083.1, read on the forward strand.
CGCGTTCGCACTTACCTGCGAAACTGAGGAATTGGAGTGGTGATTCCTCGGCTAGCCAACGAGCCGCGTCAAGGTGTTCGCTTCAACCGCCATACCGCCAACGCAACAAAGTGAAACGTGCCTTCAACCGACTGAAGCAGTTTCGGTGGATTGCCACTCGCTATGAGAAGCGAGCCGAGAATTACCTTGCCATACTGACCCTTGCCGCGATCCTGCTTTGGCTCTAGGCTTTTAAAGCACGCCCTAACGATAATCAATCAATTTTGCATACACATCCCCTTTAGTTTTATACAGTGTTACTGTTTCTGGAGCACTTTCGAGAAACTTAAGAAATCTATTGTATCCCAGACTACGTTCATTGAATGTTGAGTCAACTTGGAGCATTAGATGTTTGAGATGCCCAACGGTCAATCCATTTGGATATACATTAAGCACTTGCTTAACCAAGTTCAATGCATCTGCACGCTTCAATGGATCTGTATGTGGTTCAATCTCTTGCTCTTTCGCCAATGACAATTGATCAATCTCTTGCTCTTTCGCCAATGACAATTGATCAATCTCTTGCTCTTTCGCCAATGACAATTGAGTAGGGTCATCCCCAATGTCCCTAGGTTTTACGTAAGTAATTCCTTTAGCCACATACATGGTAGCTAGTTCAGCAACACTCTGGAGAAATCCCTCAAAATTGTTGTATCCCAATTTACGTTCATCAAATTCTGGGGCAAGCTCCAATATCTCAGTTTTAAGGTTAGATACAGATATACTGTTAGGGAATTCAGCAAGTACACGCTCGAATAAATCTAACATATCCTCACGCAACTGCTTCTCTTGCGATTCCTGAATTCGACGAGAGTGTCTAGTTCGCCCTAACTCTTCTGCTCGTTCATCTAAATAGCTATAGAACGCTACATGGATGTGATATGTGTGATCAAATCCTGGCTTTCCTCTAGAAATAAAGGAAAAATTTATTTTCTCGTTCTCAGGGGAATAGTATCCTAAGAAACCAACTTCATAAAGACTATCAATGATTTCTTTTATTGGTTTATCTTCATATTCAAAAATCTTTTTCAGTTCAGAGTAACTAATAGTGAACTTTCTACCTGCAAATGAGTCAATCCACATTTCTAGCTGAGGATAAACATATTTCCATTCATCCAATAAAGCTTCTATTCGAAATCTCGAGTATCGTTTCTCAGCAGCACGGACAGATGCCATTGAAACGTAACGTGCAGATTTCATGTTTGCCTCATTGATGCACAAGTTGACAAAATTTATGAGATCCCTTGGTCTTCTCATAGTTCTTTGAATCAAGAAGTCAAGAGCATCTTCGCCCTTAAATGTTCCCGGAAAACGCGATAAAGCTTTTTCAAGAGAACACTTCCAGTAAGAAGTCAACCTTAGCTCTATAATTTCTCTTAGCTGGTTATTATACCAATTTATTTCAGTCACATAGGGTCTAACCTTTTCAGTTTGATGAAAATTTAATTGTCTAAAAATATCTGTCCTAAGGGCTACAACGAATTTGACATTACCATAAAATTTCGTCCCCAATTCAATAATGCAATCAAATAAGCACTGAATTAAATCAATGTTGTCTTGGCTTCCAGTCCAGTTCTTATCAAGATCATCAATTAAAATATAGAGATACTTTTTTGAAAGGTGTTCTGCGAGAGATTGTCTTTCAAAGTCATGCAGAATTTTGAATAAATCATACAACTCATTTTTAGCCTCTCCTGATGTTTTCTTAATTCCTCCAATATTAGCAATAGATATTTCCTGAATACGTTGAAGAAATGAAATTACTTGATCAGTGAATGTCTTTTGTTCTCGTGTTAATTCACCGAACTTATTAAGCAGCATGTAAGCATCTTTATTACTTCCATGAATAAGATTTGTCCATCTATAGTCATTTCCGTAAAGAGATTTCAGAATATTTACAATAACGACGTACTTCCACAACGTTTTAAATGCAAGCTGCCTGTATTGGGTTGGAATATTTGAAACCTCAGGGCTTGATAAAAGAAATTGAACGGCAAAATCTTCTTCTGTTACATTGATTACCCGTAACGAATCTCCCCTCTTTTGGCGAATCATCTCCAAAATCGCAGATTTTCCGGAGCCTGTCCTTCCAATAAAGAAAAACTCACTATGTTTTCTGGAGAATGATGCTGCTTTTTGATAGTAATCATTATCAAAATAATAATCAGGCAAATCTTCAGCTTCTTGCTCTGCTGACTCAAAACCGATTTCATATAATTCTTTAATCATGCTCTTCTCCGTTCAATTTGATTGTTTACATCAAGGCGCATACTCTTCAGTAATATTGAAACTAGAAACTAGAAACTACTAATTCACTTGAGATGAGTCAGCTAGCCACTGTAGGTGTGGGGAGATAATGAACGCAATCAGAAGATTAATAAATTTGTGCCACTCTGTACTGGCACTAGCGGTCTAACTATTAAATCATTGGATTCTTTCCTGATAATACCCTCACTGAGAGGATTATCAGGACGTTTTCCACATATCTTCAAATCGAGTATTATCAGATTTTTCAACTAGCTACACTGAGTCATTTTGGGTATAAAGTCGGTTGAATTCATAGCCAGAGTAGTAGTGAATCAGTCAGTTGAACGGATGCAGCATAACTGTATTTTCAGCCGCCAGGGTACCCCATCCGGACGAATTCCCTCCACTCCGAAATAATACCGATTCTAAGCGGACTAATTATCCATTTCAGTTGTGTTATACGGAAACTTCACGGTCTAACATCTGATTCAACCGCTCCAGGGTCGATCGCAGTAATTCCACTTGATGATGTTGATCAGTTTTCTCAACGGGTTCTTCAGAGGCATCAAAGCAGATGACTCGCTCAGCCGCCTTTTGGTAATTTTGTAATGCTGCCAGGTTAATTGCACTGAAGTTAATCAGGTATTCTCTGGCAGCTTCCAGATAGGCATAGGTGACCTGGGCAGGGGAAGGAGAGGGCGTTTTGGATTTGTCAGAGTCCAGGGTTTTGTTCAACAAATAGGAGGCACCGCCCAGGATGGCACCCCCGACGGGACCACCCAGCACCCAACCTACGCCAGTCGCGATCGCCGTAGGAGTCAAATCATCGGATTTGGAAGAACCGGAATGGGGGGGCGGATCAGGAAGGGGTACCGGGGGTTCCGGTGGAAAGGAAACCAGCAGTTGGTTTGGACGGGGGCGCTCAAAAAACTCGCAGGCTTGCTGCACCCACTTGACGATTGTCTGTTGATGGTCGATCGCTGTTTTCTTAAACGATCCCGTCTCCCAGGCTCTGAACTGTCCAGTTTGAAGTGCCGTGGCAACCTCATCCTGATAACGATCCAGCAGGTTGGTCAGGGATAGCCAATCACCAAACTCGGTCACGCTCCCCTCAAATCCTTTGCGGATCAGTTGCTCTGCCTTTTGCTTAATCTGAATTTTCTGATTGCGCTTGTTTGCCACTGAGTCCAGTTCGGCAGCCAGTCGATCAATTTTGAGTTGGAGAGCTTGTTTCACCTGGAGAGCGATCGCCCTTACCCTCGGCATCCTCGTTTCTGTTTGTTCCTGCTGCACCTGCACAATGGACTGCAACGCCGCCTCAAACATGGGCAGTCCTGCGGTTTGGGCGGCTGCCATATCACCTTTCAGTCGGGCGCGGAGGGCAGGCAGGGCATCTACCCGGTACAGGTTACTAATGCCCGATGGCAGTTTAGACCGAAAACTTTCAGCAACAAATCTCAGTCGATTGTAGACCTGCTTTTGCTCATCCGGCTCCAGCAGGTTGAGGAAGTTGACGACAAATACCACGGTTTCAATGCCCCGGTCTTGCAACCAGTCGCGCAGATGCTCCCGTTCGCCCAGGGTCATCAGTTTGCGCCCATCCAATACCTGCACAATCAGGTCGGCGGTGAGTAGCTGATCTTTGACCAGGGCATCCTGTGCCTCGCGATCGTCCGTTCCCGGCAGGTCTATCAACTCTACTCCCGTTTTCAAAAAAGGATGGGGACAGAGTACTTCCACCGAAGCGACGTCTTCCCGCATCTGCCGCTGGTCATCCAGAATGGCATACCGCTTCAGTACATCGGTCCCTGATTCGCTGATCTCACTGCCACCCGTCAGTCGAATTTGGGTGGACAGATGCTCGCCATAGCGGACTGTAATGGCTGCTCCTGTGGTCGGAATCAAATCAATTGGCAAGGTCCGCTCTCCCAACAGGGCATTCAGCAGCGTTGATTTACCGTAATTAAAAGGACCAAACACCGCAATCCGAAAACTGGGACGAACAAGCTGATCGCAAACAGCCGTGACATCCCGCTGCAACTGGGAAGTGCGATCCAGTTCCAGCAGTCCTGCTGCTGATTTGAGGCTATTCAATAGATCCTGGTAAGCATCTGGATGTTCCATACTGCCAATCTTTGGAACTTGTCTACTTTAGGAAGCGCGGATTCTTCAACCTGTGTAGGTTGATTAAAGTATGTAGCTTGGTATGTAGCTTGTTTTCCCCAGAGTAACCTAACGCCTTAGGAAGGTGTAGTCAAAAATCACCTGAATCCCCCCAATTTCCCCCCAATTTCTCCCCCCTATGCTTTCGTGAAATGGCTAGGATTAGGATACAGGACAGTTGAATTTATATGTCTTGACTGTACTGATTAAAGTTGACCGCTGCATTGTCATCTTTTCAAGTGGATATCTCTTGTTCATTCATCCGCTCCCCCTGTCTCGGTCCAGCGTGGCATGGGGAGTTTTTCCTGGATTACTAGATTGCTGAGTCTACTTAGGGACTCGCAAATTAATAAAGTCCCAACGTCATTCCCGCGCAGGCGGGAATCCATCGTGGAGCAGCTTGTCTAGCGGGTACTTTATTTTGGGGCACATCCCTTATAGCTGGATGGTACTGAAATAAGCGAAAAGACTGACTCAGAAACATTTTCACCTTATATCATCTCGTTCCAAGGCTCAGCCTTAGAATGGCACGTCTCGAGACTCTGTCTCCAGAACGTTACAGAAGGCAGAGCCTCTCAGAGAACGTTCCCAGGCAGAGCCTAAGGAACGAGATAGGTCAGGACTTAGCCTTCCGTCAGTGCCATTGACTTATTAGCTTCATCTGGTACTCGGCGTTGCTGATTTTGGGTATGAATTGAGAGTTGTATGAATTGAGACTTCGTTCCAATTCATACTGCTATTCAGCACTACAAAAAAAGGGTGAGATATCTAACTCACCCTGAACCTTAACTTACTTATTGTGTGGTCAAAACCTCAGAGGGCAGTCGTTTGAACGCTAGTCGCTCATTCTGAACATCCACGAAAATTGTGTCTCCATCCGTAAACTCACCTCGCAGAATAGACTTTGCTATTTGCGTTTCCAACTCGCGCTGGATAGCTCGTTTCAGTGGACGGGCACCAAAGACCGGATCGTAGCCGACCTCTGCCAGAAAGTCGATCGCCACATCTGAGAGTTTTAATGCCATTTTGCGGTCTGCCAACCGCTGACCAAGCCGCTGCACCTGGAGTTTGACGATTTGCCGCAGTTCGCTCTTCTGTAAACCGTGGAAGATGATGATCTCATCGATCCGGTTGAGGAACTCTGGGCGGAAGGTGGTACGCATTGCCTCCATTACCCGGCTCCGCATTTCGTCGTAGCGGGAATCATCCCCCGCCAGATCCAGAATGAACTGGGAACCGATATTGCTGGTCATGATGATGATAGTGTTTTTGAAATCCACCTTATGCCCCTGGGCATCGGTGACCCGTCCATCATCCAAAATTTGCAGCATGACGTTGAACACATCCGGGTGTGCCTTCTCAATCTCATCAAACAGAACGACTGAGAACGGACGGCGACGGATAGACTCGGTCAACTGTCCCCCTTCGTCATAGCCAATGTAGCCGGGAGGTGCCCCAATTAGACGGGAAACGGCGTGCTTTTCCATGTACTCTGACATGTCGATCCGCACCATTGCCTCTTCGGTGTCAAACAGGTAAGCTGCCAGGGCTTTTGCCAGTTCGGTCTTACCAACCCCGGTGGGTCCCAGGAAAATGAAGCTGGCAGTCGGACGGTTGGGGTCTGCCAAACCAGCACGGGAGCGCTGAATGGCATCGGCAACCGCAGTGACCGCTTCATCCTGACCAATCACCCGCTTATGCAATTCTTCTTCCAGATGTAGAAGCTTCTGCATCTCAGACTCTACCAACTTGCTGATCGGAATGCCTGTCCACTTAGAGATGATCTCCGCAATATCCTGTTCGGTCACCTCTTCCCGCAGCATGGATTTGCCGCTGGTTTGAGTCTGAGCCAGGTGATTTTCAGCTTCCTGGAGCTGGCGGTTGAGGTCAGTCAGTTTGCCATATTTCAGTTCAGCCGCCCGGTTGAGGTCATAATCCCGTTCTGCTTGCTGAATTTCGATGTTGACCCGATCGATCTCCTCTTTCAAGGTCTGGATCTTGTTGATACTGCCCTTTTCTGCTTGCCACTGGGCATTGAGGGTGGCTTGTTCCTCTTTCAGGTCTGCCAGTTCTTTTTCCAACCGCTCCAGGCGATCGCGGGATGCTGCATCGGTTTCCTTCTGAAGTGACAGTTTCTCCATTTCCAGTTGCAGGATCTTACGGTCTACCTCATCCAGTTCTTCCGGTTTCGAGGTAATTTCCATCTTCAGCTTGGCAGCCGCTTCATCCATCAGGTCGATCGCCTTGTCGGGCAGAAAGCGATCGGAAATGTAGCGGTTCGACAGAGTCGCTGCCGCAACCAGGGAGCTGTCTGAGATTTTGACCCCGTGGTGTACTTCGTAGCGTTCCTTCAGACCCCGCAGAATGGAGATGGTATCTTCTGCACTGGGCTGATCTACGTACACCTGCTGGAACCGTCGTTCCAGAGCCGCATCTTTCTCAATGTACTTGCGGTACTCATCCAGGGTAGTGGCACCGATACAACGCAATTCACCCCGTGCCAACATCGGTTTGAGCAGGTTTCCGGCATCCATTGCGCCCTGGGTTGCTCCGGCTCCGACAACGGTATGGATCTCGTCGATGAACAGGATAATTGTGCCCCCGGACTCTGTGACTTCCTTCAGCACGGCTTTCAAGCGCTCTTCAAACTCACCCCGGTACTTGGCACCGGCAATCAGGGCACCCATATCCAGCGCAATCAGCTTACGATCCTTGAGAGACTGGGGCACATCCCCACTAACAATCCGCTGGGCAAGCCCTTCGGCGATCGCCGTCTTCCCTACCCCCGGTTCCCCAATTAACACCGGGTTGTTTTTCGTCCGGCGGGATAGGATCTGAATCGTGCGGCGAATCTCATCATCTCGACCAATCACCGGGTCAAGTTTTCCTTCACGGGCGTACTGAGTCAGGTCACGCCCATACTTTTCCAGTGACTCATATTTGCCCTCCGGGTTTTGGTCTGTCACCTTCTGGCTCCCTCGAATCTCACTAATCGCGGTCTTTAATTTATTCTCATCCAGTCTAAATTCTGCAAACAGCGCTTTGCCAAAGCGATCGTCTCTGGAGTAGCCCAGGAGCATATGCTCGACTGAAATGAATTCATCTTCATACTGCTGGCGGAAAGTTTCAGCCCGATCGAGTAGCGTATCGAGCGATCGCCCTAAATAAACACTGCCGCCGCTACCAGAAACCTTGGGCTGCTTGCGGATAAATTCTTCGGTGCGATCGCGTACCTGCTGAACAGTCAATCCCAACTTGTTAAATACACTGATGGCAAGTCCTTCCTGCTCTAAAAGAGCCTTCATCAGATGTTCAACTTCAATATTCTGGTTCTGAGCTTGTTTAGCAATTTCCGCAGCCTGAACAATCGCTTCCCAGGCTTTGTCCGTCATTTTGGCTTGGTTTGGCTGCATAGTTCCCTCTATATCACTTCTATACGGAAGCCGGACTTCAGCAAGTGGTTGGATCTCCCCGCTAAAGTCTAATACCGAATCTGCCTCCTAACGTCTATTTTACGGAAGTCTCTCCAAACGGCAGGATCGGTGTTCACGCCTTTTTACATGGGTATTGCCGTCCAGAGGAAAAGAGTACGGGATAGCGGTGGGAGGGGTGAGGGGTGTTCGCCGTCTGCCTTCTGCCTTATGGGAAGCGACGGATGAGTGCTCGTCGTGCTTGCCGATGGATGAGCGGATAAGCTAATGGATTCCGTCCAATGCCAGATAGACAGGTATCAACGGCTCGGACAAACTCAGAGCCTAAGCTGGGGGCTTGTGTCTCGTACCACGCAAAGGCTTCTTGAATGTCCAATTCTGCCTCTGGGCGGATGATGAGAGTGTAGCTCATTGCGAGAAGCCTAATCGTTGCTTGACTTCTTCCCAGGTTGAGCCTGCGCTGGGGTCTTGCCGATACCGTTGTAGGCGACTATCGAGTTCCTGTTTCTGAACATCCGATAAAGGAAGCTCGTCTTGCTGCTCCAGAATACTGTCCCAAAGGTCTTCAGCGAGTTGGATGCGCTCTGCTATAGACAGTTGCGAGATTTCGACTTTGAGAAGGGGATGACTGCTCATGGCGGTAGTTGGGTGAGGTTAGTGTTCTGATTTTAAGTGGCTGCCTTTTACGGTCGCTATTTCTTCTGAGTAATTACCCCGGAGGGGGAACTTTAACTCTCTATCTTCAACTTTCAACCCAATCCCTGTACTCTGTACCCGTTACCTAACTTTTCTATGGTCACTCCCAAAATTATTCTGGATACGGATCCCGGTGGGGATGATATTTTTGCTCTCCTTTGGCTGTTGAGCCTGGTTAAACAAGGATTGGCTGAGCTGGTTGCGGTGACAACTGCCGATGGGAATGTGTCTGCCAGACAAACTTTTGACAGCGCCAGTCAGATTTTAGGTTTGGCGGGGTTTCAGTCGGTTGAAGTTGGTCGCGGTGTTTCAGTGGCAGATGACGGGATTGAGGATGCAACTCACATTCATGGGACAGATGGGATGGGGAATTTATCCCATACTTTGCCACCTGCATCCCATGCCTGGGAAACCGCTCGTCCTTCGGATCAGGTAATCATGGATTGGCTCAATGCGGCTCCTGGCGAGATCACTCTGGTGGCGATCGCCCCCCTGACCAATCTGGCTACCGCCGAAACTAAACAACCCGGAGTTCTTAAAAAAGCAAAGCAAATTGTGATTATGGCAGGAGCCTTTCTGGTTCCCGGTAATGTTACCTCCCATGCAGAGTTTAATGTCTGGTTCAATCCTGCGGCGGCGGCAACGGTATTCGCCAGTCGGGATGACCTGGTGGTGGTGCCGCTGGATGTGACCCGGCAATTGATCTTTACGCGGGAGATGGCAGAGGCAGTGAGCCAGGTAAATTCGGGGAGTGCGATCGCCCAATTTCTGAATCATTTGTGTGAGTTTATGATTGGTACTGCCCTTTGCTATCGGGAAACAGGGGGGATCCGTGGTTTTTTAGTGCATGATGCGGCAACACTGGGCTACCTGTTCTACCCAGAAACGCTGATGCTGCGACGGGCAACCGTTCAAGTTGAAACGAAAGGCGAGTGGACCCGTGGACAAACGCTAATCGATTGTCGTCATTCTGCTAAGCCAGATGTCAATGCCTGGGTTGCCTTACAGGTTGAGCAGGCTAGTTTTTTCACCAGTTTTGTAGAAGATTTGAAAGTTCTGATCTCGACTTCAAACCCAAATTCAGAAAGAGTTGATTGAGCGATCGGTAATACCAGGTCTTCCATTTCTGACGGGAACTTATACATACCAATTTGAATTGAAACCACGGCAGATCCCGGTACGGGCTTGGCAGTGCCAAGCCCCTCCTGAACTTTGATGTGCCCACAAGTCCGTTTAAATCGGTATTAATCGGTGCCTGTATAAGCCTCAATCTGACGGCAGGCAATGGTTAACTGGAAAACAGCCGAGGGTTCGCTGCTGCCGCAGAAGAATCGCACTTTGGTATTGGAAAGTGACAAAATAGAGTTAGCCTGTTCCTGGTATTTGCTGATGACCACATCCACCCGACGATTCACGTTAGAAGAGTACCTTGCTCATGATGATGGTACGGATCAGCGGTATGAATTGGTCAATGGGGAACTTGTTGCAATGCCGCCCGAATGGGATTTTAATAGCCAGATTGCTTCCTATTTGTTTGCTGAATTCCTAAAGGTTGTTTCCAGTCGTTTGATTCGCTGTAAAGGAACTGAAATTGTGGTGAGTGGAAGTCGCGCCACAACTCGTGTTCCAGATTTAATGGTACTGACTGAAGAACTTTGTTTCGCATTACGGGAATCCAGTCGTGGCACGGTTACTTTAGATATGCCTCCCCCCGCGTTAGTGGTTGAAGTGGTGTCACCTGGTAAGCATAATGAAGACCGTGATTACCGCTACAAGCGGTCTGAGTACGCTGCTCGGGGGATCCCTGAGTATTGGATTGTAGATCCTGAGCGGGAACAAGTCTTGGTATTGAAGCTGGTAGATGGGCTTTATGAGGAAGCAGTATTCCGAACACACGATCCCATCATTTCATCCTTGTTTCTAAATCTAACGTTAACGGCAGAGCAAGTTCTGAAGGCAGGCGAGTAGAAAACCACCCATGAATGGTGGTTCTCAGTTGTCAGCGTTTGGAAATAGAAATCAAGTCTGCGATTGGCAAGTCACCTCTGCTAGAACTTCTAGATAGGCACAGATTTAGCAGGTTGTTTTAAGGCATGTAACTCAGCCTGCAAGGTGGGCGATCGCACTGGATCCGATGTACTATTGAGGGGGCCAATCGGAGATGGAGCGATGGCAAATCTGCTGCTGATTGAAAGTCCGGGTAAGTCCAGGAAGTTGAGTCAAATTCTGGGACCGGGTTGGGTTGTAAAAGCCAGTATGGGACACATTCGAGAACTGGCAGACGATGGCGAAGATGCCCTCGGGTTCGACCTGCTGGATAGCCGCATTGAATGCCGTTATGAACCACGCGACGCAAGGGCTAAAAAGGTGCTGACAGAATTACGGCAGGCGGTCAAGCAGGCAGATACCGTTTACATTGCTACCGATCCCGATCGCGAAGGGGAAACCATTGGCTGGCACCTACAGCAGGAACTGCGGTTGAAAAATCCCCGTCGCGTCGTTTATAGCGAAATTACATCGCAAGCTGTGAAAGCTGCGATCGCCCATCCCCGTACTCTGGATCAATCCCTGATTGCTGCCGGACGGGCACGGGATTGTCTCGATAAGCTGGTGGGCTACAAGGGCAGTAAGCATGTAGTGTGGCGGCTTAACATTGGTGCTAAGTCAATGGGGCGAGTGCAGAGTGCGACCTTACATTTGCTCTGCCTGCGGGAGCAGGAAATTCAAGCCTTTCAGCCCCAGGATTACTGGAGTGTCTGGGTTGAGTACCAGGAAGGGTTTAAGGCATTCTATCGGGCAAAACTGGCAGGCAATTCATCAACAAGCGACCAACCGGATGATGCGGCGGAAGCTAAACCAAACCGAGAATCGGATGGAGGGCATGCCCAGGCAGAAGGCGATCGCGTGACCACTCAGGCAGAGGCGGATCGACTAGTTGCGATCGCCCGCTCCACCCCCCATCAGGTGGTTCTGGTAGAAGGAAAAATGACCCACCAATCACCGCCGCCGCCCTTGATTACCTCCAGCTTGCAGCAGACCGCTGGAGCAAAACTTCGCTTCAGTCCCGATAAAACCATGAAAGTGGCGCAGGCGCTCTATGAAGCAGGCTATATCACCTACATGCGAACGGACTCCGTCACCCTGGCTGAACCATTCTGTGCCGCTGTACGACAATACCTGGAACAGCACGATCCAACCAATGTCCCCAACAAAACAACCCGCCATCGGACTGCGAAAGGTGCCCAGGAGGCACACGAAGCCATTCGTCCCACCGATGTCAACCGTTTGCCTGCCCAACTGCAAGCCCAGGTGAACTCCGACCAAGCAAAACTGTATGAGTTGATCTGGAACCGGGCGATCGCCTCCCAGTGTTGTGCTGCCCGGTTACGGAAGACACGGGTCGTGACGCGATCGGGTACCGTGCATTGGGAGGCAAGAGGGCAGGTCGTGGAATTTCCTGGCTATACCCGCTACTGGAATAACCTGAGCGTCGATACCGAACTCCCCACGACCCAGCAAGGGCAACCACTCACAGTGAAACAGGCGAAAGCGGAGCAAAAGCAAACCCAGCCTCCTCCCCGCTATACGGAACCCAAGCTGGTGCAGTTGATGGAGCGTCAGGGGATTGGGCGACCCAGTACCTACGCCCCGACCATCAAAACGCTGAAGGAACGGGAGTATATCCAGGTCGAGAAAAGCAAGCTTCAGCCAACTCCTCTGGGAATGGAACTGGATAAGGCATTGAAGAAACTATTGCCAGAGTTAATTCAACCCGACTTTACGGCACAGATGGAGTTGGCATTAGATCAGATTGCCCAGGGAAAGCAGGACTGGCAAGGATACTTAACCAACTGGCACCGCACTTACTTTGCACCTGCTTTAGAAAAAGCAGACCATCAATTAAGAGACCATAAAGCAACTAACCCTATAAATTCCATAGACTTCAAAAAGCTAAAGTCGTCTAACACTAAAACCGAGATTACTTGCTCCAGGATTGCTTGCCCTAAATGTGGTGAGGCAATGAATAAAATCCCTTCTAAATCCAAAAAGCTAAAGGCAAATCATTTTCTCCGCTGTAGCGCAACCGCATGTGGAGCCGTGCTGTTCTGGAACCCCAAGGACAAGCGATATGAACTACCCTATGCCCAGCGCACCCCCGATCCAGAGGCATTTACCAATTATCCCTGTCCAGTTTGTGGGGCATTGCTAGAGCGGTATGGTTACACGAAGGAGGGCAAAGCGAAGGTGATGTTGCGCTGTTCGCTGTTGGAGAATCGCCGGGGACGATGTCAGGAGGTTGCGTTTTTTGAGGGTAGGGATGGATTTTGGTCTCCCAAGTTTGGGACGCTCAAAGCAGAAAGTTTGAATCGATAAAGTCGAGCTTAGAGTCTATCCGAAAACCTGGATTGCTCGCACAGCAATACATGCACAGCTTAGGTGTAAAAACGCTAGGTAGTTCTCTGGTTTCTTCTCCCACCGTATCAACAAACGGCGAAATCGGTTCATCCAAGAGTGACTACGCTCCACTACCCAACGTCTTGCTCGGTAGTTCGGAATATCATGAATAATCCGTTCCCTTTCATCTCTCGGTGGAATGTGCCCTACATATCCCCAAGCCGCCACAATTTCCCTCACTTCCTTGTAGTCATACCCTTTGTCTAAACATAGGTTTCTTAGTTCACCATCTTGTAAATCTGAAGGTACAATTCGCTGGGCTTCTAGCGTTGCTTGGGTCAGTTTCATGTCATGCCGATTGGCTCCTGCAATCACGATGGCAAGCGGCACTCCTTTCCCATCGCAGAGAAGGCTTCGTTTCGTGCCCGATTTCCCCCGGTCTGTGGGGTTTGCACCCGTTTCTTTTTCCCCCCAAAGGCGCTTTCACTAGCGCCCCATCCATCGCCATCCACTCCCAGTCTATTCCTATGAAGCTTTAACGGCTCGTGCTGGTATAGCACTGGTACTGGTCAAACAGTCAGAAAATCAATCTGCCGAAGAGCGCAACCGTAATCGCAGTCAGGCGGCTCAATTGCGCCAGAAAGTC
>NZ_JBXBCF010000084.1:0-64725 GCF_056784235.1 Kovacikia sp. CALU 1929
TGGACGATGAATAACGGCTAGAGTTACTTCGGATACAAAGATCACGTCAGCATTGATGTCGATCATGGCTTTATTCGGCTCTATTCAGTGACCGATGCAGCCGTGCACGATAGTCAAGCCTTCACAACTGTGCTCGATGACGACAATGAAGACGATAAAGTATGGGCTGACAGTGCTTATCGGTCGGTGGCCCTGGAAGGGTTGCTAGCCGTCTTAAAATTCATCAGCCACTTCCATGAACGAGCCTATCGCAATCGCCCCTTGAGTGTAGAGCAGAAAGCGGCCAACCGAGAGCGGTCTCAAACCCGTGCCTAGGTCGAGCATGTCTTCGGGGCATGGGTGATGCAAATGGGCGGCAAACTGGTGCGCTCGATTGGGTGGGAGCGGGCTAAGGTGCAGTTAGGGTTGAAAAACTTGACCTACAACTTGCTGCGCTTAGTGTTCTGGCAAACGCGCCCACTTGAGGGATAGATCTGCCCAAAATCGGGTATTGAGTCAGGTTAGACGCTCTATGCGCCGCAGATTTTGCTGGCAGAAGCCCAGCAATTGACCATGAGACTGTTATGAGACTGAAAATTGCTAGAAAACCAATTAATCGAGGTGCCCGTAAGTAGGAGTAAGTTGATGATACCCCTTGCTTGATAAGCCGTTTTGCCAGATGTTGCTCTGAGTCCTGCTGACAGACGGTTCCTTTCTGCTTTGCAACTTCCAATCCCTTGCGTACTTTTTTCAGTACATACAAATCGAACGAGCAGAACTCGATGTGTGGTTGTCCGGGTTCCCAGGGGGGGCACGGCTGGTGGATACCTGGGAGCTACCGATTCCGCGTCCTCAAGATTATGACGAGCAAAGAGCTTACTATTCCGGCAAACAAGCAGATCACACGCGCAAGCATCAACTGATTAGCCTGCCCAACAGCCCAGATATTGTCGATGGGGTCATCGGTGAAAAAGGTCTATTGGTTCGGTTTCACCATGATTGGCAGTCCCCGGTGAACATATGTTTTACTATGACGAAATACAAACTCTATTTCAATGCCTCCTGTTACTCCAGCCAGGCTTCTGTTGAGATTCATTTGACTGTTCAAGCGAATCGTTAATAACAAGGTATAGTCAAGCCGTGGAACAGTAAGGAGGCACCTATGAAGTCGTCTAAACCAAGTAAAATCCTGGTCGTATTGAACGGCAAGGGTGGGGTTGGCAAGACGACAACTGCCGTTAACCTGGCAGCCACCCTTGCTGCGAAAAATCGCGTTTTGCTGGTCGATGCGGATCCACAAGGGTCAGCGACCTGGTGGGTTGAACGGGGTGATAAGGGAATGAACTTTGATTTGGTAAAGGAAACAGACCCGGCACTGTTGAGCAAACTCCGCCATTTGGGAGACTATGAAGTCGTGGTCGTTGATACTCCCCCTGCTTTAGACTCTAGTGCCCTGGCGGCGGTGGTTCCTGCCGCAGATTATGTCGTGTTACCGACTCCTCCGGCTCCAATGGATCTGGCAGCGCTGATTGAGACGGTGCGGGAAGCGGTGATGCCTTGCAAAGTTGCCCATCGGGTTCTACTGACACGGGTGGATCCGCGTAGCTTGAATGAAGCTCTGGAAGCCCAAAATACTCTACTGGAATTGGGTATTCCAGCCTGCAATGCCTTTATCCGAGCATACAAAGCCCATGAGCGGGCAGCTCTGGATGGGGTTGCTGTTTCCCAGTGGCGGGGTAAAAATGCACGGGAAGCGGAGGCAGATTACCGGCGAGTGGCGGAGGAGATTCAGCGAGACTGGAAGGGGTAAAGGGTTATGTTGCTGAATAGCAGGATGAAGTGGCACGAAGTTTGAATTCATCCAACGCTAAATTCATCCTTAGAATCGGCAATGCTGAAGGGTTAGGGAGAGGGTAGAGTGGGAGAAGGAGCGGAGGGATAGCGCACCGCTAATCACGAAACAGGACTGGAGGAATTCATGGCGAGGAAGCGATTATCGGATCTGTTGCGAGAGGAGGCACAGAAGCCAGCCGAGGAAAGAGATACAGCATCCTCAGAGGGGGCAGATGGAGAGCGCAGAAGCACCCCCTCATCCCGTTCACGGAAACAGGCTGGGGCGAGTACGGCAAAGTCTAAACCCACGGAACCGGCTGACCCCCCCCCGACTTCTGAGACGGAGGAGGAGCTAGGTCAGGTGAAAGATGCGCTGGAGCGATCGCAGCAGCGAGAAACTTCCCTCAAGCAAGAAGTTACCGAATTGCAGAGCCTGTTGGGCAAGCAGGAGGCGCTAGTGAAGTCTTTGAAGTCTGATCTGGCAAAAATAGAGGGACTCAAAACTGAGCTAGAACAGGCAAAGAAAGCCGCACTCCAGCTTGCGGAAGAAAATACCCGTTTGAGGCAGGAGTCTGAAGACGCTCAAAGCCAACCAGAACCAGAACCTGAGAAAGTAGTGGCTCCCCCTCCCAGCCCAGAAGCCAACTCCACTCTGACCCAGAGGGAAATGATTATCAAGCGGCAAACCGACTCACTGGCTCACCCGGTGTTTCCAGTGGGGAAATCTCCAGGATATTTGTCAGATCAGGATCTGGGTTGGGTGGATTAGTTAGGTGTGAGGTTGGCTCTCTATCAATGAAAAAACTATGGTTCAAAAGAGTATGGATCTGCAAACGCTCACTGTAGACATTGGTGGGAGTGGAATCAAAGTGATGGTGCTGGATACAGATGGCAATCCAGTGGTCGATCGCGATCGCCGCGACACTCCCCAGCCTGCAACCCCAGACTCCGTGATTGATATTGTGTTGCAATTGGCGGCAGATAAGGCATTTGACCGGGTATCCGTGGGGTTTCCTGGCGTAATTAAAGCCGGAGTCACGTTGACGGCTGCCAATCTGGATCCGGCATGGATTGGGTTTGACCTGGGAGGCACCCTTTCTTCTCGTCTGGGAAAGCCCGTGCGCGTCATCAATGATGCGGATATGCAGGGTTTGGGAGCCGTTGCTGGGCAAGGCGTTGAACTGGTGATTACGCTGGGGACTGGACTCGGCTCTGCCCTGTTTCTGAATGGTGTTTTGATTCCTAACCTGGAATTGGGACACCACGAGTTCCGCAAAGGATCGACCTATGAAGAACAACTGGGACGTGCCGCTATGGATAAGGATGGCAAGAAAAAGTGGAATGACCGTCTATTGAGGGCGATCGCCTCCCTTCAACCTCTTTTCAATTACGACACCCTCTACATTGGTGGCGGTAATACCAAACACATCACCGCTGAGCTACCTTCTAACGTCAAGATTGTGCCTAATATTTCTGGGTTGTTGGGAGGAATTGCACTCTGGCGAGAGTAGGGAATGAGAATTAAATAAGTTCGGAATTGGGTAGGGGCGGGTTTTACCGTCAAATCCATCGCACCAGGCAAACTGGACTGCTAAACCCGCCCGTACAGTTTGCGGGGTGATTAAATCCAGGATCCTAGGGGAGTTGGGAGCTGAAAGTTGAAAGTTGAGAATTCGCCCCCTCACCCCTTCACTCCCTTCCCCGCCTGAATTACTTGCAAACTACCACCGGCATACAGGGTTTGCTGGACAGGGTGGAAGCCGGTATCCGCCAGCAGTTTTGGTAGATCGGTTTTGATCAGTGCCCAGGCTGTTTCTGTTTCAAACAGTTCTAAAAATACGGAGACTCCAACCCAGTAAAGGGGATTGGTGGGTGCATGGAAATCGACCAGGGTGAAAATGCCCTCTGGTTTCAGTACGCGGTACACTTCCCGCAAAATCTGTTGCAGGTGTTCGGTATCCATTTCGTGTAGGGCAGTGCTGGTATGCACCAGGTCAAACTGATTCTCAGGGAACGGCATCTTTTCCGCAAAGGCTTCTACGTAGTCCGCCTGGGGAACTCGCTGTTTGGCTCGCTCAATAGCATGGGGGGAGGCATCCAGTCCGGTCACATGGCGCGATCGCTCCACCAACACCTGGGTGGCTGGTCCGGCACCACAGCACATATCCAACACCTTAGTCTCTGGCGAAATTTCCAATCCCTTCAATGCCAGCCGCCGGAACCGCCCCTCTCCTCCCACACCCAGCGCCGCCAGCCAGGAAATGCTGTCGTATAGCCACTGATATTGGTAACTCCAGTCTCTGAGGATGGTGGTCATGGGAAGGATGAAGGATGAGGGATGAAGGGTCGTTTTCCGGAGGCTGTTAAGTAGCTAAACTCAAGGATGGGCAAAGCCATGATTCCCGGTTTCTTGTGAAGCCTGTTCTATCAACCGAATGATTTTGTCAGAAACCGGGGCGCTAACAGTTATTGCACACTGCCTATCCTACCCGACAACCAATGAATGACCAATGACCAATGACCAATGACCTACTCCTCACTCCTCACCCCTCACCCTTCCCGGTGCCTGTAACTGGCTCCGACTCAATGCCGCTTCCACTGCCTGTTGCTGATCTCGACGGGTGATCCACTGGTGATAGGTGCGGGTATGGACAGCGACAGAGTGCCCCATCATGCGGGCGGCGACGGTATCGGGTAAGCCAAAGTGAATGGTGCGGACTGCCCAGGCGTGGCGCAGGTTATAGGGAGAAAAGGGCAGACCGTAACGTCGAAATTGGGAGGTCACCCGCTGCCCAATTCGTTGCAGGGTGGTACGGGTGAGATCGGTTTGAATCTGGGGTAAATTGATTTCCCGCAAATTAAACTGGTCTACCCATTCGGGATAGAAGGGCCAAACTTCATGGTCGCCTGTTTTGGTAGTGGCAAGAACCCGGACGGTGGCTTCGCGATCGCCCCTGGTCAAGCTTGAGTAGTCACAGAAAAATACTTCATGATTCCTTAGCCCATAGGTTGCCATGACACCATAAACAAACTGCCATGCCGGGTTTGGAATGGTTTTCCAGGTATCCACGATCAGTTCATCGGAGGGTAGATCGCGGAACTGGGTGCGGCTGTTACCGTACTCCCCCCAGTATTCCTTCAAATCAAGGGGCAACTCCAGGCTGACAAAGGCGGCAAAGGCACTTAAGGCGGTGCAGCATACCTGGCGACTACGGGAGTTAACTTCTGTAGAGCGGACGGTGGCGTAGATGGTTTCTAGTAGGCTAAGCCGGGGGTTGGTTTGGGCGATCGCCTCCAGCTTTCTCAGGTAAGGGGCATAGGCACTTTCCCAGGTGGTTCTGGCAGAGGCAGGATTGCCCGATCGCTTGAGTTCCATCAAAAAGGACTGCTTAAAGGCTTCAATCTGTTGCGCCAATTCCATCTGATCCAGCCGCCCCCACCCTGGACCAACCGCGTAGTGTCGCCAGTCAAAGGTTTTTTGAATCAGTTGAGCCGCAATCACCTTCACTTCCTGTTCTGCCTGCTTTAACCCAGCAGAAGTGGCGGGCAGTCCCAACCCCAACCGTTGCTGATGGGGTTTCATTTTTAAACTGCCGGGACGGGGTGGCAGGGTGCCCCGCAGATTTAGCTTTTCCCCTCGACGTTCAATTTGTAGCCCCATTTTTGCCGCTTTCAATCGTTGATTGACCTGCTCAATCCGGCTATCAATCGAGGGCTTAGGATTTGTCATACGCCGGTTGAGCCAAACCCTCCTGCTCCCCGCCTGGTGGCATCCAGATCGGGAACTTCTTCAACCCGAACATTCAGAATCGGTTTAATCACCATCTGAGCAATTTTCATACCGATCGCAACTGAAAACGGTAATTTGCCATGATTGATTAAAATAACGCCCACTTCTCCCCGGTAGCCTTCATCAATCGTCCCCGGTGTGTTTAGAACCGTCACCTGATGCTTGAGCGCCAGTCCACTGCGGGGTCTCACCTGGGCTTCTGTATAAGGTGGCAGTTGAATACTGATTCCCGTTGGAATTAAAGCGCTTTCGCCAGGATTTATCACCGTTTCCAGTGTCGAAAACAAATCTAACCCAGCATCGCCTGGGTGGGCATATTCCGGTAAGCGGGCATGGTCACTCAACCGTTTGACCTTAAGCAGATATTCCATCGGATTGGTACGAAGTTAGGAGATTTTAGCTCCCCGAAATCTCAGGGACTCCGGAGATATCGAGTAGAGGTTCTATGCTTAAATTCAGTGCTATTCTACGCTATCCACGCTTTCTAAAAGAGATCGCTCGAATTGTTATGACTGACTTCACCTGGAATGCGATCGCCGCCAGTTAAAGAATCCCTCTAGGAAATCTTGCCGCCCCGGATTGCGTTCCAATCGCTGCCGCTGCCATTCATGGGCAGTCTGGGAAATGATGTCAGCCAGGGTGGGAGAGGGTTGCACCAGCGTTGCCAGGGCTTGAATTTTGAGACGGTTCTGCATGGCGAGGGCGATCGCTCCCATCATCTCACTTGCCAGCGCTCCGACGAGCTGTGCCCCCAAAATTTCGCCATTGCGGCGCAGGATGAATTTGCAAAACCCGGTGGTTTCTGCCTGAATCTGAGCTTTTGGCACGCTTTGAAAGGGTTGGCTCAGGATGACCACATCTTTGCCGTACTGTTCCACTGCCTGAAGCTCCGTTAGTCCAATCTGGACTAATTCCGGGTCGGTATAAACCACGCGGGGAATGGTGCGATCGCTAAACTTGGTCAAGGGCAGAAACAGGGCATTTTTGAGGGCAACCCTGGCCTGGGCAAGGGTGAGATGGGGGGTATTCTGGCGATCGCTCTCCCCAATACAGGCATAAATCCGGGGATTGGTGGTCTGAAGTTTTTGATTCACCCGCAGGCTGGGATCCACTCCCACAGCAGCTAAGTTGAGAGTGGCGACATCCGCTTCCCATCCCGTTGCCAGGACAATTTCATCCACCTCCATTGCCTGATTGCCCACCTGCACCCACTTCTTGCCCTGGATCTGCTTCACCTGGGTCACAGAAGTTTCAGTCAAAATTTGGATGCCCTCTGCCTCTAGCTGTGCCTGGAGCAGACGTGCAGCCTCCAGATCAAACTGGGGCAGAATTCGGGCAGCGGGATCGACCAGCGTCACCTGCCACCCAGCACGGGCAAGGGTCTGTGCCAATTCCAGCCCAACTGGACTCGCCCCTATGATCACCAGGAAACCCGGTATCTGCCGGGATAAGTCCATTTTTTGGAGGACAGTTTCAGCCGTGAGATAGCCAGTGGTAAACAGCCCATCAATCGCTGGCAGCACTGGCTTGCAATGGGTCGCCAGCAGGTAGGTGCGCGATCGCAGATGTCGCCCATTCACAGCAAATCCAGGAGTCGGCTTGCGGCAAAACTCACCCTGCCCCTCAATCACCTCTACCCCCAACGAGGAAAGCACCGCCGGAGAATGAAGGGAATCGATTGTTTCTGACACAATCCTGCTCCATTGCTGTGCCCGTTCTAGCCACCCTGGTTGTAACGCACCAGGAGCCATCCAAATCCCAAGCTGTTCAGCCCGTCGTGCCTGGCGAATTGTCCTTCCAACTTCTTGCAGGACAGAGTGATCGAGCCAGCCAGATGGGCTTGATGATGAAATTTCCTGGGTGATCAAAGCCACCCGCGCCTTTAAGCGGGCAGCCTCAACCGCTGCATAAATTCCAGCCGTGCTGTTGCCAATTACAAGCAGATCGTAGTCAACGGGCATAGGGGGGAAGGAGCGGGGGAGTGAGGAGTGAGGGGTGAGGAGTTTATGGGCGGTGAGTACTAGCGGGATGTGCAACTAATTTGCCCTCATCCCAACCTTTCTCCCCAAGGAGAACGGCTTTGGACATTTCTGTTTCCCTCGCCCCTTGGGCTACGGTGTATACACAAGTCGTGAAAGTTGAATCGGTAGGTGATCGCAGCATTGACGGTGGGTTAGCAGAATCCTGCTTGGGGGGCTGCCCCCCCACCCCCCCGTAGCAGAGGATTTTACGGGTGAGAATACGAGGCAAGCTTTGTCAGTTCTCACTCGTAAAACAGGTTGCGTCCCCCGCACCCCCTCCAAAACGATGCAATCTCGGCGTCAATGGCACCATTCGTCCGCTTGGGTCTTCAAGCAAGGGCAAACGGGTGACAAGGGGAACGGTTGTTTTTAGATTTGAGGCAATCTGCGACCGATTTTCGTCGAGCTAGACTTGAAGACTCAGCGTCAGACCCTTAACTCCTGTGGAGACGCTACGCGAACGGGGGGTTTGGGGGAGGTAGGATCCCAAGCGGCGGCGGACTGGGGGGAAGTCCCCCAGAGCCAGATTCCAACGAAGCCAAGATCTGTATACACGGTAGCCCCTTGGGAGAGGGCTAGGGTGTAGCTTGATTCCCGAAGGGTGGGTCGTCTTTACAAGGGTTCTATACAAAGTCACACATCGCGTCATTGGTCACTATTTATTACTTACCTAAAGTATTAAACCAATAACCAATGACCAATAACCAATGACCAATAACCAATGACCAATGCTTCTATGACAGATCCCCTCCCTTCCTGGAATGATGGGGTTGCCAAACAGGCAATCCTCAATTTTGTGGCAACAGTGACCACACCGAACAGCCCATCCTTTGTGACACCCAGCGATCGCATTGCGGTGTTCGACAATGACGGTACGCTTTGGGTAGAGCAACCGCTGTATGTGCAGGCGTTCTTCGTCTTCGATCGCGTCCAGCAACTGGCACCCCAGCACCCGGAGTGGCAGACCCAGGAGCCGTTTGCCTCGGTGCTGAAAGGGGACTTGAAAGCAGCACTGGCGGCAGGCGAACCCGCACTGGTGGAACTGGTGATGGCGACCCACGCGGGGATGACAACGGATGAGTTTGCCGCGATCACGAAAGATTGGCTTGCCACAGCCCGACATCCCACCCTGAAACGACCTTACCCGGAGTTGGTGTACCAGCCGATGATAGAACTCCTCGCTTACCTGCGGGCCAATGGGTTCAAAACCTTTATTGTCTCCGGCGGTGGAGTCGAGTTTATGCGGTCCTGTGCGGAGCAGATTTATGGTGTTCCCCCAGAGCAGGTAATTGGTAGCAGTAACAAGACGAAGTATGAACTGCGCGATGACAAACCTGTAATTTTGAGATTACCAGAACTCTATTTCTTCAATGACAAAGCAGGCAAACCTGCCGCGATTCAGCATTATATTGGTAAACGACCGATCGCCGCCTTTGGCAACTCGGATGGCGATTTGCAGATGTTGCAATGGACAACGGCAGGATCAGGAGAAACCCTGGGAATGATCGTGCGGCATACAGACGGCGATCGCGAATTTGCCTACGACCACGGGGGAATGAGCAGCCTCAAGCAAGCACTGGTCGATGCCGAGCAGTCAGGGTGGGTTGTGATCGATATGAAGCGAGATTGGCAACAAATATTTGCCTTTCAATGACGTGGTTGTAATACCCATGCATATCAATTCAATCTGCCCACTTAGCTAGAAAAAAAGCAGAAAGTTATGCAGCTTTTTCAGGGGTTACGAGGGGTTAACCAGTCCGATTTACCTGCCGAGATTTTGGCGGGAGTAACCCTTGTCGCCTTGATCATTCCGTTGAATATTGGCTATGCCCAAGTCGCTGGACTCCCGGCAACGGTCGGATTGTATTCTGCCGTTCTGCCCCTGATTGTCTATGTAATTTTCTGTACCTCTCGTCAAGTTGTCGCCAGTCCCGATGCCGCGATCGCAGCCCTCCTGGGATCCTCATTGCCGGGGTTAGCGGCTCCTGACGATCCCCGCTACCTGCAACTGGCTTATGCTGTGGCGATTCTATGTGCCCTGATCTTTTTTCTGTTTTGGTTTTTCAAGCTGGGGTTTCTGGCAAACTTTCTCTCCAAAGCGGTGCTAGCAGGCTTAATTTCAGGGCTGGGGATTAAGGTGTTGACCAGCCAGATCAAACAAATTATGGGCATTTCGGTGGAAGCAGAAGGCTGGTTCCGAGAAGTGTTCGAGCTGATCAGCCAGGTGTTTGAAGCCAATCTCTATACGGTAGCGATCGGCGTTGGCAGTATCGTCATCATTTACTTGCTGAAACGAGTAGCGCCACGGGTTCCGGGAGCACTGGTGGCATTGGTGATGATGACCGTACTGGTGGCTGCATTTCATCTGGAGCAAAAAGGTGTCAAGGTGTTGGGTGAAATTCCGGCGGGGCTACCCACACTGACGATTCCTCAAGTCACTGTGAGCGATTTCGGTGATTTGTTACCCACTGCCCTAGCGGTATGTGGCATCACCCTGGCAGAAGGGTTGCTTCTGGCACGTAAATACGGCCAAAAATGGGGCTATTCAGTGCAGCCCGACCAGGAAATGTTTGCCTACGGAGCAGCCAATTTGGCCTCTGGTTTGACGGGCGGTTTGGCGATCGGTGCCAGTGCCTCTCGGACTGCTGCGATGGAAAGTAGCGGTTCCTGTAGCCAAGTTCCTAGTGTAGTAGGGGCGATCGTCGTGACGGCGGTGGTGGTGTTTTTTACCAAACAATTAGCACTTCTACCCAGCGCCGCTCTGGCGGGAATCGTGGCTAATGCTGTGATTAAATTGATCGAAGTGGGTGAACTGAAAGAGTTGTTTAGGGTGCGGCGGTCTGAGTTTTGGATTGCGATCGCTTGCCTGCTCAGCGTCCTGATTTTGGGACCCATTCATGCGGTGTTGATTGCCTTTATTCTGTCCATGATTGATTTGTTACGGCGGGCAGCCCAACCGACTACGGCTGTTCTAGTCGGTGCGCCTGGGAAAGACCGCTTCGTTGCGGCATCCCGCTATCCCGAAGCCTCCCCAATTCCGGGTTTGCTGATCTATCGCTTCAGTTCTGCTCTGATTTTTCCCAATGCGGAGTTTTTTAAGAAACAGATTCAAGACCTGGTAGAAACCTCTGATCCACCTGTGCAATGGTTTGTGTTAGATGCAGAAGCCATCAGTGATATTGACGTAACTGGATCTGAGTCATTAGAGCAAACGATTGAATGGCTGAAACATCACCACATTCACTTTGCCATGACTCGGGTTAGCCAACCCATTTATCAATTACTAAAAACTTACGATTTACTACACCACATCAGTGATGCTCAGATCTATAACACTAATCGCGAGGTCACAAAAGAGTTTCAACTGAAGACAAACAAGCGGGAAGAGGTATAGCCCTGGATTCAGAAGACTATTCAGAAATTGCTTTTCTCACTAAAGTTCAATACCCAGTTGTTAACTGTCAATTAATATCTAAAATATATTTAATTTTGCTTCTCATAGCGGTTGAACCTTTTTATGATTCTAATTTTTACAAGATTCTGATTCTTATAAAACTAGAGTTTGTTACTAAGTTAACTAATACCTGATGAATTAACAGGGTATGGAATGAAAGAGAAGCCAGAATGATAATATCCGAGGATAAATTTGCTGAAGTTTTGCAATCCGCTGTCTGAACCATAAGGTTTATTTCAATCCATTTACCTCAGAAGCCGCTATGGCGCAAGAGAAATTACGAATCTACGCCCGTCTGAAGGCACCCAAAGCCGCTGCGATCGCAGGCATTCTATTTGCGGTTTTGATCTTCATTTCCCTCGTTCTTTTACTGAATACTCTGCCTGAAAAGCCTCGCGATAGCATGGCATGGCTGACTACGAATAGTAGTACCTTGCTGCTCTCATTCAACCTGATTCCCTTTGCTGGGATCGCTTTCCTCTGGTTTATGGGTGTAGTGCGTGATCACCTGGGAGACGAGGAGGATCAGTTCTTCGCCACTGTATTTTTTGGCAGCGGGCTGCTCTTTCTGGTCATGTTGTTCATTACTGGTGCATCAACCAGTACGATCATCTTCCTGTATCAAACTCAGCCCGAACGCCTGATCACTTCCAGTATTTATGCCCTGGGTTGGGCTTTTTCGCGCAGTCTCATGCATACCTACGCCACTAAAATGGCGGGGGTCTTTATGATTTCAACCAGTTCTCTCTTCATTCGGACTGGAGCGATTCCCCGTTGGATGGCGCTGTTGGGGTATCTTCTGGCAGCCATTATGATTTTCAGACTCAGGCAGATTGATCGAGTGGGATGGGTCTTTCTATTCTTTCCCCTATGGATTCTGTTGATCAGCGTCTACATTCTGATCGCCCATTATCGAAATAAGCCTGAAGCCAAGCCAACAGAAGATTGATTCAACGAGTTTCTGACCTTGGGGATTGACGCATTATCTTTATCAATAAATAGAAATTTCATGTGTGTGAGGATCAATCGATGAAGACTGAGATCATTAATGAGATCGTTAAAAAGAAGCAGCGATCGCGCAGCCGTGGGGTACGGCAACTCAACCGATTTCAACTCAGCCTATTGGGTACGCTGCTTTTTAATCTGTCAATGACTTTATGTAGTACAACCGCCAGAGCATTAGAACCTGCACTAACGGAACCACCCCCTCTATCCCCAAAAGTAGAATTATCCCCTGTAGCTCCTACGGAACAATCCATTCCACCCCCCCCGTCAACCGATTCTGTGCCCACTGTTTCTGAAGTTCTTTTGGCAACCGAGAACATCAACTATCAAAACCAGTCAGTCCAGGAAATAGCGCCAGCACCCTCAACCAAAGTGCTTGAAGTGGCTCCGGCTACACAGAACATTAGCAAACAGTCCAGTGATTTATGGGGAGCGAGTACTCCTCAGCACATCGCGCAAGAAACACCCGCTCACATAGAGAACCCGACTCCGACTGACAGTTCATCAGATGCGAAAGATGTCACAACCAACCAATCTGTTAACAATCCCCTGATTCCTCCCCCCGGTTGGCGGTTTGATTTTGAGCCTTACCTCTTTCTGCCCCTCGACGTGCAAGGTGACATCTTCTTTGGCAGAGGTAGAAATCTCCTGTTTCCCAATCGTCCGGGGGGAAGTCCGGGGAGAATTTTAGGCAACGCAGGGATTAATTTAAATGTGAATGCCAGACTCTCTGATGTCAGGGCAAGACTCACCAATATTTTTGGTGTATCGGGGCGGTTGCAAGCCTGGAACGGGAACTTTGGCATCGTTTCTGAAGGGTTGTATGTCAATTCAGGGTTTCGGGGCAGTAGCAACGGGGGCACCCTTACCTTCCGCGATCGCTTTGAAGTCCCCATTCCAGGGTTCCAGATCGATACACGAAATACCCTATCGTCCTTCGCGCTGGGAGCCAGTTATCGCTTCTTAACCGTCCCCTTCAGAAGGATCACGAATCCCGCCGATCCAACTCAGTACTATCCGGCAATTTCCTTTGAAGCCTTGGCAGGTTTTCGCTATCTCTCCGTGTTCCAAAGTGTTGAGTTTGAGCGAGGGCCCAGCTTTGAATTCAGCGGGAGTGGGATCAACCCAATGCTAGGGGGAACTGCCAAACTCATGTTGAGCGATAAATTCGCCTTTTTCTTCAGAGGCGACACCTCTAATCTGGGAGGCGGCAATCTCAAACAGTATTACAACCTTTATGCCGGAGTCGATTGGAAGTTTTCAAGCAGTTTTGCGCTGCGGTTGGCTTATCGGTTCAATCAAATCGAGTTCGTCAAACAAGGTCGATTTGAAGGGGATAACGGCTTAAATCTCCGTAGTCAAGGTGTGCAACTGGGATTATCTTGGCAATTTTGATCCAGAATAAATTCAATGTTTATCATTTTCGGCAATGAAGGCTATACAGCAGTCTCCAATCGCTTTAAGGCAAGGGGTTTAAGCCCCGTGTTCAGTGCAGCCTCATAAAGAACTGGTTATTACGTCTGTAAGGGTTTGTATGGAATTGATGCTTGTGCATTCAATAAATTCATTCTCCCTCCAA
The DNA here is from genome assembly GCF_056784235.1 of Kovacikia sp. CALU 1929. Taxonomy (NCBI): domain Bacteria; kingdom Bacillati; phylum Cyanobacteriota; class Cyanophyceae; order Leptolyngbyales; family Leptolyngbyaceae; genus Kovacikia; species Kovacikia sp. CALU 1929. Next base: position 13,662 of record NZ_JBXBCF010000084.1, read on the forward strand.
TGGCAGAATCTCCGGTCTACCCTTTGAGCGATTTGCGCTTCTAAATCGTTCAATCCCAACCTGGAGAGTGAATGAGTACCCATCCCTCCTCTCCTCCTCTCCCCACCCCCTGGCGCAAAACTGCTGCCATCAAGCAGTCATCCTACAGATCGCCAGCCAGCATCTCATACAACGTAATCAATGCTGAGTTATCCAGATCGCCTTTGCCCTGAGCCAACAGTGCATCCATCAAGCTTGTGACCTGGGCGGTTCCCAACAGGGGCAGATGGATCTCCCGTCCCGTTTGCAACACAATATTCATATCCTTCCGGTGCAGATCGAGCTTAAACCCTGGCTGAAAGTTGCCCTCCAGCATGCGTTGACCGTGAACTTCCAGAATACGGCTTTGGGCAAACCCACCCAGTAGTGCTTCTCTCACCTTTGCCGCATCCACTCCCGATTTCCGGGCAAAGGTCAGTGCTTCTGCCACTGCCTGAATGGTCAGGGAAACGACGATTTGATTGCAGGCTTTGGTGACCTGTCCTGCTCCCGCTGCACCCATGTAGACTATGTTTTTTCCCATCACCTGAAGGATGGGCAGCACGCTTTCAAAAGCAGATTCATCCCCACCCACCATGATGGATAAGGTTCCTTGCTGTGCCCCAATGTCTCCCCCAGAGATGGGGGCATCCAGCGCATCCACCCCTTTTGCTTTCAACGCCTGGTAAACTTTACGGGCAGTGGCAGGGGCAATGGTAGACATATCCACGTAGAGCATTCCTGGTTTTGCCCCTGCCATGATGCCATCGCTGCCCAACACAATAGCTTCCACGTCGGGCGAGTCGGAGACGCAAGTAATTACCACATCTGTTTGCTGAGCAACTTCCCTGGGCGACTCTGCCACCGATGCTCCTGCTGCTGCCAGTTCTTCGATTGGCGATCGGCTGCGGTTATAAACAACCAGGGAATAGCCCGCTTTGAGCAAGTTCCGCGCCATTGGCTTGCCCATGATGCCAAGCCCGATGAATCCAATCTGTTGCATAGTCGGATGAAGCGTGAGAAGGTGAGCAGAAAACTATTATCCAGAAGCCTGGGCTTCGCTTTTATTCAATCGTTGATACACGGTTGCCAGAGCATTGGCATCCCCCACATTACCGGGGAACAGCACAACGGGTAAATTGGGAAATTGAGGGTGCTCTGCTGGGGTTCGGACCATCGAAACACCGGGTAATACCTGCCCCAAGAGGTTTGCGGTTCTAAGTGCCAGTCCTTTGCTAAGGGTATCGTTTGAGGTAATGCCACCTTTGCTGATGAGAAACCCAATGTCATTGGGTAGGTGACGCAAGATATCCATCAGTAATGCGGAGACGGATTCCCCAAAATCTAAACGGCTCTGGGTATCCTCAAAAGTTAGCTCCTGGCGGCTGGTGTAGACAACGGGGGTTTTTCCTGCGGCATGGATTTGATTCACCTGTTGCACGGTCTTGGTCAGTAAAGCGGCTTGTGGATCGCCCGTTTGCTCTAGCAATTGGGCAACGTCTACTTCAACACCAACCGTGCCAGGTTCTTGCAGAAGTTTCTTCAGTTGCTCGGTGGTTTTTTGAACATGGGAACCGACGATGATTGCACCGGGTTTACCGTTACGAACATAGGTTGCCATGTCTTCTGGGGCGATCGCTTGGGGCGGGAGGGCGGCAAGGGCAGTCAGCAGGCTGGCAGCACTGCGAAACAGAAGGCGTTTGCCTTGAGCAGCGGCAGTCAGCACATCCGCCGCAAACTGGTTCAAATCTGCCTGGGTTTCGCCATCCACGACACCACACTGGTTATCGTGCAGATGCATTAACCGTTCCAATACCCCTGAACGAATGTCTGCTAACAAAAAGCGCTCGACCGAAGGAGCTGAAATTTGCCCTTGGGTCTTTTCTTCCACGTAATCTGGCAGGTAGCTGTGGTGGTAGCCAAACACCGAGTCCTGGGCAAATTCCGTTTCATGAACGGGGGTATCAACCCCATTCACCTTAAGGTAATGAATACTATCGCGGGTGGTGCGCCCTCCCTCAAAAAAGGCAGGCGTGAGGAAGTGGGCATCAAAGGGACCCAATTCCTCAGCAATGACATCGGTTTCAATTGGGTAATGCCCCCGTAGCGTTGAGTCAGAGCGGCTAACCACGAGAAAATCGTGAATGGTTTCCAGAGCGATCGCCTGCTTCAAATTGCGGCAAACTTCCCGCGTCACCATTGCTGCTTTGTCTGGGGTTAATGCCCTAGTATTGGTCAGCACAAAGAAAATCGGTGCCTCATCTGCCAACCCCAAGCGCAACGTTTCCACATCCCACTGCATCAACAGCAGACAACTATGCACCGTTTGAGAACCCGTCGGGTCATCGTCCAGAACAATAATTTTCGGTTTTGTCATGGGTGGAGGGCGATCGCTTGCACATGAAGATTAACACGGTAAGGAGCCGTTACGAAATACTGCAATAGGCTTATACAGCGGTTCTCATGCTGATGTGGTACAAGCTAGTGGTTTGTTATGAGTCATTAGTCCTTAGTCCTTTGTGGGCGACCAATGACCAATGACCAATGACCAATGACCAATGACCAATGACCAATGACCAAGAACGTACCGCACAAAGCTGAGAACTGCTATAGCTGTTGGCTAATAGCTATTAGCCAGTCAAATCGGTGAAGGTGTTGTTTAACCTAACCCTACGGGGTGTTATGAACCCCAGGGTGAACGCTCTGGTTGCACAGTTGGATAATTGGCTTTAGCAATACAAAACTTGGTGCTGACCTGACTTTTAATAGAGACTGCTTTCTACCTGGAAAAACCTGTAGCGATTCTTAAAGCCTATCCGACAAGCCTTAACTGCGATCGTGCAGCACTAAGGTAGAAAATTTTCGGACAGGCTTTAACATTTATTTGATTCATACTCGACAGTGGAGATTTCACCCCATTCAGTCCAACTCCAACCCTATGCGGCAATCAATTAAAAATATTCTGACTGGGGTCGTCTGTTTTCTGCTGATCGCGATCATGGCAGTCACCGGTTACGTCCTTTCCGGTTGGAGCCTGATTGACTCCATCTATATGGTGATCATTACCGTTTTTGGGGTTGGCTTTGGTGAAATTGGACCAATGACTCCGACACTGAGGGTATTTACGATGCTGGTCATCGTGGCTGGTTATGTGTCGGTTGTTTACATTGTGGGTGGATTCATCCAAGTGGTCACAGAAGGAGAATTCAACCGCGCCCTAGGAGCAAGACGCATGACGCGAGAAATTGCAAGTTTAAAGGAGCATGTCATCATCTGCGGATTTGGACGCATTGGGCAAATTCTAGCGCGTAAATTGGTTGAAGCCCGAATGCCCTTCGTTGTTCTGGACAGCAATCCCGATCGCATCGCCGCCGCCGAAGCCAGGGGCTATCTTGTCCGCCTGGGCAACGCCGCTGATGAAGTTATTCTGGAAAGTGCTGGGATTGAACGGGCAAAGGTGCTGGCAAGCGTTTTGCCGGACGATGCCATCAATGTCTTTATTACCCTAACTGCCCGCAACCTCAACTCTGAGCTGATCATCGTCGCACGAGGTGAGTTTCCCTCGACCGAAAAGAAACTGCGTCAGGCAGGGGCAGACCACGTTGTTTTACCAGCAGAAATTGGCGCTTTGCGCCTGTCCCACATTATCACTCACCCTGCCTCCCTCAACTTTTTGCAGGAGAGCGATGGGCGCAAGACACTGAATGAACTGTTGGCTCAGATTGACCTGCAAATGGATGAACTGGTCATTCCAGCAGGTTCCCAGCTTGTTGGCACCAGTGTTGGCACCGTTGAAGTGCGAGGGCGGGGCACCTTTCTGGTCGTCGCCCTATGTCGAGCAGATGGCACCACTATCATCCATCCCGGACGTGAAGTATTCCTGCATGAGGGTGACACTGTCATTGTGATGGGACATCAAGGTGACATGCCTAGATTTATGACAGATTACACCGTGAAGCCAAAGATGCAATATCGCGGAGCAAGGCATCGGAAATAGGGGTGAGGGGTGACGTAAACAGGTTGTTGGTTTTTAGTTGTAGTCATTAGAGGGTCAACTCCCCCTAGTACCCTGTCAAACCTTGCCTTTCAATTGAGCTAGTTCTTCTCGGATGGAGGGGGGAGTGTAGCCCAGGGCAAAGGCTTTGGAACTGTCGAGGGAAACATCGGGTGGACGGGGGGCGGATGTCTTAAAGTCTTGCTGGCGGGAGGCTATGATGCCCCTATCAGGCAACTCCAGGACTTCCACCATTAACTGTCCAAAGTCATAGCGGGAGATGCGCTCTCTGCCGCCCAGGTGGAGCAAGCCCTGTGCTGTTTGGAGTGCCAGCAGCAGTCCCCTGGCGGCGGTTGTGCCACTCACAGGAGTGCGGATCTCATCAACAAACAGGTTTAACGCTCGTCCTGCCCTCAGGGTTTGGATGAAGGGTTGCAGAAAGCTACTGGCAGTGGCAGGAACCGCCCCAAACATGAGTGGCATCCGGCAAACAGCGGTTTTGGGGTAACGTTTTAGAACTTCCTGTTCTGCGAGTGCCTTTTGTTCGCCGTAGCGTTGAATGGGCGAGACAGGATCAGTTTCCCGGTAGGGCGGATTTAAGCCATCAAACACCTGGTCGGTAGAGGTAAAGGCGCAGGGAATGCCATAGTCAGCACATAAACCTGCCACATTGCAGGCAAGGGTGACATTGAGTAGATAGGATGCTTCGGGTTCAGTCTGGCAGCGATCGAGCCTTGCCTGGGCTGCCAGATGAATCACAGCATCGGGTTGAACGGTTTGGAACAGGTCTTTCAGAGCCTGAAACTGGCGCAGGTCAGCTTTGAGCAGGGTTGTCCCCGGAATCGGAGCGGCACGGGAGAAATAGGTGCCGTAAATGTCCCAGTCAGGAGCGGCAACGTGACAAAGGTTCCAGCCAAGAAAGCCACTGGCTCCTGTAACAAGGAGTTTTTGCATAGGGAACTTAAATGTCTGAATGATTGCGCTTAAGCATAAGAAACTATTTAACCATTGGCTTTTAGTTGTTGCAGCATCGCCTTCACATCTATGATTAACCACTAAAAACTAATCATCAAACGCTTCTAAGTTTCCAGCATTTGTAGCTGATAGAGACTGGCGTACAATCCACCCTGTGCCAATAACTCTTCATGACTGCCCGATTCAACCAATCGACCACGTTTGAGCACGAGGATGCGATCGCAGTTCCGAATCGTAGACAGTCGATGCGCAATAATAATTGCCGTTCTGCCGACCAACAGGCGATCTAAAGCTTCTTGAATTAGTGCCTCGGTACCCACATCCAGGCTGGCGGTCGCTTCATCCAGTACCAGAATACGCGGGTTACGGATGGCTGCACGGGCAAATGCCAGGAGTTGTTTTTGCCCCCCGGACAGGTTAGCACCCCGTTCTCGCAAAAGTGTATCGTAGCCCTGGGGGAGTTGCTCAATCAGGCGATCGACATTGGTACTGTGAGCCGCTGCCTGAATGACCTCAAAGGGATAGGTTTCGCCCAAGGTAATATTGCTCTTGACATCTCCTGCAAACACAAACCCATCCTGGAGAATGACACCAATATGACGGCGGAGTTCCGTCTGGGGTAATTCGCGAATGTCAATACCATCAACCAGGATGCGCCCTTCGGTCGCCTCATAAAGGCGACTGAGCAGGCGAATAATGGAACTTTTGCCTGCACCTGTCGGACCCACAAGCGCCACCTTCTCGCCGGGATGAATCACAAAATTCAGGTCTTTGAGGACGTATTCATCGGGCTTGTAGCCAAACGAAACATGCTCAAATCGAATTTCGCCCGTCATGATATCGGTTTGGGGGGCAAACGATTGCGGCGTTTCCGAGTCACGGATCTCAATCGGTTCCCTCAGAACGTCGCTCACCCGTTCAATCGCGGTCAGCCCCGCCTGGATTGCCGTAAACTTTTCGGCAAACTGCCGCAGGGGGTCAAATAAGCGCTGGGCAAACAGAATAAACGTGGCTAGCAAACCAAAGTCCAGGGTGCCATCCAGGATGAAGATGCCGCCGAGCCAGAGGACTCCCGCGATCGCCACCAGCGAAATCCATTCCAGAGTTGACGAAATGGCTGAATCGTGGAAAATGGTGCGATCGACTTCCTTGATGTAGCGCTGGTTAACAGTGCGAAACAGATCGGCATTAAAGGCTTCCCGTCGAAATAACTGCACCACGCCAATGCCGACAATATTTTCTTGCAGCATCGAATTGAGGGCAGATAGTTCTTCCCTGGCGCGGTAGTTCGCCTTCCGGTACTGGTTCTGAAAGTAAATGATCAGCACTGTAACGGGCAGCAACATGACGACCAGCAGCAGCGCCAGTTGCCACTGCTGGAAAAACATGAAGACAACCAACACCAGGATGGAAAACAGATCGCCAATAATGCCGATCGCCCCCGTCGAAAACACATCCCCCAGGGCTTCTACATCACTGGTAAGGCGAGTAATCAACCTGCCAACTGGCGTGCGGTCAAAGAAGCGCATTGCCAGGGAGGTGACATGGTAAAACAGGTCATCCCGAATATCAGCGGTGATCTGCTGCCCCACCTTTTGCACCAGGAACCCCTGCCACGCATCCAGAATGCCCCGCACCAACAGGGTAAACAGTAGCAACCCAGCCAGAATATTGATTCCAGTCGATAAAGGCAACTGGCGCAAAAACTCCCAGGCAGTTGACTCCTGCCCAATCAGCGAAACAGCCTGTCCGACCAGGATGGGCTGAACGGCTCCGGCGATCGAGGAGGGAACCAGCAGCAGCATCGAAAACATAAATAGCCGCCGCTGCCGCATGCCATAGGGAATCAGGCGGGAGAATAAACGCCAGTCAGTTTCCCGCATCGGGCGTTTTCGAGAGATTTCTGAGAGGTAGGAATCCGCCATGCCACCAACGGAAAAAGTACGCCTTCTAACTGTAGCGCTACTTACTCGGTCCTTCCATCCCTGCTAGCAGTTGGGGGAGGTACCAGATCTGCTGATCCGTAGCAACCTCATTGGCTTTGACATACTCAGTGCCATCCTGGAGGGCGATCGGACCTTTGTAGAGGTTAATGCTGCCATCTCCCATGCCTTTGATGAACTGATCAATGTACTGCTTCTTGTCACCGAGGGCATTCCCTGGCAGGAAACCAATCATCGAGTCAGCCGCGTTAATGTCTTTCCAGTTGGGACCCAGCCAGACAAACTCATCGGGTTTCTGTCCATTCATAGCTTTCTGCACGGCATCGGTGTACGGCAACGCCCAGTTATAGTAGGGAACTCCAAGACAAATATCGGGGGCAAGTTCACAGCCCGTCTTCAAATCATAGTGGACGTACCTTACGGGCCTACCTGCATCTGCCGCTTTTTTTCCTTGGACGGCGGCTTCCGGGGTATCAATGCCTGACATTACGACATCGTATCCACCGTTGTAGTAGTCATCAGCGACCTTGGTGGGATCCAGGGTTTTACCAGGAATGTTAAACCAGAAGCCAATCCAGGTAACCTTAAACTCCAGATCCTCTGGTTTCTTCTTCAAGTAATTTTCCCAACAATAGCGGGCACCCAGGTAAGCAGCGGCGGAGTAGCGGCGAGTTTCATCGTTAATCAGGGGTCCAAGGTAGCCAATTTTGCCGGTTTCGGTACCCAGGGCAGCGGCGCATCCGGCAATCATTTTGCCGTACTCCATGCGCCCCATGATGTTAATCAGGTTGGATTGATTCTTGTAATTCTTACCTTCTTTCCAGGAATAGTCGCCAGAAGCATGGATGATGGGAATTTCCGGGTGCTTTTGGGCAGCTTCAAGGGCATCATCCTTAAAGTCATCAGAGTTAAAAATGATCATTTTTGCGCCTTTAGCAATTAGATCATCTGCAACCTGAACACCCTTTACGTTGGGGCGATCGCCAGGGTTGACCTTATCCACATATTCAAACTTGATCTTGAGGTCTTCAGCAACCTCTTGCATGCCCTCATAGTGAGCCTGATTCCAACCACCATCATTTCTGGGACCCACGATGACCATACCAACGGTGAAGTCGTTCCCCTCTGCCTGGGGTGAGGGGGATGCAGTGGGGGTTGGATTGCTACAGGAGCTGACGATCGCCCCCAGAGCCGCTATATACCAGAAGCGTTTAATGAATGAGCAGGAACGTACAACGGATGAGAAAACGATCGGGTTGAGAGAATTACTCATGGATTTGTCAGAATTCTTGGGTCGGATGTTCATGGTTCACTACTCAATACCACACGAGGTTCAGCGTTATAGATCAATGCCTTCAAAGGTTAAAACCTTTCCTGAAGGCAATTCACCCAATTCTTGCTTTTCCATTAATGGCGATCGCACCATTCAGAAAAGTATCCGAAGTAACATTGCAGCCGATTAAATACGGTTGTGGTCGCCCTTGCTCCCGTGCCCTTTGACGGGGTTGAGGCGGTTGGCTTTGCCGTGAGGCAGACTAAATGAGTGGGCGAATGGGTGGTTGGGAAGCGGGCGTTCCAACCGGTCCAAAAATGGGGGTTGGATCCAATCCGGTAATTTGCTGGAATTGCTCAGGGGCGATCGTACTGACAATCTCCTGCCCTTCCCAGGCTTTTAACTGCTCCTCAACTTTGGTCAGGTACTTGCAACCTTTTGGCATGGGTACTTGTAACCAGCTCTCGACCAATACTTCTACCAATGCCAGCTCAATCAACGGTGCAGGATAGACACGCAACAACTCTTCCAGGCAAGCGTTGAACGTTTCCGTTTCATCCCCTTCTAGCTGATAGCTGCTGACAATATGCTTGACTCGTTGTCTGCTCAATTGCGTTCCAAGTTCCATCGAAACCTCAATTCAGAAATGAAAATTTAATTCAGTTCCTGATTAGTAAAGGATAGGCGTTTCCAACTTACGCTTACAAAAATTCCTGGACTAAGACGTAGGGCTGAACAATCAAAGCAGTAAATCTTTTGGACTGATCCTGGTTCCAATGTTCTAATTGAGCAGAGGAAGGTTTATGGATGAGTGACTCATCGATCCAGCGTTGAACGCAAACAACATCATCACTCGCGATCGCCATCCCAACATCCACCAGATCTAGTATTTGCTCTACCACAATTACCGAATCTCGTTTGGCATGGGGAGCCAGCCAGTTCCATTCTGCTTCATCCAGCGATTCTGTTAGGGTTGCTCTTAGGTCACTCATTAGCGGACGGTGGTGGTAGGTGGTAGGTGATCGGCAATCCCTATGGGCGCGCTTTAGGTTATCACCTGCTCTGTTCAGGGCTAATTCTAGCTTACGACTCCCTAGCCATTCCATCTCCCTATTCCCATTCAGCCGTTGACCGAGTGATGGAGAAAAGGAATATGTTCCACTCCATACTGCCTGAACAAGGATTACCGAACTTACGTTGCTACTCTGCTCAGTCCTCAAAGGCTGAAATCCTGGGTAGCGTTCTAGATCTGTTGTTTGCGTTCCGTAGGGGCAATGGAATGCATTGCCCCTACCGACACCGACTTTGCTTGATAATCCAAACCCAGAAAAACCAATTTGCGAGGTTTTGAAAGGTTCGCAACCCTTCAAAATCTGCTTGGCAGACTATTAGCGCCCTTTTTTATGCAGAGCAGGGCAGGTTGTAAAGGACTTTGAGGTAGCTTGAGCAGATATTACCTGGCACATGCCCGCCATTAAACGTTTGAAGGGAGCGTGCATTGAGCACAATCACACTGGGTCCGGCTTCAGACTGGCTCACCGCACCCAAAGGGCGATATTGCGATCGCGCAACAGCAACCGTTTGGGGCAATACACCTGCCAGCAAAGCCAGCACTTCGTCCGACAAATTATCTAAAACCAGATCCCCAAAAAAGGCTTCTAACCCAGAGAACAGCTTTTCTAACCTCTGAACGGGATCGGAGTGATCGGTAATTTTCTGGAGCCAGCGAATCCATTGGATTCGGCGGCTATAAGCACGCTGCCGTTCCTCATGGGAAACCATTTCAATAATTTCCGGGGAACCAATGGCAATCACAGTCGCACACTCATCATCCACCAGCGTACCCACTGCTGCACCGGGTCCAGCAAATTCGGCATGGAAGGGCTTGCACAAAATCAAACCACTCCGCTTGTGCTCACTAACCGCTAATAGAGGTGCAGATTCCGTCACAGTTGATAATTTTTTTGCCATTAAGGCAGGAGAGATTAGAGTATCCACACGGTCACCCAAGAAGCCTTGCGCGTGCTGAAAGACACGGACGACTATCCGTGACCTAATCCTAGTGCAGGTTTACATTCCTGTAAGAATTAGTTACCCCAGCTTTGCCGAATCTATATATAGATTGATCCCAACAACAAAGTTTTATAAATCCCAGGGCTGAACGTTGATCCAATGGTTCAAACGGGAACAGGGAAAGAGCAGGACATAAGCCGGGTTCTGTTCTTCTGATGCAATGCATGAGAAGGGCGATTATCTATCTGGGACGCTTGTTACCAAACGCCTCAAGCGGACGGGCAGGAGCAGAAATCCTACGCCTGCAAGGAACCGGTAAAAGACCAACCGGGGTTCCATCTGCCTTGCTTCCAACCGGGGTTTACCGAGCCAGCACCTCTCGATACTGCTGGTACGCTCTTACCGCACCTTTGCACCCTTACCTGTGAAACGCTCAAAGCTCAAGAAAAAAGGATGAAATCTAGCCTTTAGCCTGTAACCTTAAGCCTTTCCATCGGCGGTATGTTTCTGTGGCACTCTCCTCACGGTCACCCGCACTGGGCGTTACCCAGCAAGTCTGGTCTTTGGGAAGCCCGGACTTTCCTCAAGTTGCTGAGGGTTCTCCCCAACCACCTGCAATCGCCTGCGCCTACTCTTCCCAGATCCAGTCTAGTGTAGGGAAGGGGGGAGTGGGGAGTGAGGGAGTAAGGGAGTGAGCTATTTCTTTGGATTCCAGGGTAGACCAACTGTCCAGGGGTATTTTCTGAGGATAAATTTGCTCAGGACGTAGAAGCGTTCTCCTCCCAGCGATCGACTGGGACCCACTAAGCGAAATGCCAGGTTCAAGAAAAACTCTAGCTCGATCGCCCGTTGCATAAATTTTTCATACTTCTTTTTGTCGGCTTTGAAGTCTATCAGCGGTTTGCCAACTTCAAACTCCAGGTTCAGGGGAGAGTCTTTTTCCTTTTCCTTTTTCCGTTGAAGTAAATCTTCGGCAGTGATCTTTTCTTTCAGGGTGGTGTTCGGGGTAACGGTGCTGAACACCTGGTTTTGAAATAAATCCGTTGTGACTCCAGGCATTAACCGGGTGACTCGACGCGATCGCCCTCCCAAATCCGTTAATGTGCTGTAGTCCCAGTCTACATAAATGGAATGATTACTCGATTTGTTGGTAATACTAATTTCAAGCTGTTTTAGCTTGTCAAACTCATATCGTTTGTCGAACTTAAAGCTAATTCCAATCACATCATTGAGTTTTTGTTTATCATCCAACTGTTTCTCTACCAGCAGATTTTTCAGAGCCTCTTCATCCACCTGAATACTGAACTCGTCGTTAAATGACTTGATAATTCGCGATAGGAAGTAAGCAATACATAGCAAATAAGCTACCAGGATAATAGGGTCTACCGGGTTCATTGTTGACGCAGTGCTTTAATAAATTTTTTAATCGGAGCTTGTTGATACTCTTCTTTCACGGTCATTGTAGAGAAATTTTCAAACCATCCCCTGCGCCAGAAAAAGAAGACCAGCACAATGGCAATCAAGCCCATTGCCGCCAGACAGATGGGATACCCCCAGTAAGCCTGCAATTCTGGCATATTGAATGGGGATTTTTCAGGGTTGAAGTTCATGCCGTAAACCCCTGCAATAAAGGTCAGGGGAATGAAAATGGAAGACATGACTGTCAGGAACTTCATCACTTCGTTCATTTTGTTGCTGACGGAGGAGAGGTAAACGTCCATCAAGCTGGATGATAGTTCGCGATAAGTTTCCACCATGTCCAGAACCTGAATGGTATGGTCGTAGCAGTCCCGCAGGTAGACCCGGACATCATTGCTAATCAAACTGTTGCCATCTCGAATTAGGGCATTAATGGCATCCCGTTGGGGCCAAATTGCCCGTCGCAGGGTCAATAGTTCACGCTTGAGTTCGTGAATTCTTTCCAATGTTTTGCGGGTGGGGTTAGAGACCACTTCATCTTCCAATTCCTCGATCTGTTCGCCATAGGTTTCTAAAACGGGGAAAAACCCATCGATAATCGAGTCGAGTAGGGCATAGATCAGGTAGTCGGCGCCGTGTTTCCGAATCGAACCTTTGCTGAGGCGAATCCGCTCTCGAATCGGTCCAAAGGAGTCGTACTCTGGCTCTTCCTGGACAGTCAACAGATAATGTTTACCTAAAATGAAGCTGACCTGCTCAGTAATAAAGTTGGTTCTACTGCGATTCAGCGTGACCATGCGGGCAATTACCAACAGCTGATCGTCATATTCTTCTACCTTTGGGCGTTGGGGAACGTTGACCACATCTTCCAAAACGAGGGGGTGAAGGTTGAAGACCTTCCCAAGTCGTTGCAATACATTTTCGCTACCCAACCCCTGTACATCTACCCAGGAGACGGATTCTGAATCGAGATAGGGAGCGCATTCTTCGGGGGTTGCAATTTCTGCCCGGATAGCCTTGGCTTCGCTGTAGTCAATCAGTACAATAATAGGCGGTTCAGCATCCGCAGCGATGGTCAGGGTGCCGGGTACACTACCGGGCTGATCATAGAAATAATCGACATAGGATTCTTCTTCTTCAAGCTCGTCTTCAAGTTCACTATCGGTTGGTGAATCGGATAAAGGGGAGCGGTTTTCTAACATCCAGATGGTGCCTCACGGTCTTTTATAGGGAGTCTTTCTCACCAATGTAATCGACAACATTAGCAGCGGGTTTGTAAAATACTGTGTTGTTTCAGACGGCGAGAGGAGACAAGCTAGTGTTGCAAACACTAATTTTGCAACATGGGGGTTTGGGGGCTTCGCCCCCATGAAAGGGTTCCACCCCTTCACCCCTTATAAAACTTTTGTTTTGCTGTACTAGTACCCGGGGGTGATAAGTTTGCTAACTCTTGTAAAGGTGTTAGGTGTCAGGAATGATACTTTTATTGCAGCTAGAAAGTATCAGAAAGGGAATGCTGGAATAGATTCTGACCGGGGAGGCAAACTGTTCTGCCTGGAGACCGAGGGAAAAACCAGGGAAAAACTGGCAGGTTGAAGTATAGAAAACGACATCGGTACTGGTGGTCTATTTTCGAGGCAGGAGAGGATGACGGCTATACAGAGTTATAAAAAAAAATCCGCAGAGATGATGCGATCGCCCACCGAAGTGCGGATGGAAGAAGAACGGTTGCGGGATATTTTGCTACTTCTGGATAGTCTTTTTAGACGGGAGGAAACCTCCACAAAACTAATTCTGAATTGCCTGTATGACATTGGTTCAGTCAATTTGATTAACCACAAGTTTCGTTCCCGTCCAGTGAATCGGCTGATGAAATGGATTGCCCGCCTCTCAAAACCAGCCTTTCGGGTGGTGGCACTGCGATGGATGCAGCAGAAGTGCCCTGAACTGATCACTCGCTGGATGCATTCTAAGGTGACCTTTGAGGAGCCGGAAAATACCCCAGAAGCTGCCATTATTGAGGCGGAGACTACCTCCCTGAAAAGCTCAGAGGAGTTGGAAACCTGTACGAGAGAAATTTTGCGGTTGCGATCGCAGGTCAGAACATTGACGGTTCTGTTAATTGGGGTGACGGTTTCCCTGGGTAGTGCGGTGGTCTGGTCAAGCTGGAGAACCCAGGAAAGTTCATTACAACCGATCAGGCAATCAGGAGTTACGATTGCACCATCCTTTGGTAAAAGCCTTGCGTCTGATCGGGCAGACAACAGGTGATCAGTGCCAAGCAACCCGTTGGTTGCGGTATGTTTCACCTTTGTTAACCGTAATTACCTGTACAAAACCTGCCCTGCTATCGGCTTAGAAACAGAGCTGCTGTTGTGTTTTGTAAAACTTTTAGCCCCTTTAAGGAGCCTTGAATCAGACGAGCAGCGGCAAGCGGCTGGCGGAGCATTGCGATCGCCACCTTTCCTGCCTGAAGATTGCCTTCCCCATTGAAGGCGGTTGAGAGATCGGGAAGGTCGTGATGGCAATCGTCGCTGACCACTCGCAAAGTGGCGACTGAGATCCCTAACTGACTGAAAAACTCCAGGGTCGTGTAGCCTTCCATATCGACAACATCCCCACCCTGAGCCAGCGATCGCTTCTCGGCAGCGGCACCAATCACGCGATCGCTGGTAATCGCTTTGACGAGCGTTGCCCGGTTTGCCAGTGGTTGGTGCAAAAGGGCAGTGAGGGGGCGATCGTAGGTGAGGGGTGGTCGGGTGGAGGATACCAGGTGTTGGGAGGTGGAGCGGGTGATGGACTCTTGATAAAGCACGATATCCCCAACGTTGAGATGGGGAACCAGGCTACCGCATAAGCCCATCATTAAAACTTTGGGCTGATTAGCAAAGTGACCATTTTGGTGAAGCTGCCCTAGATGACGATCAATAGGGGCAGGTCCCACGGGCACGGGTAACACGATTGGAGGACTGACAACCTGCTTTAATCCCTGACAGACTGCCCGGTACTCTGCCCCCTGGGGGACAAGAATGATTTGAACTGGATGCATGGGGGGAGAAGTTAAAAGTTGAAAGTTAAAAGTTAAAAGTTGGAAGTTGGAAGTTGGAAGTTACAGCGATTTCATTGGTTAAGCCACACGATTCCCTACTCCCCACTCCCTACTCCCCGTTTCTGCTGTGGTCTACGCATCTGAAAACTGCTGTAAATCTGAATATTCGGTCATTGGTCATTGGTCGTTAGCAATAAACTCCTACTACCTATCCACCTCTCTACAAAATTTTGCTTCATTTTGAGATTCCTGAGCTAACCTGTATGCGATATGCATTCACCTGGGCATAGAGGTTGCCAGACCCATGTTTTGAATGTTCTGGGCAGTCTCGTGGATCTTTGCTGGAATCATTTGGTGGTTGAGGAAGGAATGACCAATTCACTCGCGTTATACAGACCCTCGATTCTTGAACTGGCACAGGAAGGTAACTTCCGGGCGATCGCCTTCTGGATCAATAGTTTACTGGGTCCCTACGGCATCTATATTCGCGCTACACCAAGTCGTTCTGGGCAAATGAACATCCTGGTTGACTTCAAGCAGTCCAGGCGACGGGAGTTTTATATTGCCCTGCGGAAACATCTGGTGCGGTTTATTTGCTATCGCCTCTGGACGCTCAACTCAGAAAAAATTCGAGATGTTCGGATTATCGCCCGGATTGCTGGTGAGCAGGACATTCTCTGGAAGCAATCGATTCGGATTGTGACTCCTGCAAATCGGGAAAACCTGCTGTTGCCTAATCGCGGCAAAGAGGGTACTCCCCTGCGGAGGCTGGCACGCCGGGGCACTGCCTGGATTCGGTTTCTGATTATGCGATCGGCAGTGGTCAGCCGGTTGGCAGTCGCAAGTTTCTTGCTGTGTTATTGGTTGATGTATTGGGATGCCGCAGGTCAGCACATTGCTGATCAATCTCTGGCAGCCATGGCATCCAGCGCAATTGAGCAGCCAACCGATCCATCCTCTCCCAAAGGACAACTGCGAGCAGGCACTCCCTCCAATCAAACTCAGGAAGGTAGTCTTGCCGTGATTGGTAATCAGATTCAGCAAGAGCTGGTGCAGAAGATTGTTGCCGAGAAGTTTGTTGGACAAACTATCTACGAGGTAAAACCAGCGGATGGGGAAAAGGTCATTGCCCTTACCTTTGATGATGGTCCCTGGCAAAATACGACCGAACAGGTATTGGACATTCTGAAGGAAAATGACATCAAGGCAACCTTCTTTTGGGTTGGTCAGGCATTACAAAAAAATCCGGAGACTGCCCGCAAAGTGGCGGCGGCGGGTCATGCCATTGGTAATCACACCTGGCGGCACCCAATGGAGACTGTAAATGAAGTCACGGCAGCAGAAGAAATTAACAATACCGCACGGTTAATTTACGAAACGACTGGACTGAGAACTAACTTATTCCGTCCACCAGGAGGCAATCTAGAAGGTTCAATGGTGCCGCACGCCAAGAACCAGAAGCATGTCGTTACTATGTGGTCAGCCGAGTCGGATGATTACTATGTTTCTGCCCCCATCATTGTGGACAATGTGCTGAGACGGGCACAACCCGGAGGCATTGTGTTAATGCACGATGGTGGCGGCGATCGCACCGAAACCGTAAAAGCATTGCCCCAGATTATTACCACGCTCAAGCAGCAGGGTTATCGGTTTGTCACCGTTCCAGAACTGTTGGCAACCCAGGCAAAGGAAGAAAATATCGTTCAACCCCCTTCTACTGGCTTAACCGATCCGTCTCCGTTTGACCCCGGTTCTTCCCCTAGCGAGGGAACTGGTGAGGGAGGATCTGGGACAGAGCAGCCTCCAGTGATCGCCCCTACCACTGACCCAACCCTGGATCCAGACTACGATCCGTTCAAAAGTTTTCAAGAAGATCCTGCCCTCTCGCCAACGGTAACCCCCACCCCAGGACTCAATGACAGCGGGAATTTCCCTCAGCAAAATCCTGTCTCGCCAACGCGAACCTCAGTTCCAGAAGTGAGCGAAGAGGAGATTTCCCCTCAGCAGAATCCTTTTAGTGACCCGACCAATCCCCTGCTCGAAGGAATGCCCGGAACGCCGTCAGAAATTCCGTCTACAGCCCCCCTGAACCAGATGCCCAGTATTGACCGGGGGCTAACCGAAGGCTCCGAAGATACCCTGGCAAGTGCGCCTCACCGAGATAATTGGGAACTTTGAGTTTTGGTAAAAAGTCATACAAGCCTGGGCACACTGAGCAGTCCGCTTGGCTGAAATGGTTAGTGGCTAAACCTCACCAACTTAAGAACCCACCGTTTTTCCTTGGAAAAATCTCCAGTTCTCAACTTGGTGAGATTTATCACTGGTTGTCAGGGTTACAGGCGTGTCTGAATTACAGCGGTTTTCAGACAAGTGCCCCACAGGCGATGCCTTTAGATTCATGCGAAACAATGGATCGGTGTGGCATACACCAATGAAAATGGCTGTAAGTGTGCCTCAAGTTGGGTTTGTCTGAAGTTGTCTAGCGCTATACTTCGGAGTCAGTTCTTGCTATCAGGAATTGGCTTTTCAGATGTTTGAGCATTTCGTTCGGACATTCAGATACGGTCATTGTGCAAACTTTTTTTATCATGCTTACAAAAGCAGTTCATTCTTGCTGGGAGATTACACCATGATTAAACGTAAAGGTTGGAGTCGGTTTGTGGCGACTGTGGCGGTAACAGGGATGCTGGTGGGGGCGATCGCCAGCTTTTCCAACGCTCAGAATGCCCTTCAGTCAGGAGATAACGTCAGGGGTGGGGTTCAAAATAATTCACCCAGCTTCACGTTCAATAATCAGTCTGTGAGCGGAGCACCCGCCCAAACTGCCCGTGGTACTCAATATAACTTCACAGCTCGGCGCGGAGAAACGGTTGAAATTTCGGTTTCTCCTGCGGGAGGCGGTACACTCAGACCTACGCTCGTATTGTTTGACCCTAATGGCAGACAGGTAGGCTTTGATGCGACTTCCAATTCGCTCAGGTATCGAGTTCCCAGGTCAGGAACTTACCGGCTTCTGGTTTTGGGAGGCAACAACACTCGCGGACGGTATACCCTGTCCATGACTGGCTCAGGTAGTTCTACCTCACCCACCCAGGTTGGTCAGGCAGACCAAGTGATGACGGATGTGCTGCGGCTTAGAATCATCGGCTGTGGCGTTCCCAATGTTGCCCGCATCACGATTGGCAATGAAGAACGCTGCACCAGGGATATTGAACCCGGTATGTACACCTACGATGCAAATACCCAGCGCATTTCAATGGTGGACTCTCGCCGCGACCTGTTGGCACAGCGGCTGCAACTAAACGTCTTGGAGCGTTGTCCTTCGCCTGCCACTTCCGTTGCCCAAATTACCATGACCGATCCTCAAGACGGTAGGGACTATACTTACTGCGCTACCCCGACCCGCTTTGTTAGAGCCGGAGCCTACCGCTACAACCCCAATACAGACGATCTTTCTCCTATTAGCAGTACTGGTACACCCACCCAGCCAACCTCTCCGATTGGTACCCAACCGGACAACAGACGGCAAATGCTTCAGACGGAGTACGGTCTGACCGTTTTGGATGGTTGCCCCGCTGCCAGAACGGGTCTGGTCGTAGTTTCCTTCCCAGAGAATAACCAGAGCTATACCTATTGTGCTAATCCAAATCGTCTGGTTCGGGCTGGAGAATATACCTACAACGCATCCACCGGAAATCTGGATACCGCTCAACAGGCAGCTCCCGCCTGTACGGTGTCGATCGGGGGAGTGTGTTTAGTGAAGTAAGAGTTGAGAGTTACGTCTAATTCATCAGACGTAACTCCCCACTCTTATAAAACCGTCATCCTGGAATGGTAAGCTAACAAATGCACTCAAACTTCTAGGATGACGTTAGATGACCGGGTCAACCCAGGTTCCCTACCTATTGCGGGCTGCGCGTGGTGAAGTGTTAGATCGCCCTCCTGTCTGGATGATGCGTCAGGCGGGACGCTACATGAAGGTGTATCGAGAGTTGAGGGAAAAGTACCCTTCCTTTCGAGAGCGCTCTGAAAAAGTCGATCTGGCAGTTGAAATTTCCTTGCAACCGTTTCGGGCATTTCAGCCGGATGGGGTGATTCTGTTTTCTGACATTCTGACACCACTACCAGGAATCGGCATCCCATTTGACATCATTGAAAGTCGGGGTCCGGTTATTGATCCGCCGATTCGTAGCCTGGAGCAAATTGACCAGTTGCATCCGCTGGAACCAGAAGCTTCCCTGCCATTCATTCGTGAGATCCTGCAAACTCTACGCCGTGAAGTGGGCGATCGCGCTACGGTTCTGGGCTTTGTCGGTGCCCCCTGGACATTAGCTGCCTACGCGATTGAAGGCAAAAGCTCGAAAGATTACGCGATTATCAAGAGTATGGCGTTCAGTCAGCCAGAGATGCTGCACAAGTTCTTAGGTAAGCTGGCAGACTCGATCGCAGTTTACCTGCGCTATCAAATTGACTCCGGCGCTCAGGTGGTACAGATGTTTGACTCCTGGGCAGGACAACTGAGTCCCCAGGACTACGATACCTTTGCCCTTCCCTACCAGCAGCGCGTTGTGCAACAGGTGAAGGCAACCCATCCCGACACACCCATGATTCTTTACATCAATGGCAGTGCTGGCATTTTAGAGCGAATGGGGCAATCTGGGGTTGATATTGTCAGTGTGGACTGGACCGTAGACATGGCAGATGCCTGCCGTCGATTGGGTCCCAACATTGGGGTACAGGGGAATGTGGATCCCTGTGCTCTGTTTGGCTCCAAAGAGTTTATTCGCGATCGCATCCTTGATACCATTCGCAAAGCCAATAATCGGAAACATATTCTGAATCTGGGGCATGGTATTCTACCCAACACTCCCGAAGAAAATGCTGCCTATTTCTTTGAAGTTGGTAAGCAGGCTGATCAGTTATTAGCTGTTCATGCTTAATCCTGACCCCTATCTAACTCCTGATGACATCCAAGCGGATTTTCGTGACTGGCGCGAGTGGCTGTATAGGTCACTATGTGGTCGAATCTTTGATTCAAGAAACTAACCACGAGCTTTACTTGCTGCTTAGAAATCCAGACAAGCTAAAGGTAGACTATAGAGCGCGTCCCGGAATCACGGTTCTGCAAGCCGACATGCGCGAGATTGAGCAGTTTAGCGCTCTGCTAAAAACGATAGACTGTGCAGTGTTGATCGCCACTGCCTGGGGAGGACCAGAGGAAGTCCACGACATCAACGTGGTCAAAACCATCGGTCTGATGAATCTGCTCGACCCGGAAAAGTGTGAGCAGATTATTTATTTCTCAACCGCCAGCATTCTGGATCGGCACAACTGTTTACTCAGGCAAGCGGGCGAGATTGGCACAGACTACGTCCGCTCCAAGTACACCTGTTACCGGCAGATGGCAAATCTGGCGATCGCGCCCAAAATCACAACGCTGTTTCCCACCCTGTTATTGGGTGGCGGCGACAATAAGCCTCAATCCCATATTTCTTCGGGTATCCCCCAGGTAGAGCAGTGGCTATGGCTCCTGCGTTTTCTGCAAGCCGATGCCAGTTTCCATTTCATTCATGGTAAGGATATTGCGCAAATTGTTTGTCACTTGATTGACCACCCCCCAGCCGAAACCGACTCCCGCCAATTAGTTCTGGGCAATCAGCCTGTGACTGTAAACCAGGCGATCGAAGAATCCTGTACCTACTTGAATAAACGAATTTTCTTCCGCATTCCGCTGACGCTGGGGCTGGCAAATCTGATTATTCGCCTGTTCCGCATTCGCATGGCAGCCTGGGATCGGTTTTCTATGAACTACCGCCACTTTACCCATCAAACGGTAGTTAGCCCAGAAAACTTCGGCTTACCGACCTTTTGCGCCACATTTACCGATGTCCTGAAGATCAGCGGAGTCGGACGAAAGAAGCTGTAAGAGGGGAGAAGGGAAACAGTTGAGAATTAAGAGTTAAGAGTTAAGAGTTGAGAATTAAGAGTTGAGAGTGTAAGAGTGAAGAAGTAACCATTTCTCACTAGAACCTAAAAGCTCAAAACTCCTGTCTCCCTATCCCTCACACTCGAATTATGGTGATTGAAAAACTGGAACAACTGAAGGCTCTATTTGCGGGCATGGAACGGGCGTTGATTGCCTATTCGGGCGGAATTGACAGTACCCTGGTGGCGAAGGTTGCCTATGATGTGCTGGGCGATCGCGCCCTGGCGGTGACGGCGGTTTCACCGTCTCTGTTGCCAGAGGATCTGGAGGATGCCTGTGTGCAGGCAGCAGAGATTGGCATTGCCCATGAACTGGTAGAAACCCACGAACTAGAGAATCCCAACTATGCGGCGAATCCGGTTAACCGCTGTTACTTCTGTAAAAGCGAACTGCACGATACGTTGAAGCCGCTGGCACTGGAGCGGGGGTATCCCTACGTGGTAGATGGAGTGAATGGGGATGACCTGAGGGATTACCGTCCCGGCATCCAGGCAGCCAGGGAAGGGGGAGCGCGATCGCCCCTGGCAGAACTGGGCATCACTAAAGCGGAAGTGCGAGAAATTGCCAGACTCTTAAACCTTTCCTGTTGGGATAAACCCGCCCAACCCTGCCTCAGTTCCCGCTTTCCCTACGGTGAAGCAATCACCATTGCCAAACTGCAACGGGTGGGCAGAGCCGAGGCATATTTGCGCCGGATGGGGCTAAAAACCTATCGAGTGCGATCAGAAGGCGATACTGCCCGGATTGAGCTATCAGTTGAGCAAATTAAGGAGTTTGTTCTGACTACAGATTTGCCAATACTGGTTAGTACTTTTCAGTCCTTTGGGTTTCTCTATGTCACCCTCGATCTGGAGGGCTTCAGCAGTGGTAAGTTAAACCGGGTGCTTCCCTTAGCGACCTCCCAACCGCATTAGGGTGTACTTATTTACGTCCATTTGGATCAGGCTCTTGCAGCAAAATTTGTAGAATATTGCTTTCGGTCGTGGAGCCACAGGGGGTTGCTTGACTGGGAGAATTGGAGCCGGGTTCGGGCGATCGCGGGTCAGCCGAACGGACTGACCCATTGTCTAACGCCGCCGCCACCCCAGATGGGTCACAAATCGGTTGATTGGTTTGGGAATTCAATTGCTGTTGAACGGTTTGCCCCTCTGTTTGCAGAGTACCCGTTTGACTACTGCCCGTTTGACTACCGCTTGTTTGATTACCACTCGTTTGATTGCTTTCTGTTTGAATGGTTCCTGTTTGGAGATTACCTCCCCCTACTTGACCAACGCTACCACCACCACCCGTAGGATTAGATGTGCCATTGCCCGTTGGATCAGAATTACCACCGCCAATGTTGACAAACGGGATATCTTGAACCGATGTAAACAGGTTGCCATTGCCACCTCCGCCTACGGAGATCGAACCGACGGTACCGCTCACCCCATTGGGAATGGGGCGGGGAGCATACAGTTCATTTCTGGTGATGCCGACTAAGTCTCCTGCATTGGGATCAATTTTGCCAATTACCTCCGGTCCAACGGAGATGGGGGCACCATTCCCGCCAATGCTGATGGTTTGCCCTGCCAAGATAGGATGGGTACTGACCACACTAAATGCCGGATCAGATGTGGTCGCTCCTCCATAAAAAATTCTGATTGGGTTTAAGTTATCTGAAGCATCAAGACCAATACTGACCGGAAGATTGAGTACCGCTGGGACTAAATTGCTCTCCTCTCCTGACACAAAATCGAACCCGATGAAATTGGCAAGAAAGGAGTCAGTAGCCTGAAAAGTTCCCGCTGCCGAAATCTGAATGGTGGTATTTCCCCTTCCCCGATGCCGGATTGTGGCAACTTCGATATTGCCTGCTTGTGAAAACAGAACAACCGATCTCTCTTGCAATGAAAACGCCTGTTCGATTCTAAGTTGCCCCGTTCTCATATCTCCAACACTGGATAGGGTAACCGAACCGTTTTCGGCTGTAATGTTGCCCGTTGTCAAGGTTCCCGTCGATGCCAGATTGACTGCACCTATGACCTCCGTTGGATTGCCCACCAGTGAAGTGTCAATATGACCTGTGGTAATGCCTGCACCAGTAATGGCGACTGCCCCGCCCTGGGTGCGAATGGTATCCCCCGGATTCATCGCAAAGGACCCAGTGCCATCACTATTGCTATCAGCCGTAAAAGTGATCAATTGCCCCGGACCTGCGGCAAAACTTAAAACCCCATCCGACAGGGGATTGATAATGATGTTGTCCGTCGCCTCCAGACGCACATTGGTGGTAGCGGGTAACGCTTCCAGGGCAAACTCTGAAATTGTGAAATCTCCGGGTAGTCCGTGACCAGCCAGAATCTGCCCTTGCGGATCACCCGCCGGAACTGCGGCATTGAGCTGATTGTTATCGGTCAAACCACTCCCGTTCCCACTGACAATGATCAGGTCTCTGGGGTCTAGCAGCAGAGTACCGGCAAAACCATTGGGAGCACGAGTATCTACATCACCCCGAAAGATTAGCTCTTGCTGACCGGAAACCTCCACCAAACCGCCATTACCCGATTGGCTCCCCCCACGCGCCTGGATGTTGCCGTAAAATCCTGTAACTTCCTCTGCCCAGATGACCACATTGCCCCCATTATCCATCTGTCCGGCATTGGCATAGATGGAGGAATGGCTGTCAACATAGGTGCGACGGGCAGTGGGAAGGGTCCCCTCTCCCCTGTAATCACCGCCAATCAGGACTGTTCCACCGCCACTGTTGCCCGTTGCCTCTACTGTTGCCCCAACAAGCCCTATTTGTTGACCCAGCACATGGACTGTGCCGCCTGTTTGCGGTGTGGGAAATGGGGCGGGGGAGACATCCAGGGTGCCAGCCACGATCGCCGTTCCTGCCTGATTCGGAATGGCTACTTCAGAACCCGTCAGCCGCACCTGACCGTTGCCATCGACTGTTAGACCCGTTGCATTGTTGAGGTTGCCCCCGGTTAGTAACTGGGGCAAAGAAGGGGGAGTATAGGGGTAGGGCAAGGGATTGGAAGCAGACAAGGGCTGAAACTCTAGACTCAGAAGGCTGCCTGCTTGACTGAGCCGTACCAGTGTTTCACCGGGAACAGCAGCGATCGTAATTTGTCCTCCTGGCGCTGAGACGGTGCCCGTACTGATTACGGTTCCACCAATCAAGGCAAGGCTTTGTCCCGCGCCCACTCCCAGATTTCCGGCATTCACGATCGCCCCTGGCTGCGTCAGCGGAAAGGCAAAGGTATTGGCGTTCCCCACTAGCGAAGCATAGTCATTGGCACCCACTGCGCTGAACCAACCCCCACACCCTCCGCCTGACACTCCACACCCCAACCCAATTCCCGCTGCGGTGGTTGCTGTAAACGACCCTGGCACATTCAGGCTGGCATTGGCTCCAAAGATCATCCCTGCCGGATTCATCAGGTACAGATTAGAGGTTCCTCCTGTAACCTGAATCAGTCCATCAATGACAGAGGGACTCCCACCCACAACCCTACCCAATATGTTTTGGATGGAGGGATTAGAGAGAAAATTGGCGATTTGCTGGGGGTTGAGTCCAAATTTCTGAAAGCTGTGGAACAGGTTTGCCCCATCCCTGGAAAGTTGTCCCCCTGTAATATCCAGGCGATTGCCGTTGGGGATGACCAGCGTGTTGGTGCCATCGTTAGCGGGGGCGATCGCCTGTGCCACCAAAGCAGGGACAGGAACCGCATCGGAAGGGACTGGCACATCTAGGGGCATGGGGAGTACAAGCATAGGATTTATGAATGATTTTCAAAATTGCTGTAAGTAAGGCATCCTCAGAATCGGCACAGCCCAAATCCGCAAGTTCCTTGCAACGCCATACCAGAATCTATACACTGCCTGTAGATCCACCTGCGGTTGAGAAGAAAGGGTGTTAACCCATCCTTCAGCCCTTTGCCATTGTCAAGCTAGATATAGCACCCAGCAAATGTCCTGGCTGCTTGAAACTTCATTTCATTTACGCTTTTCAGCAGCATCCTGATTTAAATGACAAATATTTTTGTCAGAGTAATACTACCCAAAACTAACTTCAAACTAAACAATTCTCCCAACTCACCCACAAACTGTAACTGAATGGCTTCCTGGCTTCTTGCCTGAGGCAGCATTACCTCAACACCTTCCCCATCCAAGACCTTCAGTTCCAGGTTGGCAGGCAAATCAGTCTGACCATTTGCAGGGGCAATCTGCACCCAAATTTCAAATTCTGATTCGGAAATTGGTAGCACCCCCATCAGCAGGGATACCTGCACACCCGTTGTGTCTAACACAAGTTGCTGACTGCGTTTGATGGTGGGAGATTCTACTGGGGGAGACAGCGACTCACTCCCTCTAAAACTAAATGCCGGTTGGGCAGGTTGCAGTAGTGAACCCCAAAACTCCTCGATCGCCTGCCAACCACTATTTACCCCATCCTGCAACCACTGGCTAATGGGTATTGCGAACGGTGCCGCTTCGGTAGCGTTCACCTGAAGCATATGGGGCAGCAAATCATCCAGTGGCTTCAGTTGGCTGAGGGAGACGTTTTCTGTCGTTACCTGGGTGACAAATCCCAGAATCGTCGCTTCTCTCAAAGACTCGCTCAACTGCACCGCCAGGTAGCCGATCCGATTTTCCCAGGTTTCGGCTGGAACCACCATCTGGTCTGAGTCTGGTAAAACGGGACGACATTCCAATTTGCCATAACCGTTCACCACTAAATCAGCCCTATCCAGCAATGCTTGCTGAGCCGGATTCCCGCTATCACTGGCTGCCCAATCTGGCTCAAACTCCAGGCATTCCAGATAAAAATGAACCGCGTAAATTGCCAGCGTGTTGAGATAGACCTGCTTCGCCTTGCGGGGATTGGCATGGTGGCGCTGAAACTGCTTTGCCCTTGTGTGCGCTTCCAGGGATAGGGAAACCGTAAATGTCGTCTGCTCAATCTCTTGATTCATCATTCTCCCCCGCTTAGTTAATGGTTAACACTACAGATACTCCTGAAATTTGGGGGCAAATTTGTCACAGCAGCGCTGGAAGAAACTGCTGAGAGTAGGCACCTTGATGCCAAACTCGGCGGCAATTTCTTCCCAGCTTTTCTCCGCCAATCGCGCCAGGGCGATCGCGCGGAAGTTTGCCTGCGGGCGATCGCGAATGTGGGTCTGCTGAAAGATCCGATCCACATCAGACTCAATACACTCACGAATGATTTCTCCGGGTGATTCAGAATCATCCGTTACTGCAAGCTTTTCCAGGCTATTCAGGTCGGGCAACTCCTGAATCTCCTGCTCACGAAACTCACGCCGACACTCAATCAAAACCCGGTCAAGGCGAAAATTGACCCAGTTCATAAACTTCTGGTTCTGACCCCGTGCTGGATCATAGGTATCAATGGTTCGGCAAACGTAAGTTAAGGTTTTGTTGACTGCCTCCTCATACAACAAGTCATAGAACTGGGGCGTAAATTTGGCACGATGGGGACGCGCCAACCGACCCGACAACCGGATTGCTTCTACTAGTTGGGTCAGAGCATGACACCGTAACTCCGTTCGAGGCGGGTGCTTTTGTGCCTCCAATGCCAGACGTTTCAGTTGGTTATCGTCCAGAATCGCACGAAACGCCTGCTGTTGCAGCGCGATCGCCCATTCTCTGGTAGATTCCCAGCGCGAAACCCCGCTACTGAGCAAGGAGTCCAGGTTATCCAAAAGGTACTGACGGGCACGGTCGTAAATTTCCTGGTAAATACCTGTCAGCGGATGACCCTTAGGGGCACGCCCAATTTTGCGCGATCGCAAAATTTCTTCAACCAGTTGAGTCGCCACCCTCAACGACTCCTGAGACGGGGGTGTGCTTTGTTGCGCCGATTGGATCAGCAGTTCTAATCGTTCATTCATTGTGCTTAGACCAATGATGGACATTGAACATTGCCGGTCTGTTCATCATGCCAAACAATTCATCGGTGCTAATCCCCACTCAGGGATCCCCTGGTCTGGATATGCATTTTTTTACAAAAGTTAATATTTGTGGTTTTACATCGCGATTTGCATAAAACGCAGATTTTCACCATGAGTTATGGGCAGCAGCAAGGCAAGCAAACAAATATCTAACCCTCACCAACTTAGAAACCCGTAGTGTTTCCTGGGAATAAATCTCCAGTTCTCAACTTGGATGAGGTTTATCACTGCTTGGTGACGCAATTAAACTTCACCATTCTTGCTACTCATCAATCTGAATCTTCACTGTTCAAGGAGAACTCATGAAAAGGCTAATCCTAACAACCCTATCCCTTACTCTGGCAACTACAACCTGGAGTTCCCTGGCGATCGCCCGCCCCCTTTCTAATCAAAGGTTAATGGCTCCGGAGAGTAACATTACTTACCTGTCACGTTCTCAATTTCAAGCAAAACTCAAAACCGTTAAAATCCGCCATCGTCTTGCTACTCCGCCAACCAATCCCCAACCCTACTGGAAAGTTTACTGGTCTACAGACAAAAGATTCGCGCTGGTTTGCTGGGTCAATGATGATTCAGGTCAAATTGAGTACTGCGATCTCTATGCATAAAACGCATTTTCCCTGCATGAATCATCGATGGAAGCAAGAAAGAACAATTGCTTTTTACCTACTTGCAATCGACTGATAGCGTTTTTGAATCCAGTGAGGAACATGGATGCCGTAGAACCTTTGAGTCAAAACGATGAGATGTACCTCACTCAGAAAGGAACCGCTATAGCATCACCAATGCAGCAGTAAAAATTCGATGGAGCAATTCTGTAGAAACAGATGATTCTCTCACTTAAAGGGCTTTTTCCCATGAATCAAAAAACTCTCAACTACATTCACTGGTTAAGACGGCTCACAATCCACAGTCGCCTCTGGCGTACTGCAACAACAGCGGCTCTAGCCACGGGGGTATTCGCTATCCTGGCACCAGCAGCAGATGCCGCACAAATCATCATGTATTGGGATCAGGGGCATCTGGACGGCTTAGCACCTACCGCTGGAATAAAAATACATGGTAATCATTACGGGAATCAAATTGAAATTCCTGCCCATGCCTGTGGATTTCACCTGGGAAAACCAAACCATGATTGGGATGGCGGCTGGCATTTTGCGGAACCTCAAAAGCTGGGTTCTCCGGTCAAATATAACGGACTTACCTATTCATCTGCCTCGTTTGGCACGGGTCCAGGTCCCATAGAAGCGATCGGTCCTATTAACGGTAACTGCAACACCAACACGGGGCTTTACCAATTTCAAACGCCTGCATCTAGCATTGTTGGTTCCCAAATGCCCCCTGGCGCAGGTTCTTTTGTAGCAGATGTTTATGACGGGTCAGATATCGAGTGGCTCGATTCCCAAGGCAAACCGATCAAGATTAAAGAAGAAAAACCTGCCAAACCCCCCAAGCTGCCAAAGGAATTCTTTGAAGATTTGAGCAAGCAAGGCTGCATCCAGGATTTTGAGCAAAAACAACATTGTGAGAAGCAATCTGCTTTAATGCCCAAACCTGGGGACAAAATTCGCCCAATCAGTCTGGCAGCGGCTCCCTCAGGTCAAACCATGTTAGCTGTGATCAACCCCAATACCGCTTCCACTACTGCAAGAAGTACGGCTAGACAGAGCAACAAAATAGAAATGAGCTGTCCTGCTGAACTGATTCTCAAGGGCACCATTTCTAAAACGCATGGGTTCGACCCGGCAACCGTGGAGTATCGCTTCCGCTGGGCACATGGACCCGTTTCTACGGTTTTCTCAACCTTCGTTGCAGAAAACACTGCCACTGTCCTCCACAAGGTTCCATTGCCACTACCGGCACCAGTCCAAGGCGGTTCTACTCCAGGGCAGAGAGGTGCGGGTGTCCAAACGATCGCTCCCGTTTTTCAGGCTGGTAGCGGCGGCGGTGGTAGCGGTAGCGGTAGTAGCCACAGTATCTCCCCTGTCTTCACAGATAAGCCTCTACCCAGCAACGAGCATAAGAGTGCCGTGAGGTTAGAGATTGTGAACATCGAGAACGGAGATGTCGTGGCATCCAACTGGTGGAATTACCATGTCGCCTGCAAGCCTAGGATTAACCCTGGAGTTGGCGGACCCCGCAATCTCCAGAACAGATGAAACTGAGACAAATTTGAATGAACTCAGATTCAACAATTGTCCTTTGGAGCGATCGGGTGCATCCCAGAACTTCTTGAAGTTTTACTCCTCTTCATCCAAATCTTCATCCTCATCAGCCGGATCAGTTTGCCCGACTGAATTGGCAGAGACAACCGCGCCCATCTCTAACTTCTGCCGAACTTCCTGCTCAATCTTTTGGGCAAACTCCGGTCTTTCATCGGCATATTTAATCGCATTATCCCGTCCCTGGGCAATATTGTCGCCGTTGTAGCTGTACCAGGCTCCCTTACGAATTACGACTCCGGTTTCTTCTGCCAGATCGATCAAACAGCCCAGCGTGGAAATGCCCCGCCCAAAGATGACATCAAACTCAGCCACCCGGAAAGGGGGAGCAACCTTATTTTTCGCAACTTTAACCTTTGCCCGAATGCCATACTCTTCTGTCCCTTTCTTGAGGGTTTGAATTCGACGGATATCGAGACGAACCGAAGCATAAAACTTAAGCGCCTGACCACCAGTCGTCGTCTCTGGGCTACCGTAAGTCACCCCAATCTTCTGCCGCAACTGGTTCAAAAAGATAACTGTGCAGCCTGACTTGCCCATATTGCCTGCAATTTTTCGCAATGCCTGACTCATCAAACGAGCTTGCAGACCTACATGGGTGTCACCCATTTCCCCTTCAATTTCGGCACGAGGGACGAGGGCAGCAACCGAGTCAATCACGATGATATCCACGGCTGAGGACCGCACCAGTTGATCTACGATTTCCAGGGCAGCTTCACCTGTATCCGGTTGAGAAACCAGGAGATTGTCAATATCCACCCCCAATGACCTGGCATAGGCAGGATCAAGCGCGTGCTCTGCATCCACAAAAGCAGCAATCCCTCCTACTTTTTGCACTTCAGCCAGAGCATGTAGCGCAACAGTGGTCTTACCAGAACTCTCTGGACCATAAATTTCAATGACTCGTCCCTTGGGAAGCCCCCCGCCTAGTGCCAGGTCAAGGGTCAGCGCTCCAGTAGGAATGGTTTCAACCTTCATGCGACTGGCATCTCCCAGCCGCATAATGCTGCCTTTACCAAAGTTCCGCTCAATCTGAGTCAGCACTAGGTTCAAGGCTTTTTGCTTATCTGAACTATCGGTTTTAGTAGCCATCAGCGCCTCAATCGGGAAGTGTCTATGGAAGTAGGGGGTACGGAATCAAACTTGGAGGAATTCTAATTCAAATATTCCCTTCTGGGTGAGGAGATACAGCGATTTTCAGATGAGTAAACCACAACGGCGTATGGATGAGTGGATGGATGTGTGGCTTAGATTGAGTGGAAAGCCAAAAATAGAATTGAGTGTATCGATTAAATTAAATGCAGTGTAGTTAATCTATAGGTGGCTAGAGAAGACCATCACATGCTATGACTTCCTATCTTCCAAGCTTACTAGTTCCAGATACTGCACTTTCGGTAGCTGGGTTGACCGGATACATCCAAGCCCTCCTTGAACAGGATGTTCAGTTGAGGCAGGTTTGGGTGACGGGGGAGGTGTCTAGTGCAAACCGTTATCGGAGCGGACTGTTCTTTACCTTACAGGACCCAGACGCGAAGGCGGCAATTAGTTGTGTGGTGTGGAATAGTTACCTGGAAAAGCTGGCAACTGAGCCAGTACCGGGCGAACAGTTGATTATTCTGGGAAGAATCCATGTTCATCCCCAAAAGGGGCAGTACCAATTAATCGTCTGGCAAGCATTACCGGCAGGAGAAGGACTACGGGCATTACGCTATCGCCAACTACGCCATCGATTGGAGGCAGAGGGGCTGTTTGATCCAGCACGAAAGCGTCCATTACCAGTCCACCCCAAAACGGTGGCAGTTGTCACTTCGCCTCAAGCGGCTGCCTGGGGCGATATTCAGCGTACTTTGCGGCGGCGGTATCCAGGGTTGCATGTGTTGTTCTCTCCAGCACTTGTGCAGGGTGATCAGGCTCCAGTTGCTATTATCAATGCAATTCAACGGGTTGAACTGGATAGTAGATCAGACGTACTAATTCTATCACGGGGAGGAGGAGCGGTTGAAGATATGGCCTGTTTTAATGATGAACGAGTCGTGCGGGCGATCGCCGACTGTTCTATCCCCGTGATTGCTGGAATTGGACATCAGCGAGATGAAACGCTGGCAGATTTGGCGGCGGATGTGTGTGCCCATACCCCCACGGCAGCGGCAGAGCAGGCAGTTCCCTTGCTGGCGGATTTGTATGGGGAACATCTAGAACGCATTTTGACCCTCAAAGGAACAATGGATTACTACCTGGAAGCCAGCCAGGAACGCTTGCAACGACTGGGGATTCGACTCCGCCAGCTTCAGCTCGATCGCAAGCTTCAGCAGGAAGCTCAGATGCTGGCATGGATGCGGATGCGGCTCGTTCAAGGGAGTGCCCTGCAAATTCAACAGGCAAGCCAGCATTGTCAGTTGCTGAGGCAAAAGTTGGAAACGCTTGATCCACGCGCCGTGCTAAAGCGAGGTTATGCCGTGGTGCGACAAATGGATGGAGCGATCGCCCGCTCTGCTGAAGAATTGCTGCCTGGTCAGGATTTGCAGATTCAGCTTGGACAGGGTCAGTTAAAGGTCAAGATTACTGAAGTCCTCAATACACCCCCTGAAGCTTGAATATAACTATAGTAACGATGGGTTCCTTTAGATACTGTGTGGGAGCAAATGATAAAAGCTCTAATGGAGCCTGCGATAGTCTGGCGCAAATCTGCCTGCTATTCCTGACCCCTGACCTCTGGCACCCCGAATAGTTGCAAACCTACGCCGCTGAGTACTATATCCATACCCCCATGAATAATTATCGTCTCGATTCCACGTCTGAACCGTTTCAGGCAGGTTGGAATTACGAGACAACGGTTAAAAAGGTTGAAGAGATCATGGCACGCATTGAGGCGGGCGAACTAGAACTTGCGGATGTTTTTGATCAGTTCGCTGCGGCTGTGGAATATTTACGTCAGTGTGAAACCTTTCTAGCTCAACGACAAAAGCAGGTTGATTTATTGATCGAAACGTTGACAGATGAGGCGGAGTTTTGAGGCGTCAGGTAGTCGGTAGCAGCCAGGGCAAGATACTCTAAAAGGATCTCTGCCACCATTTTGGCTGATTGATTTTTTCATAACCCGGATTCGTTCGTTTGTGCCAAAAACTCGCTCCCTGCTTCATTTCCCACCGTCTGTCAGTCCAGTCCGCCAGTGGGGATTGCTGGCAATGGGCGCGATCGCCTTTTCCCTCTGGCAAGCCGGAATTTTTCAAAGAGACCTATTCAACGTTAATGGACTACCCCAGTTCTGGCGGTTTGTCAGTGCCAGCGTTCATCCAGATTTGAGTCCTGAGCTGTTACAAATAACCTGGAACGCAACCCTGAAAACCCTGTCATACGCCGTTTGCGGTACTTTCTTCAGTGTGTTGTTGGGGTTCATTGGCGGAATTTTATGTTCCGAAGTCTGGTGGGAGGCAGTTTTTAGGCGACAGCCGATAGGTGATAGGCGACAACCCCGTTTCCCCTCCTCCCTCTTCCCCACCCTCCATTCCCCGTTCTTAATTGCCCGTGTAGGACTGGCAGTTCCCCGTGCGATTCATGAACTGATCTGGGGGCTGATCTTTATTAATCTGTTTGGGCTGGATCCATTGGTAGCCGTGCTGGCGATCGCGGTTCCCTTTGGAGCGATCACGGCAAAAGTCTTCTCAGAACTCCTGGATGAAACTCCACGCCAGCCGTTACAAGTATTGCTGAATAGCGGGGTTGCCCCTTTAACGGCTTTCTTCTACAGCTTGCTGCCCCAGGCATTTCTCAATCTCCTCTCCTATAGCTTTTACCGCTTCGAGTGTTCCATTCGGTCGGCTGCGGTTTTGGGCATTATTGGCGCGGGTGGCTTAGGCTACGAAATTATGCTCAGCCTGCAATCCCTCCGTTATGAACAGCTCTGGACATTTTTCTATGCCCTTTTCATCCTGAATGGGTGCGTTGACTTCTCAAGTGCATGGCTGAGACAGCAATGGGGGTGTGCCAGTCGATTGGATTTGAATGTGAGGACGCAGGGGGCAGAGCGGCAGAGCGGCAGAGCGGCAGAGCGGCAGAGGAGTGATTTTCAAGCTTCAACTCAAAACTCCCAATTCAAAACTCCCAATTCAAAACTCTCAACTCAAAACTCTCAACTCAAAACTCTCTCCCCCTCTCCCCGCCTCCGCCCCGCCTCGTTCGCCTATTCCCTATTCCCCCTTCTCCTGCTTGGCTTCTGCTTCTGGTATGTCGGTGCTGACTTCACCAAACTGTGGGCACCTGTGACGTGGCAGCGATTGGTGGATATGGTGCAGTCCTGCTTGCCACCAGATTGGGAGGCGGCTTCGCAATTATTCCGGTTGTCTGGACAGACGGTGGTAATGTCGGTGCTGGCGATCGCCCTGGCAGCGGTTGGAGGAGCGTTCCTAGCGTTTCCTGCGGCGCATAACTTCTTTTTGCCAGGAGGGTTATTAAATCCGGGTCGAGCCAGTGTGTTCAGCCGAATTGGGGCATGGGTTGGGCTGTTGCTGAGCCGGGCGGTGTTGTTACTAAGTCGGGCAATTCCGGCTCCCATTTGGGCGCTAGTGGTGTTGTACGTCCTGTTTCCAGGGATTTTGCCAGGGGCGATCGCCCTGGGGCTTCACAACCTGGGCATTTTGGGGCGATTGAAAGCAGAAGTGATTGAAAATTTGGATTTCCGTCCTTTGGAGGCACTCAAAGCACAGGGCGCACCTGCCGCTTCAGTATTTCTTTACGGGGTGTTGCCCATGACCCTGCCCCGGTTTCTGGCATACGACCTGTATCGCTGGGAGGTATGTATGCGGGAAACGGTGATTGTAGGGTTGGTAGGAGCCGGAGGCTTGGGGCGAGTCTTGATGGAGCAATTGAGTAGCTTTGACTACCAGGGAATGGTGGTGACTCTGGGCGGATTTGTGCTGCTGACCTTCCTGGTCGATTGGCTAAGTGCAGCGGTAAGGCGATCGCTCCGGTAAGGGGAGGGGAGTGGTTAGTGGTTAGTGGTTAGTGGTTAGAGAGGGGAAGGGGGCAGAGGAGCAGAGGGGCAGAGGGGCACTTTCCACTCTCAACTCTGGGAGCATGTCACTTTTGCAAGTTCCTGATTTACCCTCATCCCCAACCCTTCTCCCCAGGGAGAAGGGGGCAGGATTCAAAGTCCCTCTCCTTGGGGAGAGGGATTTAGGGTGAGGGTACAAAGGTGACATGCACTCTCAACTTTCCACTGTCAACTCTCAACTTTCCACTCCTCAATTTGTCTTGGCTGAAATTTTGGGGTAAGTTGGCTAAAAATTATATCTGCCTTGAACAGAAGAGATTGAATGGGAAGGTTTCGCAGTTTTATTGGTTTAACCGCTTTTGTGGCAGCGTCAGTCGTCTATCCTGGGGGTACCCGTTCTGCCAGAGCCGCCCTGGACGTTTGTAATAACTCCTCTAGAGTTGCCTATGTTGCCGTGGGCTATAGTCTGGGCAAAGGACGCTGGCAGTCTGAGGGGTGGCTACTGCTGGGGCAGGGGCAATGTGGGACGGTGGTTCCCGGCGACCTTGAACCGGGCAGTTACTACTATCTCTATGCGGCGGATAAGGATGAGGATCGGGTTTGGCAAGGAGATACAGGAGAGCAGTGGTTCTGTATCAAACCCGATGCAGACTTTCGTCTGATTTTTGAGGGGGAAAAATGTCCAGAAGCAGAAACCGACCGGCGAATCTTTTGGGAAGTTCGGGTGAAGGGGGTATCCCATACGGAGAATTTGGTTGATTGATGGAGATAGGGAGATGGGGAGAAGAATTTTGATAGGGCTGACTATAGGACTGGCTATGGGGGTGGGAGGATGTTATTTGGGGCGATCTTCTTCTGCCCCGGTGATTCCTTCCCAGACTCAGGCAATGCCAAAGCCAGAAATCGTTTATCAAACCCATTCCTTGCCACGGGCGATCGCCTACAGCTTGCAGATTCCAGCGCTGGGGTTTGAAGTTGTCCCAGCGCTGGCAGAGGGTACTCGTGAGGTAGGTGATTTTGCCCACCAGTATCAGGCGATCGCGGCTATCAATGCAGGCTTTTTTGATCCAGCCAATCAAAAAACAACCTCCTATGGGGTTCTCAACGGAAAATTGGTAGCTGATCCTGGTCTTAACGATCGCCTGATGAATAACCCTGATTTAACCCCTTATATGGACAGGATCCTGAATCGTTCAGAGTTTCGGCGTTACCGCTGTGGAGAGACTTTCAGGTATGCGATCGCCCGTCATCGTGATCCGATTCCTGCTAATTGCCAGTTGGCGGATGCGATCGGTGGTGGTCCCCAATTGCTTCCAGAAAATACCTCCGTTCAGGAAGGGTTTGTCGATTTTGGCGAGGGCGTGGTCATTCGAGATGCAATTGGCAGCCGCCAGCCCAACGCCAGAAGCGCGGTTGGTATTACCTCCAATGGCAGTATCCTCCTGGTCATGGTGGCACAGCATCCAACAGATCCTGTCTCCTCTGGAATATCTCTACCCGATCTGGCAGCTTTGATGAAAAGATTAGGGGCACAGCAAGCCATGAACCTGGATGGTGGTACGTCCTCTGCCCTCCACTTCCGGGGTACAACCCTCTATGGCAAACTGGATGACACCGGGAACCCTGTGGGCAGACCCGTCAAGTCGGTCTTACTGGTTCAAGCTAAAAGGTAATGAGAGTAAGCTGTCAGAAGGCGATAGGGGAGGGATAAGGAGTTGTTGGTTGTTAGTTGTTAGTTGGCAGTCAGTGATCAAGTCAATCACCTTTTGCTTTCAGCCTTTAGCTTTTCGCCTTTTGCTTTCAGCCTTTAGCTTTTCGCCTTCAGCCTTCAACTCTCAACTCAAAACTCTCAACTCTCAACTCTCAACTTTCCCCCTCCCTTCCCCATGACTTCCAACCTTCCTCACCCAACTGAGACTTGCCAATCAGATACCCTGGCTGTGTGTGTGCGGGCATTGGGGATGAGTCAGATCCAGCGCCATATCTTTCTCTGTGCGGATCAAACTAAGCCTAAGTGTTGCTCCAAGGAGGTTGGCTTGGAGGCATGGGATTATCTGAAAAACCGTCTGAAGGAACTGCAACTAGATCAACCCACGGAAACCCGACCCGACTGTGTCTTTCGCACCAAAGCAAACTGCCTTCGGGTTTGTACCCAGGGTCCAATTCTAGTGATCTACCCTGATGGAGTGTGGTACCGAAATGCAACACCTGAGGTAATTGAGCGTATCATTCAAGAACATCTAATTGGAAATCAAGTGGTGCAGGAATATGCATTTCTAACTCATCCGCTACCCGGTAATTCCGTTTCTTCCAGCCCTGTTCAAATTGGGGCAGGAATCGAAGAAGATGGGGGCGATCGCCATTCCACAGGAGCAATTTAATGCTTGAATCTTCAGTTTCACAGAATATGAACGATCTATCCCTCAACCATTTCAGCCAATGGTTTTATAAGTATTATGCTTTCTGGTAAAGCTATATAATGGCACAAGGTTTGTGTTGCAAATCTGTATGTTCACGAGTGTTCAGTTAGTATTTAGAATTATTGAAATTTCAGCAAATACCCTGAGGCTACCTAAAATAGTGTTCAGAGACATGGATTAGTTTGTCTTATGGGTTGAGGAGATTGAGTTTGAAGCCTTTTTTTTGATGTTTGAAATTCTCTGAAAGCTTTTATTAATGACCATCCCATCGATATTCAGGAATAGTGAGTAGCCCAGCATGAAGGAAACCAGTGTAGGAAATCATAAGCGTCTGTTGCTTATTGACGATGACCCTAACCTAATCCTGCTAGTCAAGGACTACCTGGAGTTCCGAGGTTATGAGGTGGTCACGGCTGAGAATGGTCGGGAAGCACTGGAAGTTCTAGAATCTGACATTCCAGACATGATTATTTGCGATGTGATGATGCCCGAAATGGATGGGTATTCGCTGGTGAAGCATGTCCGGGAAGATCCCCGCACCAGTTGGATTCCAGTCCTGTTCCTTTCCGCTAAAGGGCAAAGCCAGGATCGGGTCAAGGGGCTGAATACGGGTGCCGATGTTTACATGGTGAAGCCGTTTGAGCCAGAAGAGTTAGTCGCCCAGGTCGAATCGTCCTTGAAACAAGCTGCCCGGATTGCTGAACGCCCAGGGAGAAATTCTGACAGTGGTCCTAAGATCCAGGTGCCGTTTGATGTAGAGTTGACCCCCACTGAACTGCGGGTGGTTCAATTTGTGGCACGAGGGATGGCGAACCGGGAAATTGCCGATGAGCTAAACGTTAGCCAGCGAACCATTGAAAGCCACGTCAGCAATATGCTGGGTAAAACAGGACTCCATAACCGAACCGAACTGGCACGGTGGGCAATTGAGAATAATATGGCATAGTTAGTTACGTTACGATCGCCGCACATTCAAGCAGCACCAGTCCTGTCGTTTCCAGAGGGCAGCAACGATCCAGCCGTTCTCCTCTAAGGTATCGGCGACGGGTTTTACCTGATCCAGCAGAATACCGCTGAGAATGCCCCAGGCATTTGGTTTGGTAATGGCGGTCATACCTGGAATCAGGTCGATGATGACTTCCGCCAGGATATTGCTGACGATGCCATCCAGGGGAGCTTCAATCATCTGGGCTACGTGGTCTACACTACCCTGCTCGACCACCAATCTATCGGGAGCAATCTGGTTCAGTTCCCGGTTCTCCAGGGTGGCTTTAACTGCCAGAGGATCTGTGTCTACGGCATAAATTTTTTTCCCTCCTAATAAAATCGCCCCAATGGAGAGAATGCCAGAGCCGCAACCAATGTCAGCAATGGTTAAGCCTTCTGTGTCACTTTTCTCACCCTCAAACGGAGAGACTAAGCGCATTTCCAGAGATTCCAAGCAAAGCTGGGTGGTCTGGTGGTCTCCAGTGCCAAACGCAACCCCCGGTTCTAGACGTAGCAAAATTCGATCAGACTGGGCGGGCACAGGAAGCCATGCGGGATAAATCAGAAAGCGATCGCCCACTTCCTGGGGTTGCCAGTGCTGTTTCCAGGTGCTTGCCCAGTCCTCCTCATCAATTAAATCCCACTGAATGGCTGGGATAGGATGCCCCATGCAGAGGGCATCCTGGCGCAGCAACAGCGACAGCGCTGATAGATCCAGCACATGCGCCTGCTCCTGAGGTAGATAAGCACACATCAGACAGGAGTAGCCTCTTTTCTCAGTAGAAGCCCCCCGGCAGCCAAATTTCTCTAATCGCCAGAAGACTATCTCTTCCAGCGCTAGATCACAGAGAACCTGAATTTCCCACCAACTGTTTGCCATAGAGTTATGAGCGATAAGTTTTGAGTTCTGAATTCAGAGGGCGAACTTAAACTCAACACTCAAAACTCAACACTCAAAACTTTCTACAACGTTACCGTATAAGCATCCCGAATCCCTGGAACCTTCAGGATTTCACTCAAAATTCCGTCGGGAAGAGGATCATCAATACTCAGAACCATGACGGCATCCCCTCTGACAATCTTACGCCCTACCTGCATACTGGCGATATTGACATTAAAACTACCCAACAGTGACCCAATCTTGCCGATAATACCTGGCATATCCCGGTGCAGGGTAAACAGCATATAGCGGTTGGGTGGAACGTTGACCGGAAATTCATCCACACTGGTAATCCGCATTTCTGACTCGCCCAGTAACGCCCCAGTCACGGAGTGTTCGCCGAGGGATCCCGTTGCGGTCAATGATAGGGAGCCAGTGTAGTCACGAATCGTGGCATCGCGGGTTTCAATCACATGAATCCCCCGCTCTTTTGCTTCCAGGCTGGCATTCACATAGTTGACCCGCTCTTGCAATGCGTGGGAAAGCAACCCTTTGAGGGCGGCAACGACGATCGGTTGGCTCTGGTTAGTTGCCAGTTCGCCCTGGAGCCGGATGTTAAGCGACTCAATCCGCCCACCTGCGAGTTGGGCAACCAGATTTCCGAGGGTTTCTGCCAGTTGCAGGTAGGGACGCAGTTGCTCCAGCAGGTCGGGGCGTAGTCCGGGAATGTTAACGGCTGACCGGGCAGGTAAACCCAGCAACACATCCCGAATTTGTTCTGCTACATCGATCGCCACATTCACCTGAGCTTCTTCGGTTGAGGCTCCCAGGTGAGGGGTCATTACCATTTCCTTACCCAGCACCTTCAGGGGCGATTCCTTCAGGGGTTCCTCTTCATAAACATCTAGGGCAGCTCCGGCGATTTTACCTGCTTTCAGCGCCTCTGCCAGAGCAGTTTCGTCAATAATGCCACCACGAGCACAGTTAATAATCCGGGCAGTCGGTTTCATTTTGGCGATCGCCTCGGCATTAATCAAATGCTTCGTTTCTGGCGTTTTGGGAATATGCAGCGTGATGTAGTCAGACTCCTGAAATAGCAGATCCAGCTCGACCAGGCGACAGCCCAACTGCTCGGCACGGTCATGGGAAATAAAGGGATCGTATGCGAGCAGTTTCATCCCCATTGCCCTGGCGACAGTCGCAACATGGGCACCAATTTTGCCCAGACCCACGACACCCAGGGTCTTTTTGTACACCTCAACCCCCGTGTAGCTCTTGCGATCCCACTTGCCACTCTTAACCGATTGGTTAGCATCCGCTACATAACGGGACATCGCCATCATCAGCGCCAGAGCGTGTTCAGCCGCTGCGATCGTGTTGCCCTCTGGGGAGTTAACCACCACGATCCCCTTACGAGTGGCTGCCAACACATCAACATTATCGACACCAACCCCAGCTCGACCAATGATTTTCAGATTATCACTGGCTTCAATCACCTCTTTGGTGACGCGAGTGCCAGAGCGAATCATCAGCGCGTCATATTCCGAAATTGTGCGAATTAAGTCCTCAGGGGAAAGATCGGTCTTGACATCGACCTGGGCAACTTGGGAGAGGATATCGATCCCAACCTGGTCAATTGGATCTGAAACTAAAACTTTAGGCATGGCAAGCTAAGAGATTAAACAGAATGTGCCGTGGAAAACAGTGCAGGAGCCAATAAACCAGCGACCACCATCAAAGGTATCAACCCAACCATAAAGGCTTTTCTCTCTGAGGCAGAGCGAACAGTTGCCGGTAGGCAGAACTTTTAAATTACGTCATTTTGGGCATTAATTAACTGAAGAAACTTGATTTTTTAATCTCAGGAGGGGGGAGGTTTGAGTTGTGAGTTGTGAGTTGTGAATTGAAAAGCCCCCGCTGCCCCTCTACCCCTCTGCCCTTGCTCCTCTCTCCTCACTCCCTATAGGGAACTTGCCCTGGTAGGCTGGTAATGGAAGCTTGCTGGTGATCCCATGAATTATCTTGTGGCTGTGTTGAGCGATCGCATTCAGGCAGAGTCTGCCTACTCTGCTCTGGAGAAAGAGGGTTTGCCAATGGATAGCGTGGCAATTTTGGGGCGCGGGTATAAGAGTGCCGATGAGTACGGCTTGATTGACCCGAATGAGGAAGCGGGCAAACTGGCGAAGCTGATGTCTTCCTGGCTGATCCCTTTCGGATTTGCCGCAGGCTATGTTTTTAACCTGATCACCGGACTCAATACCTTTGCCTGGGCGGGAGAGGTTGGCAATCATGTAATCGGTGGGCTGTTGGGGGCGATCGCGGGAGCAATGGGTAGCTTTTTCGTAGGAGGGGGGGTTGGTCTGATTGTGGGTGGCGGCGATGCCCTGCCCTACCGCAACCGATTAAGTGCTGGGAAGTACTTGATTATCGTCAAGGGTTCAGAAACACTGACCAAAAAGGCAACCGGAATTCTGCGCCAGTTTGACCCTGAAAATATTCAAGGTTACTCAGAGCCTTTGGAGAAAGGATTATGAGTAGTTGTTAGTTATTAGTTGTTGGTTGTTAGTTGTTGGTTGTTAGAGAAGGGAAGAGAGGAGGGGGAGCAGAGGCGAAGGAGGGAAATTCTCAACTCTCAACTCCCCCCTCCCCTCATTGAGGCTTGGTGATCCCCGAACGACTTGTGTTTACCAAAGGAAGAACCAGGCGGCTGAGGGTACGATTATCTTCCAACTTGTAAAAGTTGAGATCGCCTCCAATTTTTTTCATCAGAGTCTGGCAGATCATTAGATGCAAACCGGGGGGATGATCTAAGAGGGATGGAGCCAGTACGTCCAGAATCCGTCCGGTTTCAAGTTCCTCAAATAAGCGAGGTTCAACGATGCCGTTATCGGTGATTGAAATTTCTAGCCAGCGGTTGTCGATCTGACGGCACCAGATGTCAATCCGATTTCCAGACTGCGATCGCTCACAGGCAATCAACAGCAGTTCATAGATGACCAGTTCCATCTTGACGACATCGCCGCTAATCGTCAGGTTGGTTTCATTGTGAACCTGGGACCAGAGTTGGCGTTGTTTAATCAGGGCATCCACCCGCTCTAATGCCCGCTTTAGTAAGGAAATCAGGGGAATGGTTTGGGTAAAGGTCCGGGTTCGCCACAGTTCTTCCTGAATCAGTTGGGGTAGGGTGCCAATGGATTCTGTGAGTTGCTTGAGTGCTTGCTGTTGGCGGGTGATGAATAGGGGATCTTTGGGGTTATCCAACTGGTTCAACCGTTGCAGGCTGCCAGTCAGGGAGCGATACAGTTCTTCTAACCGACGATGCTTATACCAGTTCAGTCGCTCCAGTTCCTCTCGTTGGATGGAGAGCGTGTGGGTCAGGTTGAGGTAGCGACGTGACCAGGCAAGCTGGCTAACCAGGGTGCCAAAGGCACTCAGGTATCGGTCTGCCCACCGCCGATCGCTCACATCTGCCACCAGCACAATTCCCGTAGGTTCGTGCTCTGGGGCAGTTCGCAATGCCATGGTCAAAACCTGACCGATGCCCATTCCAGACAGCCACTGGCGGGTGTCAAAGGGAATATCTTCAATCGTCAATGGTAGTAGAGCATCACTTTCCAGAGTCCAACCTAGCAGAGCATCGGTGCTGATCGGGATCTCCCAATCCATGTTGATACCAAAGCGATCGTTGGTAATCATCGCGTTTCTGATCTGCCCCGTCGCCTGACCGGGAGACCAGGTAATGAGAGCAACCAGTGGCACCTGAAGCACCTGGGAAATTTGCTGAAGGGCAGACCGTTCCAGCACCTCAAGCTGGTGGGTTTGCTGAATCATAGTCAGCCCCCACTGAATTGTCTGCATAATTTTCTGCTGTTGCTCATTCTGCTTCTGTAACTGCCACTGGTGCAGGATTAAACCAATTTGCTGGCTAACGACTCTGACCAATTCGCGCTCAGTCCGGCTCCAGGTACGGGGTGTTTCATGGCAAATGATGACCACCCCTTCCAGCGAGTGCCCAATCGAGGTGTTGCACAGCATTAGTGACCGAACCCCTATCTCTAACAGGCGATCGCGCCACGCCAGCAATCGCAGATCCCCATCCAGGTTTTCCAGCCCAATGGGTTCGCTGCTTTTTTCCAGCAATTTGCGGTCTGTATCATTCAAAGCATCCAGGGGAACGCTCAAATGTCGGCGGTTGTGGGGCTGACTTTGATAGCAAATCTCAAATTTTGCCTGGTCTTTGTCATAAACCAGTACAAGAAATCGCTCTGCTCTCAACCGTTTACAAAGCTGGTCGGCTGACATCTTTAGCGTTGCCTTCCAGTCATCGTCGCTGTAGATGGAATGGGCAATTTCGGCAGTCAACACCTGATCCAGCCGAATCTGGTCAATGGATTGTTCCATCTCATCCAGGGGGGCTATGAGCGCTACAATCTGGGCGGCTCCCCGGACGTAGTTTTTCTCCTCATCCTCCCAAATCCGAGGTTCATTGCCCTCGACTGCCAGAAACCCCAGAAGTTCGTTTTGGAACAGAATGGGGGCTGCCAGCAGCGATCGCGCCCGAATTTGTTGCATTAACCGACTGGTCGTATCCGCCTTGAGGGAACTGTGCGCTTCACCAATCGAGACAATTTGGTCGGAGAGGAGCGCCTGGTAAAATCCGCTCACCTCTTGTACCGTAATGCCGGAGGATGGCTGGTTTGTCTCACTGAAACCAGTGGCTTTTTGGCGATTTCCCACCCTGCGCCAGAAGTAGCGCCGTTCCCGCTCAAACCAGTAAACACTGGTGCGGGTGGGATGAATGAACTGGTGGGTTTCTTCGACAATTGCTTCCAGACGGGCACCTAAACCGGGGAGCGATCGCAGCTTCGTTAACAATGCCAGGAGAG
The DNA here is from genome assembly GCF_056784235.1 of Kovacikia sp. CALU 1929. NCBI lineage: Bacteria > Bacillati > Cyanobacteriota > Cyanophyceae > Leptolyngbyales > Leptolyngbyaceae > Kovacikia > Kovacikia sp. CALU 1929. The sequence goes on from NZ_JBXBCF010000084.1 coordinate 56,674, forward strand.
GCTGATCAGGGCGTTTAATTTGTTGCCGTTGCCACTCGACTTCAATCTGGTAAAGCGCTGTTCCCAGCCCTCCCAAAATCATGGATAGGCGTGCCTTTTCATCGGTTTTAGGCGACACCCCCCAATGGGGAGTTCCTAATAATGTCACCCCATAGCAGCGGTCTTTGTAGCGAATCGGAAAAACGACCGTGCCCTGGATGTTGTAAGTTTGTGCCACCTTGCGCCACTCCCCCGCCCTTAGTTCTTCGCGCAGATCGGGAACCGCCAGGGGACGCTGTTGAATGACGACCTGTTCTAAAATATCGCCAGGATTGAGTGTAAACCGTTGCTTGAGCAGCCCCACCTCACCCGAAGGGGTCGCCCCGCCCTTACCATGTAGCCGATGCTCCAGTCGGTCATACAGCCCAATCCAGATCAGGTCATAGTCAAATTCTGTCCGAAGATAATTCAAAACGGCATCAATCAGAACGTCTGAATTTTCCTCTTCCCGTAGGGTTTGCAAAACACGCCCCAGGGAAACTAGCTGTTTATCATATGGGGCATTTGGCTCTTTCTGTTGAACCATGTGATAAGAGCGGCAGATAGGCTAATACAACTAGAGTAATGAGCAGAACCGATGGCGTGCAAAGATATACAAGGTAAAAATTTACACAGGAACCCTTTGGGTAAAGCCAATTGTTCAACCGCTTTACCTTTAGATTGCATTGCTTCCATCCTAGTTGGTTTCTAATCGTTCAGATGGATATTTATCGGGCTGCCATTCGTCCAATTCTATTCTCTGGATTAAATGCCGATCCAGAGTGGCTTCACCAACAAACGCTAAGGGTACTGGGTTGGTTAGATGGAAATCGCGATCGCCCCCCCAATCCCTGGCTCTGCCACCAATTACGTCAGGCTTATAGTCTTTCTGACCCTCGTTTAGACCAAACCCTTTGGGGGCTAAATTTTTCCAACCCCATTGGTCTTGCTGCCGGGTTTGACAAAGATGGGGTTGCCTCTGGCATCTGGTCTGACTTTGGTTTTGGTTTTGCAGAACTGGGCACCGTCACCCTGAAGCCGCAACCGGGCAACCCCCGTCCCCGTCTGTTTCGCCTGCCTCTGGATCAGGCGGTTCTCAACCGGATGGGGTTTAATAATCAGGGGGCAGAGGTGATGGCAGCGAGGTTGGGGGAGAGATGGGGGGAGGAGGAGAGGGGGAGCAGAGGGGAAGGATTTGACACCCCCCGCCCCGCAAACCCCAACCCTCTAGGCATCAACCTGGGCAAGTCCAAGGTCACTCCTCTGGAAGATGCCGCAACGGATTATCTGAGCAGTTTTAAGCAGCTAAAAGATTGGGGCGATTACTTTGTGGTGAATGTGAGTTCGCCCAATACACCGGGGCTGCGATCGCTCCAGGCAACTGAAAATCTGGAGCCTATTCTGAGCGCATTACAACAGGAGAACCAGGGACAGAAACCTTTGCTGGTCAAGATTGCGCCCGATTTGGAGTGGGAGGCGATCGCGGCAGTCCTTGACCTGGCACAGAAACACCATTTGGCGGGCATCATTGCCACCAATACGACCATTAATCGACATGGACTTCAGACTTCCCTGATTAAAGCCACGGGCAACTCTGTCCAGGAAGAAGCCGGTGGCATTAGTGGCGCACCCCTACGCCAGCGCTCTACAGAAGTCATTCGCTTCATCTATCAGGAAACCCAGGGTCAACTACCGATCATTGGCGTAGGCGGCATCTTCACTCCAGAGGATGCCTGGGAAAAAATCACTGCCGGAGCCAGCCTGATCCAGGTCTATACCGGCTGGGTTTATGAAGGACCCTGGATGGTCAAACGAATTTTAGTAGGACTGTTGCAGAAGCTGGAGAAACGGGGGATGGGGGCGATCGGGGAAGCGGTTGGGAGTGAGGGGTGAGGAGGTTGTTGGTTGGTCATTGGTCATTAGTCATTTTCAACTCTCAACTCACCCTCACTCCTACTGCGCCAGCTTAATAAACACTCCTCCCCGCTGCACGCCTGATTGGTTGCCGTAGCTGCTCAATGTTAAGGATTCTAGATGGTTGAATAGGGGTTGTCCGGAGAGTTCAACCAGTTTCAGGAGCGGAAATCGTTCTTCTAGCCAGGGTTGGCTGGCAGCCCAGTCGATATAGAGATAGCCGTTGTTGGGTTGGAGGAGGGGGGCGATCGCCTGTTGAAAGCGGGCATCTTTGGCTAATGAAGCTTGTGTCGCTTTCAGCACTCGCCCCATTGAGGCAATGGAATTGGTGAAAACTTCGTAGTTGCCAACCGTCGCATGAACCCCTCTGACCTCTGCCTGCAAAGCCAGATCTGAGCTATCCTGTGGAGCCGAACCTGTGGTCAGACGAGTCCAGGCATAAACGGTTTGATCGCCAAGCTTGAGCGGACCAATGCTCAAACCCTGTTTTTGGGCGATCGCATCCAATCGTTCAATGCCCTGCTTTGCTAAACCCACATCGGAACGTTGGGCTACAAACATCCAGTTATCATCAGCAGAAGCAGGGACAGGGTTATTGTTGTTCTTTGCCTGCCCCGCTGGAAGTGTGCTGGTATCTGGGATTAGCCCCAGGGCATATTCTCCTTTGACCCAGCTAAACACATCCTTAGGCAGGTCAATCTTCCAACGATTCTGAAGATCCGCTAGGGGCTGATTCAGGAGTTGAGATGCCGTTTCGTAACTCTTTAAGTCGGTTGAAAGTTCTGACCAGAGGCGATCGAGATTAATGCCCGATGCCGAGAATGTACTGTTAGCAGGAATATATTGTAAAGCGCCTGCCGGTTGGGACAGGGTGGCTGCAATTTTAGTTTTTTGCCCACCTGACAATGCGGTTTCTGCGAGAAGCCCTTGCCGATCAAGTTCCAGGGCGATCGCCATAGTTTGGTAGGTAGGAGACGATCCTGCTTTACCGAAGTCTGCTTTACCGGCATCGGGTTTGCTGGCATCGAATTTGCTGGAAGCTGGTGGAATTGCTTTTTTGCCAGGAATCGTCGTCTCTTCAGCCAGCCAGGTAGAAAGACCAGGCAGATTGATAAAAGACAGCCCAATCCGTGGCTCGGTCAGGGTGTCTAGCGCCTGTTCATAGAAACTTGCACTACTCAGACTTAGATCAGGTGCCTGAACATTATTAATCGCATCCCGTAAAACTTTGGGATGGCTGGCGAACAGAATGAAGCGATCGCCTACCGCTGCACTGGCGAGGGAAGGAGAGAGGGGGGAAGGGGAAGGGATGAGGGGAGGTTTTGAGTTTTGAGTTTTGAGTTTTGAGTTCTTCTGGCTGCTTCCAACGGGAGTGCTGCCTGTTTTACTGGGAGCGCCAATCCCTTTGCCCCCTGGTTCCTGACTTCTGTATTCTTCTGCGCCACTGCCGTAGATTAGCTTCACGCCCTTATACTGCTCAAACACCAGATTAGTCCCAGCGATCGCCCGTTTCTGCCAGAAGAGTTGCAGGAACTCACGGGAGATCTCCGGGGCTTTGGTGGCGATCGCCAGCAGGTATCCAGGCTGTTTTCCATTCGCTGCATCCCGGTCAACGTCCAGCGTTGTGACCGCCAAAGTCACCTCATTGCCCAACCAGGGTTTTACATCTTGCTCGTAATTTAACCCTGTGTTTGCCAGCAGACTTTCTCTAATCTGGTTGACCTCTGCCCGTACCCGTCGCCGGTCTCCCGGACTTGCCACCACTAGCCGAAACGCCTCCAGTTGCTCAGGGTTGACCAACAGCGATGCCATTACCGGAGCCTGCCTGGGCACAAACATGGCAGCAGCAGGAGTCACCCCTTCCCCTGATTTCAACAAATTCAGCGGACTTTGGGACAATAGCCAGAAAAATCCACCCGCCGCAACGAGCAGCAGCACGACGACCACACTGGTCAGAATTGAGTAAAACGAACGGAGCTTCATGGAAAATCAGACGCCGCTTTCAGCGAACGAACAAAACAGTCCAGCAACAACTCATTATTTCAGGACAGCGTCCCCTGAACACATTAAAGATGCTGACGACTGGGCAGGAGGAGGGTAAATTGAGCAAACTTAACATTCCAGTACAGTCCAACCGGATGAAATACCCCCTCAGGTTTATGGGCATGATGAGTAAAGCTTGACTGAATATGTCCCGTCCAGACGCTGCCTTAGAGTGATTTTTAGACGAGTCAACCACAGCCGCGTGGGGATGGGGGGATGGGTGAGGATCGGGCTGATGCAAGGGAAAACGGCTGTAAATTTAAATTCCATTCATGCCCTCCAGTCGTTGAGGCTTTTGGAATGGGCTTTTAGACTAGTAGGTTCAGGGTGCAGAGCGATCGCTGATTCATCACGAGAAATTTTCAATGTCCAAATCTAACGCTGATCACTCTGATCCGCCGGATCAGGAATCTTTACAATCCATGAATATTGACCAATGGATTGAGAATTTGCAGCGGGCTGACCGTTCGTTCTATAACATGATGGCATTGGAGGTATGGTCCATTGCTAAAACAATGGATGGGTTGCTTCCAGGTTTCTGGAATCGGTTTATGACCAATCGCCAAACGGCACTGAAGCAGTTCATGCAACAGAAAAACCTGCATCCTTCAAATAATGAATCCAATGGGTCAAAGGGAGACGATCAAGGGAAGAGAGAAGAGGTTTGAATTTTACGGGTATACGGGTAATAGTCGTTCACTCCTGGCTCCCTCACTTTTCACTTTCCCCTCTCAGATCCTTCCCCTGCCTCCCACCAAAGGTTGACTGGGGGATGTATCCATCAGCACTTTATTTCTTGATGGTTCAACACTTACACTACTGAAGGATTCGACTCGCCGATTAGCGTCTCCTCCAACGGCTGCTAAATTTGCCACAATCTGTGTTCGTGGAAAACCCGTAGCTTTTTTGCTCTTTTCTGCTCCCAACCCCTCTGGGAACCTGATGCCAGCCCACCATCCCGCTGTTGTCCTGCAAGGGCTAAGAAATTTACATCCATTTCGCTCAGTTACGGACCTCTCCAGACGTTCCATCCTTCTCTTTTATGAAATCTACCGCATCTACCCTTTCTGTCTGGCAAAAACTAAAGAAGCGCGAGATGAGTTGCGAAGAAGCGCTCAATCTTCTGGTTGATCAAGACGGTCTTGTCGCTCTTGGACTGCTAGATGCTGAAGTGAGCTATCGATTTCTAAGGGAATTTCCCGATCGCTCTACCCTTCCGCCCCTGCTCCCTCTACTGTTATGGCGTAACTGCTTTTACCTGGGTAGTCCAGCGACCGTTACACCGGAGGTGATTCGCACCCTGAGCGATCGCACCTTCACTGAGATCAAAATTATCCCCATTTCTGACAAGAGCTACCGAGCATGGCACCGTGCCCAAAATCTAAACTGTAACCAGATCAGTGCCCAACCTTTTGTCAATCCGCTGACCGGCGAACTGGAACAGGAAGACATTAGTGAAGTCACTAAGGAGCTTCTGTCCAAAGCGGCGGACCAGATCGGGCGGATTAAAACGATTATTTCTGGTGCTCTCCGCAACCGAGCCAGTGACATTCACCTGGAACCGACCCTGGAAGGGCTACGAGTCCGCTACCGGATTGATGGCATTCTGCGAGATATTACAACCCTGCCGATGGAAATTAGCCGGCGGGCGATCGTGGCACTCAAAGTCATGTCCGATATGGACATTGCCGAAAGTCGTCGTCCTCAAGATGCCCGCCTGGGTGAAAGTTACGCTTCCGGACAGTCCACCGACCTGGGACTGGATATGCGGGTCAGTACCCTGCCCTGTGTCGGTGGCGAAAAAGCCGTGATCCGGCTTCTGCCTCGGCAAAATCCTTTCTCCAGCATGGATGAACTGGGTTTCTCTAAACACACTCTGGAAATCTACAAACGCTGGCTTCAGCAGCCCCAGGGCATGGTTATTTTCACGGGACCGACCGGCTCTGGCAAGACCAGCACCCTTTATACCAGCCTGCAAACGGTTGCTACAGAATTTGTCAATGTAGTGACCGTAGAAGACCCGGTTGAATACATCCTGCCCCGCATCACCCAAACCCAGGTACATGAACCGGCGGGCATGACCTTTGCGGCTGGACTGCGTGCCATTCTGCGGCAAGACCCGGACATCATCATGCTGGGCGAAATCCGGGACCATGAGACGGCAGAAACTGCTGTTCGGGCAGCACTCACCGGACACCTGGTCCTGACGACCCTTCACACCAATGATGCAGTAAGTGCCATCCCCAGACTGAAGGATATTGGACCTGACCCCGGCTTGATTAGTGATGCCCTGTTGGGAATTGTCGCCCAGCGGCTAGTGCGTAAAGTTTGCCCCCATTGCGCTGAGCCTTACCAGCCTACTGAAGCAGATTTAAAGGTGCTGGGTATTGAGTGGGAGCAGGCAAGTACAGGACAGTGGCAACAGGGCAAAGGCTGCGCTCGCTGCTTTAATTCGGGGTTTTTAGGACGGGAGGCAATCATCGAATTGCTCAACGTCGATGATACGATCCGTCAGATCATCTATGAAGGCACCATGACCCAGTTACATCGCTACCTGAACGAAAGTGGGTTTGATTCTTTCCGGGTCGCTGCCATTGACAAGGTGACAACCGGGATTACAACTGTGCAGGAAGTCTTGCGGGTACTGCCCTACAGTGCCATGCGCCGCAAATTTCTAGAAGAAAGCCGTAGTGGTCATGATGAGACCCGGAGCAGCCACATTAAGCTGATCAATGCGACCTAGTGTTCCGTTGGGAAAATTTTGACGGATCATAGACCCGCAAAATTCAACTCTCATCAAGTTTTTGGGTGTTCGCTACCCATCAAATTTAATTTGACAATGGACTAGTGATGAACTTGTTCAAATGTGGATACTCACTGCGTGAAACTGACCGTTTTAGAAGTTTGTTTTCAACCACCAATGCTGAGGAGGTGCGATCGCTCCATCGTAAAGTTGGCATCCGCTTTGAGCACGTCTGGAAAGGAACCTTGATTCAACCCATGATTGAGACAATTGCTTGAGAACCTGGATAAACTATTGGTAACTCTCCATTTCCAACTCTCTATTCGTAGCATGGATTCCTTCTACGTGAATCGACCCAATTAATGCCAAGAGCGGGTCATCATCTTCATCATCGGTTGAGGCTTCCATTGAAGTTTGAGGCAATGGCGGTAATTGCCAGGACAGTAGTTCGAGTACAATTTCTTCGAGGGACTTATTTAATTTTTGTGCCTGCATGGTTAGTGCCTGCTCTAATTCGTCTGTTAGATTAACAATCAAGGTTCTAGCCATTATGCTTTTCTCCTGACTGCTGATTACCAATGTTTTCAGCCACTCCTTCTAGAAGGGCAGAAGCATTATTGCAAATGCATTTTGCCATTGTCTTCATCGTTATCCAATTCATCGGTGACTCCCTCCAGATAGCCAATAACACCTTTACCCCAGGGAGTTTCTTCGGCAAAATGTTCACCCACTTTAAGCAATCCTTTTTTTAACCCATTCCACTGACGTTTTAGGTTAAGGATGTTTTGCCAGCGTTTGGGTTGAGTCCGTTTTATCTCCTGAAACTCTGCATCAATCATTACAGGCACTTGAGCTTCTGTTGCCTGGGGATGTTTTTGCTGTAGGTCAACAATGAGTTGCCCGACCTCAACCAGTGCTTCAGTCAACCCAGGATTTTCTGCGTTGTTGTATTGAATGCCAACCTGATCCCGCTGAATGGTGACATCACCTGTGTTGATGTTACCAACTTGTTGAATATTAGGCGTTGCATAATGGGAATATGAAATCAGGGTGAAACCGATGCAATGTCCCGAATGTGGCTCAACTGACATCAGTAAGAACGGCAAGCAAAGAGGTAAACAAAATTACCTCTGCAAAACCTGTCGGCGGCAATTTATCGAAACCTATGATCCACCCTCTGGTTATGCTGATGAATTTAAGCGCGAGTGTCTCAAAATGTATGTCAATGGGATGGGGTTTCGTGGCATTGAGCGAGTCAAAAACGTTCATCATACGACCGTCATTACCTGGGTCAAACACATCGGTGAATGGTTACCCGATGCGTATGACCCAGA
>NZ_JBXBCF010000085.1:0-62193 GCF_056784235.1 Kovacikia sp. CALU 1929
CCTAACCGTTCGTACTGCCCAGTCCACTTGCTAATGAAGCCTGAACTCACTCCTATACTCTCTCCAATCTCTCGATGTTTGTATCCTTTGAGAAACATCTGGATGGCAACAGCACGCTTGAGTTCACAGGCATCCGGGTTAGAGGCAATAAAGTCATTCAGTTCATCTAGCATAGAACCATTCCGAGTCGTGCTTAAGTCCTCTCTATATTCTCACAACTGACTTGGGATTGCTATAACTCCCTGTTAACGCTGTAATTACTGCTTTCCTTTGTATAAGGGACATTCTCCATCCTACACATCATAGCCCGTCTTAATGGGATGCACCTCACTGAAACGAGGTATGGCTATATCAGGACGAATTCCGTACATTCTCCACTGACCACAGCGGGTCTGCCACTAACGCCAGACCCAGGTATCTTTAAACCGATACAGTGGCTAGTGCAAACGCTGCTCATCCAACTCAAAGCACTGCTCCTACGCCTTGATAATTCCTAGGAATCATTTTCTTTCTTTACATCTATTTAGAAGCAGCTTCTTCGGGTGGCATATCTCTCTTTGAGTACTTTGAGTACCACAAATCACCTTTATTTTGTGAGTTCTAGTTCGACAGCTGGGTAGAACTCTTTCACATGCTTAGGCGACTGAAGACGATAGACCCGCTTGCTTTCCTTAGCTTTATGCACATACTCTCGGTACTTTGGAGTGAGCTTCTTGTGGCACAGCCAAACCGTATAATTATCTTCCAACGCTCATCCTAGCCATTTACGGGGTACATCCTAATGCTCCATAAGAATCTCAGCAGGTTCATATGAAGATCAATGCGCTGCAACGATGGATTAAAGGTCAATTCGTGCGATCGCTGCCATTTAGAGTATTCCTGGCAATCTCAGCAGTTGTCCTGTTCGTGCTGCATAGTGTTCGGTTGCCAGCCGTTGAACCCGCCTTACCCCCCTCGCAATATTCCTCCACCATTACAGCCCCCTTCAACCAGCCTAGCTTCTACCCCATCACATCCGCTCCACAGTCCCCCGTTTACCGTCCCGTTGGTGAATGGGTGGGGCGCTTAATTTTGCCGGAGGCAGCCGAGTATCAACAAGTTACGAAGGAACAGCAAGAAACGGATTGGGCATGGTTTGAAGTTCAGGTTGCACCAGCTAATGCAAAATCTCTGGTCGGTCAAACGGTGCGACTGGCGTGGCAAACAGACCCACGCTTACAGCTATACGTCAACACGGCATCCCGCGATGTTCGGTTTACCCCATCGGCTGACCAGGCGTTCAAAAACGGTGTGATTAATCCCATCCGGCTCAACGGTCGTGCCCAAGTAGGTCCGCTGCAATCCCTGGCAGGGGGGCATCCCTATGATGATGTGACCGTCGTATTACGGGGAACGGTTGCGATGGAGACAGGAGAAGACAAGGGCAATAGAGACGGTAACGATGGCAAGGAAGTCCCTCCATCTGAAGCCCAAACTCCAAACCCTAAAAGCTCCACGACCCTTCGCATCAACCGGGAACCCGCCCAAGCAACGGGGCGATTTTATGGGTTGGTGAAAATTCTAGCGCCAGTGAGACCCAAAGACCCGAACGATTTACCTCAACACTGTCCGGGAAATCCACCCTGCACCAGCGATCGGTTCCGGGTGCAACATTACAATCCTGTTTCCCGGCAGTTTGATGGCGCTCAAGCAATGATTCGCATCCCCCAGCAACCGCCAGACAAAGATGGGGTCTTCAACATGACCACCCGTGATCTGGAAAAATCTGCCGCAGGTTCGGCAGGTTGGTATATCTTTGGCTCACCGGATCAAGCTGGAGTGTTTACAGTGCAGGCAATTCAGCCGCGATCGCTGCTCCAGCTTAGTCCCCAGCAAGTCATTCTCGGTTACAAAGAAGGGCTAAAATATATCGTTTTTGAGAACTGGAAAGACGTAGTATCTCACAAAGGCAGTATTCAAACGGTACTGGTTGGTTCAACGGCTAAAACGCCCGAAGCGGCTCAGGCTGCCTGGAAGGTGGGAACCCGTTTTCTGGCAATCCACAATTATGGTGGACGGGGTGGCACGCATCCCAAGCATGAGTCCTTCGTGGCTGGAACCTACGCCGGACACTTCTCCTTTGGCGTGGGAGAAGTGACACAAGATCCATTCACAAACGACCCGATCCTCAACTATGACTATTTGCAGGTGTATGGCAATGGTGGAGATGGCACCCTATCCGGTGGGCAAACCTGGGCAAATTACATGGGCAATTTGCGTCGAGGCGTCATGGGCACTCGCCCGATTTCGGATGCCCTGATTCAGCTAGACGAGCTAACCGAGGACTACAACTTTGGCGGCACCAAACTATCCTTCTTTAACGAACTGATTGTTGAACTCAGTTTGGTTGGGGCACGCTACCGGATTGGCGATGGCAGCGGCGATTCCACCATCACCTCGGCAACCTCCTGCGTTCAGGATTCTGCTCAAGCATTATTCATGACCCTGCGTCGATTCCGGCAAAAGATTGAAGCCAATCCTGAAATTATTCAATGGATGCAGACCCATCCAGATGATCCAAACACCGATCGCTTTCGGCGGTTGATAAAACTGGGCAAGGATCTGGCAGAGGAGCTCACCCCAATGGGGGTAGTGCGCTGGGATTGGCAGCAGAACGCGGACATCTTGACGGGCGTTCATACCAATCAGCAGTTTGTCAGCATCGATGATTTCCAACTCAAAAACCTGGCAACAGGGTTGATTAGCTGGCGAACCGCCATGCCCCGCCAGGGACACGATGAACTTGCCCAACTGTTTTTGCACCATGGCGCAACCGTCTGGTTTCTGCGTTCCAATCAAATCGGTGGCACCGATCCGGGTATTGATCCCCTGGAACCCACCCTGTTACTGGGCGCATGGAAACTGCCGTTTACCAACATTCCGCTGCCCGCCTACCTGGTGATCCGCACCTTTGGCGGAGTCACGATTCCCACAGGTTTCGATTGGCTCAAAACGCTGGGAATTTTGCTGAGTTTTGCGGCGATCGCCCTTCCCCTCGGTTTCTCAAATGGATTTTTCCACTGGCAACCCCAGAAACCCTGGTATCACCAATTAAGAACGTTGCTGCGGCTTCTGTTCGTTCCTGCCCTATTACAAGAGTATGTATTTCGAGTTCTCCTGATCCCTTATCCGGTCGATTGGCTACCCGAAACAACCTGGTGGGGCTGGGCAATGCTGGCATTAGGGACATTTGTAGGCTTTCAATGGCTCTATGCCCGTTGGAAACTGCCATCCTGGTATGCCACGATTCCTCATTCAACGTTTCTGATTTTAATGACCTTGTTGGGTTTAGCCTGCACCGTTGCCTATCGCCTCACGGGTTCTTTATGGACTATCACGGTCATTCACTGGATCGCAGTGTCGGGGTGGTGGCTGTTCCTCAACCAAAACCACCCGCTGTCCTGGAGCAAGAACCACTATCCCACACTCGATCGCACATAAAACCCTTCATCCTGTTCTGCCTTACATCAGCCATCCACTCATCCACTCATCCACCTATCCACTCATCCACAGGTTACGGAAATCCCTATTTGTCTGAGTCCGTGCAGGCGAACTTTGTTTGTGTAGTTGCGGTTAAAACCGCAACTACACAAACAACCTCTAAGGCTGAACTTTAGGGCTGAGCTTCAAATCTACGTTTAGGAATAGATGAAGAGATTCTTTGTGAATAGCCAAGTCAGCCGCTAGGAAGAGGAATTTAAACAGTAGACTTCCTAGGATTTTCTTAGGAGATGTTGAGATGTTTTTTTTGGTAGTGCCACTAAAGTTGCAATAAAAGTTTTTGCCGATTTTACAAACATTTGGCAATCCCATCTAACAAAAGGTTTCGCCCGTGTCGGCACTTTTAAGACACCTCTTTGCCTGTCACAGCAATGATTGATAGCAGACATGCACACGCACCTTCTTAAGATCGTTTAGTACAAAGGAAAGTCATATGCCTTTATTAAAGATTAAAGACTTTGATCCAGATTACAAAGATACCTTCGGTGGCTACGACCTGAAAGGGTTGGATGTCTACTCCGATGTGAACAATGAGAAAATTGGTACCATCAGTGACCTGTTGGTTGATGACCAGGGGCATTTCCGTTACTTCCTAATTGACTTAGGGTTCTGGGGATTTGGTAAGAAGGTATTAATGCCCGTTGGCCGCACTCAAATTGATAGCGATGGGCGGCATGTGCGGGCTTTGGGATTCACCAAAGAACAGGCTGAAAACCTGCCTGAATTCAACGACAGTTTGAAAATTGATGACCAGTATGAAGAACGGGTGAGAGGCTCTTACCGTAGACCCCCAGTGAGTCCTCAGGTCAGCCCATTGGAGGCATCCGCACCGCTAGATAGCCATCCTGCTGGGATCCCCGCCGCGGGTGGACCGATGCCAATGGGAAATCAAACAGCGGGTTACCCTCCTACGGTTGCTCCAGATGCAGATCGCTACTACCAACAACAGGGCACCCCAGCACGTCCTCCAGTTCAGCCAGCCCCTGTGCCTGGACACTCAAGTTATTCACAGCCAGGTTACTCAAACGACGTACCTGCTTACAACTACCAACAGGATCCTGATCTATATGGAATGAATGAGCAAAACCATTCCATCCTTCAGCGATATGAACAGCGCTTGATCTCGAAAAGAAGTCAGGCAAGGCAAACCCGGTAAATTTTCTCCTGCGTTTATGCAATATTTCGATGTCCATGTACAGAATTGAAAGGAAATCAAAAATGAAACGTTCTTCTTTAGCAAAAGTCTTTGGAGCTACCTTTCTCGCTTTGAGTCTTTCTACCTTACCTGCGATCGCTCAAGATGCCCCCGCAACCGGGCAAACTACACAACAACAAACTCAAGGGGAAGAGTTTGATTGGGGTTTATTAGGGCTGCTGGGTTTGATTGGGCTGGCAGGTTTAGCTGGGAAGAATAACGCGCGATCGACAACCGATGAACCGACTCGCTACCGTGACCCAAACGAGGTAGGTTCTCAAACAAACCGTTACTAAGGGGCTTGCAATCAAATAATGTCCCAGTTGTAGGATGTGTTAGGCATTAGCCGTAACGCATCGAAGGGATCTTATTTTCGCGTACAGCCCTAAGTGGATCGATACTGCCTCTTCAAGGGAATCCATCTCCTGAATTGGGATAGGCGAGAGACGAATAGGCGGATAGAGGATAGAGCCAGTTGGCATGTACCTTTATCCGCCTTAATTAGAGCCAAACTTCTGTTTTGCTTGTTCATACACTTCAACCGTAATTTGAGAGGTTCCCAGTTCCTGGGCAAACTTCTCAATTTTTTTACGGGCTGCCGGACGCACAAAAAAAGGAATTTCTTTGAGCCGTGCCTCTGCTTCAGCGGTCCACTCCATAAAGTTACTCGTTCAGGTTTAGTTCAAGATATAGCGTTTTTGAATCCGGTGAGGTTCATGGATAGCCGTAGAATCCTTGAGTCAAACAGATGAGACGTACCTCACCCAGAAAGGAAACGCTGTAAGCAACTGCTATTTTTGCATTCAACGGGAGCATTGTTGAATTCTCCTTCGATCACAAGTTAGGATCAAGGAAAGAAATGCACTGAGTCAATCCAGACAAGCATGGATACTGGTTATATCAAGTGGATCTACTGTCAGAAAGTCTTCACTCTGGTATCTTTGCTAATTTGAGGATGATGACACCAATGGTATGATTTGCGGAGAATTACTCTAGATGGAAGGGCGAGTTTGAGTATGGCGCAAGCGCCTGTGTCTCCAGTAGTACTGGTCATCTTAGACGGATGGGGTTACCGCGAGGAAACGGATGGTAACGCCATTGCGGCTGCAAACACTCCTGTGGTGGATAGTCTCTGGGCAGCCTATCCTCACACATTGATTCGGACTTCAGGTAAAGCCGTTGGGTTACCTGAAGGGCAGATGGGTAACTCAGAAGTTGGGCACCTTAATATAGGAGCCGGTCGGGTGGTCCCTCAGGAGCTAGTCAGGATTTCAGATGCAGTCGAAGACGGCACTCTGCTCCAAAATCCCGCTCTCGTCAAAGTTTGTCAGGAAGTGAAGCAAAGAGGCAGCAAGCTGCATCTGATTGGGCTGTGTTCGGATGGTGGTGTCCACTCCCATGTCGATCATCTGTTAGGGTTGCTTGACATGGCAAAGGCCCAACTACTGAGTGAGGTTTGTGTCCACGCTGTTACGGATGGGCGCGATACCCCTCCATCATCAGGGATTCATTCAATCCAACGGATTCAGGATCATCTCGATGCGATCGGGTTGGGCAAAATTGTTACGCTCAGTGGGCGCTATTACAGCATGGATCGAGATCGCCGTTGGGATCGTGTCAAGCTTGCTTTTGATGTGATGACCCAGGATGGAGATGGGGATGGGCGCTCCGTGTTTGAGGTATTGCAATCATCCTACGATGCTGGTATCACAGATGAGTTTGTGCTTCCAACCCGCATTGCTTCCGGCTCTGTAGAACCTGGGGATGGGGTGATCTTCTTCAACTTCCGCCCTGACCGTGCCCGCCAGCTAACTCAAGCCTTTGTTGATCCAACCTTTGAAGGATTTGAGCGGGAATGGATCGAACCTCTGGCTTTTGTCACCTTCACCCAATACGATTCCAACCTGCCTGTGCTGGTTGCCTTTGAACCTCAAAACCTCAATAACATTCTCGGTCAGGTGATTGCTCAACACGGTTTGCGCCAGTTCCGCACGGCTGAGACTGAAAAATATGCTCACGTCACCTACTTTTTCAATGGTGGCATTGAAGAACCTTTTGCTGGCGAAGACCGAGAACTGGTTCCCAGTCCTGCGGTCGCCACCTATGATCGCGAACCCCCCATGTCTGCCGATAAGGTTACAGAAGGGGCGATCGCGGCGATTGGCAAACGCATATACTCGTTTGTTGTGATTAACTATGCCAACCCTGACATGGTAGGTCATACGGGCAAAATGGAACCGACGATTCAGGCTTTGGAAACAGTGGATCGCTGCCTTGGTCGTCTCCTCGAAAGTGTGATTCAGGCAGGCGGTACCACCATCATCATTGCGGATCACGGTAATGCCGAACTGATGTGGGATGCGCAGGGCAACCCGTGGACAGCACACACAACCAATCCGGTTCCCTTTATCCTGGTTGAAGGCGAAGGGCGCAAGATCCCCGGTCATGGCACCGAAGTAGCCCTACGCTCCGATGGTCGTCTGGCAGATATTGCCCCCACCATTCTCGACATTTTGAAACTGCCCCAACCCCCTGAAATGACTGGGCGCTCAATGATCCTGCCAACGGATGTCGAAATTCGCGCTAACCGCACTCCAATCAAGGTTGCCCGCTAAATAGCACCGACTACCGACACCCCCAAATGAATGCCGACTGACACCCCAGAGTACTAGACTAGAAACTGTGGTTTAAGACCCATTGCCCTCTGCATTAAAGGTTACTCAATGCCATTGACGTATATTGTTCAAGCAATTTGGGCGCTATCTGCCCTCGGTCTGATTATTCTGGTGCTGCTTCACAGTCCCAAAGGTGACGGTTTAGGGGGATTGGGAGGGCAGGCACAGTTGTTCACCAGCACCAAGAGTGCTGAAACCACTCTCAATCGTGTGACCTGGATTCTGACCGTCGTCTTTATGAGCCTGACGGTGATTCTAAGTGCTAACTGGTTGCCCAAATAGCTAATCACCGCCCTATTCTTGGAGAACAATGGCATTTTGCCTGAAAAGCTGGATCCGACGATTGCTCGTTGTACTGGTTGGAACAGGGTTGGCGATCGCCCTTCCCCAAGTTTCTATCCTCTCCAGTCAGGCGACCCTGCCCTCCACTTCACCATCCCCCCCCCCCTATTTCACTGAAAGTTTCGCGCGCCCAACCCTGGCAAATCTAGAGGTCCTGTCTAGCGGCCTAACCCGGTCCCCTCTCTCGCTACCTTCCCTCCGCCCCCACCCTCTACCGTCTACTCTGGCAAGATGGCAGGATGCCGCGCAATCAGGAGATTATTTTGATCAGGTCAAGTCGGTTAGTGCAGGCTATTTGATTTGGTCAACCTTTCCAGTTAGCATTTTCATTGAGCCACTGACCGCTGAAGAAGCCAGGTATCCGTTTACGACCAGTCGGGCAGAGGCATGGATCACAGCCGTCTCCCAGGCAGTACAGGAGTGGAATCCCTATTTGCCTTTGCAAATCGTCCCCCAGGCTGAAGGGGCAGACATTACAATTCGGCGATCGCCTCCTCCCCTCCGACTTGACCCGGATGAACCAGCCCCAGCTAGTACCAGCGGACGACCCACCCTTCCCCTCAGTCGTGCCCGTTCCGCTGAAACCCGATTTGAGCTTTACCTGCGGCAGGCTGCTTCGACTGCCCCCTCTGAAGGGGGAACCCTGGCACACCGATTTACAATTTATCTGCGCCCCGATCAAGCTATTTCTTACATCCAGGCAGCCGCTCGCCATGAAATTGGGCATGCTCTCGGTATCTGGGGGCATAGCCCCTTACAGACAGATGCCCTCTATTTCTCCCAGGTGCGAAATTCTCCGCCCATTTCCAACCGGGATATCAATACCCTGAAGCGTGTGTATGAGCAACCTACACGGGTTGGGTGGACACTGCCTCAATAATTACCACATGCCCCGCTTTCCACTGGGTCGAACCGTCATCCAATTTGTGCGCGCCATTGCCAGTTGCTCTTCAGTTAACTTGGCACCAGTCAGGTTTGCACCACAGAGATTTGCCCCCCGCAGATTAGCGTTCAGTAAATAAGCAGAAGAGAGGTCGGCTCCCCGCAGGTCAGCAGACTCCAAATCCGCATTGCTCAGGTATGCTTTGACTAAATTGGCATCTCGCAAGTTTGCCCGATTCAGGTTTGCCCGGCCAAAATCAGTATTGGATAGGATGGCACCCTGAAGGTTGATTTTATTCAGGTTTGCCTGATGAAAATTGGCACCCGCCAGGTTTGCTTTTGGCAGGGAGATGCCGTTGAGGTCATGGGAGGCAAAATCACGCACTCCCTTTGCGTAGTAGGTTTTCAAGTTATCAGCGTCTAACCGAACGGGGATTCTACTCTTCTCTCCAGTAAACTCCCGTCGCCGACCGGCTGAGTTATCCCGGTTGCGGAGGGATGAATTAAGAGAAGAACGAGAGTCAATACTGGAGCCGCGACCGGATCCGGATTGCAGCCCGGTAGAATCCAGTCGTTGTCGTGCCCGAATTGCCATGGCGGCACGGGTAGCCGGTGATGAAGGAGTACCGCCAGTCGAGTCAGGATCGCGATAGCTACCCGGTTTTCGCCCAGCCCCTCCTTGTTTTGCCATACCCTTTTCCAGGCTTTCCAGATAAGGCTCTAAATCGAGTTCTCTAAAAATCTTCTGTGCATCCTGGTAGCGACGTTTGACCGACACCTCTAGCATGTTCTCCAGCACTTTGGCAAAATGCTCACTGATATGAACATACTTTCTCCAAAGCAATTCGCCTGTGGTGGGGTCGTAGTCAAGGTCTTTGGGAGACTTGCCGGTGAGTAAATAAATGCAGGTGACACCCAGCGCATAAACATCACTGGCGGGAACCGGGCGCATTGCCATCTGTTCTGGTGGAGCAAAGCCCGGTGTCCCGATTGCATAAGAAGTGAATGCCGTTTGCTCCGAATTACTGGTCTGGGACTGCTGCTGGTACTTAACTGCCCCAAAGTCAATTAGCACCAGTTTGTGATCCTGGGCACGCCGAATGATGTTGGCAGGTTTAATGTCTCGATGAATGACTCGGTTATTGTGAATGTACTCGAGGACAGGCAAAATTTCACTGAGAAAATGCTTGACCCCATGCTCAGTCAGTGGTCCATCTTTTTTGACGATTTGTTGTAGAGTAGAGCCACTGACATATTCTTGAACCAGGTAAAATTCTTGGTTTGCCTCGAAATAGTCGAGCAGGCGAGGCACCTGGGGATGGTTCCCAATTCTACCGAGGGTTTCGGCTTCTCGCTTAAAGAGTTCCCGTGCCATGTCCAGGACATGGGGAGCGGTTGCAGTGGGACGTAGTTGCTTGATGACACAGTTGGGTTGACCGGGTAGCGATTCATCGATCGCGAGGAAAGTAGCCCCGAAACCGCCCTGACCTAGCGTTTGCATCACTCGATAGCGATCGCGCAGGAGCAGTTTCGCACCACAAGCCTGACACACGTCTACCTGAAGTGAGTTTTGAGGATTTGGACAGCCCGAGTTTAAGCAGTAGCTCATTAGCACCACTCGCTATCAATTTTCGACAACTGGAGTATTGCGACCCTGACTTCATTATCCGGGTAGAGACGGCAAATAGGAGTGTCGTTCATGCGGGAAATCCGTTGAAGAGTTGCTGAAGTTGCCCTCTTTACGCTTGAAGCATCCATAAATGTCCTTGGAACTACGGATTCCGCCGTTTACTTACGATACACCCTTCGTTACTAAGATGCCCAAAACAGTCACCATTACAACAATCCATCACAATCATGACCCAGGCACTGGGGGAGGGAGAAACGTCCTTCTAATCAGTACTGTGATTGGAAAGGAATTTCCGTTCATTTACAAACAATATAAGAACAGTACACTGCCTTTACTGGGGTGAGGCACCCCCTCGGGGATTTCCGCATCGGCTGAGTCACTTGCGTATATTTAAACTCAAAAACTCCATACACCTGATTAAATATATTTTAATCGCTAAAAATCCCAATACAAAAATGATCGCCCGGAGGATTATTTTTCTGGGCGATCGTCCATTCTTTGTTGATAGCTAAATCAGCAATGCACCAGTAAAAGTTTATCCAAAAAGCCTCAGCCACTAAAGTGCAATTTAAAGCCTAGTTAAACCCAAGAACCCTTGGGATAAGCTTGAAGGAGATTGCTAAAAGATAAAGTTTATGAATCCAAATTTCCTAATTAAAAAGGTCGATTAATGAACAGATAATTGAGTAACCAAACTGGACAATGGCGGCATTGACAGAAGATCTAGGGAACGACGGGCATTTCTAGCTTCTAAAGAGGGATCAGGCATTTCTTGCCAGCAATAGGGACAAAACCAGTAAATGCCACTATGGCGGGCATGGCGTAGTAGCACTTCAGAGCAGCACGGACACGTATTCATAGAGCGCCTCTTAAAGCAAGTTAGTAAAAAATTATGTGGGGTAAACCCTAGCAACAAAAAAATTAAATCAGATGCCTTCCACTATAAAAGAAGCAAAAGATAGGCACAATTAGCCCTTTTTCAGGAACTCTGGAAAATCCTAGTAATTATTACAATATTGAGTATTGCCTTTTACCAACCGTCCAGGATCTATCTAAAGACCGTTGACCGAAGTCCGGGAAGACTTTCAAGGATCTGGTCTTCCTGATTCAGCCTAAAAACCGATGAAGATTAAGGGCAAATACGGAGTTAATCGGGTTCTCATAAAGATTTATTTTGGGGATCAATTGTCCATAAATCGCATTACTTATTTACAAGTGATTTTTTCTTTTTTCTCTTCATCTAGCAAGTTTGTCAGAGCTTCTAGCAGGTACTCGTACTGCTCTAAATAGTTGTAAAGTTGGGCAGAAATTCTCACCTTTCGGCTAGTAGGGTTGGGATAGGGAATGACTGGCACTTCAATCTGGTAGCGATTTAGCAGTTCATCCTGGAGTTTTTGAGGGTTACCATCAGGCAAGGGAAGAACCGCCATGGAACCAACCATCTCATCAGGGCAGGACAGGGGTAGATTTAGCGCTTCATGGAGGCTTCGACGAACAGCCAGCGCTAGAGTCCGATTTTTTGCCATTAATTCAGACCAGCCGTTAGCCAGTAGTGATCCCATAAACTGAATGGCTTCTGGCACACAGAGGTATGACGTGGGATCGACGGTGCCCATCCAGTCAAACTCCAATCGAAACTGGGAGCGATCGCGACGGGGAGAGTTGGCACCGTGGCTAATAGTGAGGGGGCGAATAGCAGATTGGCGATCGCGTTGTACATATAAAAAAGCTGCGCCTTTAGGGGCACACAACCATTTGTGGCAGTTGCCGGTGTAGTAGGTGGCTCCTAATTGGCGCAGGTTTAGTGGCACCATACCGGGAGCATGGGCACCATCGATCAGAGTCTCAATGCCCCTTTGGGTCATTACTTGAATTAATTGGGCGATGGGAAACACCAGTCCAGTTTGGCTGACCACATGGTCGAGCAATGCTAACCGGGTCCTGGATGAAACACAGTGAGTGACGGCTTCAACCACCATCTCTGGAGATTGAATAGGAAAGGGCACGTCGGCAACGACAATCCTCAAATCAAATCGTTCAGCCACATAATTTAAAGCATTGCAGCAGGCGTTGTATTCCTGATTAGTGGTCAGCAGCTCATCTCCTGGCTCAAATTTAAGGGACTTTAACACCGTATTGATGCCAGTCGTTGCATTGGGCACAAACACCAGATCCGCCGCATCTGCTCCCACAAATGCTGCCAGTTCACTGAGAGCGGTATCCATCAACCCCTCCATATCCCTGGCAAAAAACTGAAATGGCTGACGCTCTATCCGTTCCCGCAATCGGTTCTGAGCCTCCAGCACCGGCACCGGACAGGCACCAAACGAACCGTGATTGAGAAAAGTGATCTCTGGAGAGAGTAGCCAGAATTCAGAAAATTGATTGGGTAAGGGACGCTGCTTTACCAACTCATCCTTCATCCCTTTTCCTTATATCCTTTTATACCAACTCCCCAGGCAGGATTCGAACCTGCGACCAATCGGTTAACAGCCGACCGCTCTACCACTGAGCTACTGAGGAACGCTCAACATTGCGAATCCTATCGTATCGATAATTTGGATCATTTGACAAGCCTTTTGTAAAAATTGGTGAGAAAATTCCCTTTTTCAGATTCCCATCCAGGTTTCACAAACGACAGTTCTCCGACAGACAGGCTGGATAAATTGATTGGTAGGTCGTGGTGCGCTGACCAAAGATGGCATAGCGGTGATCACGAATCTGCTCGTAGGCGCGATCGCCCACCCACTTTACTCCGGGCAATGCCCGGTAAGCGTTCACAAACACCTCACCCATTGGCAGAACTCGTCCAATTTCCTCGGCAGCCGCCGTTCCCTGCCACCGCTGGTCTGGAAAATCAGCATTGACCAGAATCATCCCCATTTCGCAGTCTTGAGCAGTAATTCCCAGATCGTTGAGGGACTCCTCATCCTGCATCGGGATGTACTGAAACAGGTTTCCCTGATCCAGATTTTCTAATAGGCGTACCAGAGTAACACACAGGTTGCAGTTGCCATCGTAGATTACGTAGTAGGGCATGGGAGGGAAGAGAAGTAAGGGGGCAGGGGAGAAAGGAGGGGAGAGAGGAAGGAGGGCAGGGGGCTAGGAAAAACCCTGAGGCTGATTACTCTGACTATGCCAAGCTGCAAGGTACGGAAGGCTTTCGATTTTTGTGAAGTATATTGTCATCTTGAACCAAGTAGCATCGAGTAAAGGATCTCAGGCTTTTGCGATCTATCCAGATTCTTCGTCTTGCTCGGAATGACAAAGTTTAAATTTGGGTGCCATTATCAGTGGAGCGATCGCGAAGTGCTGGAACCTGGATATCAAGAACGACGGCATAATCCATGTCATCAGTGATGATCTTTACTTGCCCTGCCTCTGCTCGACTGATGGCTTCGAGGATCAGAAGATCGTACATCAAGAGCCTGGGTCTTGGAAACGGGCTAGAGAGGCATTGGTAATTTCTTCGTTGACTATCAAATCAATTGGTAGAGCCAATCCCTCAACCTGCTGCCAAGCTGATTCAACCTCTGCAACGACGCTTGCCCGTTCCGCTAGGTTGTTGTGGCGATATTCTTTAGCGTCTAGAGAACTTCCTGTCCGTTGATTGTAGATCTTAGGCTCTGTTTTCTCAATGGCGTGGGCAAGTTCTGCCAGGATTAAGCCAGAGTAGACCAGGGTTGCTCCGTTCCGTCGCGCCTTACTGAGGTAGGGGGTATAAGCTCGAATTTTGTTAGGAGCATTGGGAGATGAAGCGATCGCGTTAGTGTAGGTTTGCCAGAGCCAGACATTAGTATCGACTAGAAAAATATCATCCTGACGTGGAATATCGTTGCGAATGTCGATGACTTCCGCCTGGATAGTGAGATTGATGGGCATGATCTAGAAGCTTGCAGCGTACTGTTCTAGCACGGTATCAACTGCGTTCTGGTATTGATCATCAGAATAATAGTGCTTGGCGTTCTCAATGACGCGCTTCAAAATGCTGTGCCCGTTGGCAGACAGGTTGGTGATCTTGAGAAGTTCGTTGAGCTTGTCAGGGGAAAGATCTTTCAGCAGTTGCCCGATCGCGAAGTTGAAGAAGGCAGAGGCAAAGACGGTGACTCCGTTGAAGTCTAGCTCCACAGAATGACCCGCCAGGAGTGCAGAGTGAATGCAGTCATAGATTTGCTGTCCACTTTCAGAATCGGTTGCAAACTCTCCAGCGATATCCTGAACTCTATAAGTCATACCTGGATTTCCTTCATCTCGAAAAGCTTGCCTCAAGTTACCCAATGTAAAGCGTTGACTGGGCTGATTTTATTTAGCTAATTTAAGTACAGCCCTACATATTGAGTTGAACGTGCTGCATTCAATTTCGATAGCACCAGATATGCAGTACATAAACTACGGGCATAAATAGTACACATAAACTAATTGTAAATGCGGCAATCCTCAATTGCGCCCAGGATAAAAGCGCCTAACCTGAATTACTAAGTGTATAACTCTGGCAAGCTTTTTTTTCGACTTAAACCGAGTTGATGTAACATCCTAGAAATGGTGCCAGTACTAATTGAGCTTTCCCATAACTCAGCCATCTGCGCTTGGGTTTTGCCCCCATGCTGTTTAGCAAACTGGGCAAACTTGTCCTTATAAATTGGATAAATAGATTGTTTAATGGGATTTCGGTTATTGTTTTGGGGTTTCTAACTTACAAATTAGCTCTTGACAGCCCTCTAAACCGACAATGGTGAAGAGACAATAACCGATGGGGCGGATTGAGTCAGCGACTCCGACGTAAGCCGGTTTGTGTGGATTGGCAGAAGTTGAACCGCACAGGCTTTCAATTCTGGTTGACCAGAGTCAGGGCACGCATGGTGATGGGTGAGGGCATTTGCCTCCGCATGGTCTGCCCACATTTCGCCCCAATGCATAGGCACAAACACCGTACCGGGCGCGATCGCCTTTGTCACTG
The DNA here is from genome assembly GCF_056784235.1 of Kovacikia sp. CALU 1929. Classification (NCBI taxonomy): domain Bacteria; kingdom Bacillati; phylum Cyanobacteriota; class Cyanophyceae; order Leptolyngbyales; family Leptolyngbyaceae; genus Kovacikia; species Kovacikia sp. CALU 1929. The sequence goes on from NZ_JBXBCF010000085.1 coordinate 15,222, forward strand.
TTGCCGGGAACCGCGCCATCCCCCGGCGAGATCGGACTTCTACCATCTCTCCCTCTAGAACCCCCAACTTTTCCGCATCGCGGGGATGAATCTCAATAAACGGGCTGTCATACATCTCGCTGGTTTTCTGAATCCGTCCCGTGCGGGTTTGGGTATGCCAGTGACCGTACAGCCTGCCCGTGGTCAGGATGAAAGGATAGCTGTTATCCGGCGGTTCCGCTAGTCCACGGGAGTGGTAAGCCGCAAACCGGGCACGACCATCCGGAGTATGGAAGTGGAGATCAGTATAGAGGCGGGGAGTTGAGAGTTGAGAGTTGAGAGTTGAGAGTTGAGAGTTGAGAGTTGACACTTGAGGAGAACTCATTACTCCACCTTCCCTATCTCTCCCATCCCCTCCTGGTAGAGGCCAATGCAAGGGACCTTCTGCCGCCAGTCGCTCATGGCTCATACCAGACATGTCGCAGGGGCGATCGCGGGTGAGTTGGGTAAATTCGGCAAAGACTTGAGACACGGTTTGAAAGGCAAACTGCTTGGTAAAACCGAGACGGCGACCGACTTCTGCAAAAATTTCCCAATCGGGGCGGGACTCACCGGGCGGGTTGCGAAATTTCTGGCAGAGGGTGACCCGGCGTTCTGAGTTGGTCATGGTGCCGGTTTCTTCACCCCACTGGGAAGCAGGCAGTAATAAATGGGCATAGGCAGAAGTCTCGGTTGGGTAGTAGCAGTCCTGGTAGACCGTGAAGGGCGATCGCCGCAGGGCTGCCTTCGTTCGTTCCAGATCGGGCATACTGACCACGGGATTGGTGGCTGCAATCCAGAGAAACTGTACATCCCCCGCTTCTAAGCCAGTGATCATGTCCCAGGCAGTCCGACCGGGGACAGGCTGAATGCTTCCGGCAGGCAGTTCCCAGGCTTGTTCGACCTCAGCCCGATGGTGGGCATTACTGACGGAACGGTACCCCGGCAGCAGGTACGATAGTCCCCCCGCTTCCCGTCCGCCCATCGCGTTGGGTTGACCTGTGAGAGAAAACGGGCCAGCACCGGGTTTACCAATCATGCCCGTCATCAAATGCAGATTGATGATGGCACGAACCTTTGCCGTCCCTTCAGAAGACTGGTTCACCCCCATCGACCACATGGACAGTACCCGTTGTGATTCACTCCAGTAACGGGCAGCAGTTTCCACATCCTCCGGAGCAATCTGGCAACGTTCCGCTACCATCTGGGGGGAGTAGTGGCGGATGACCTCAACAAACGCTTCAAACCCGTGGGTATGGTGCTGAATGAAATCTTTGTCGATTAAATCCCATTGCACCAGCAAGTGGGCAATGCCGTTGAGTAAATCAATATCCGTACCGGGACGAATTGCCAGGTGCAGGTCGGCGGCATCGGCGGTTGTGGTGCAGCGTGGATCGACCACAATCAGCTTCACATGGGGATTTTTCTTGTGGTGTTTCCGCAAACGGTTGAACACAATTGGGTGGCATTCCGCGGCATTGCTGCCAATCAGAAAGGCGCAGTCGGTCAAATCCAAATCTTCATAACAGCAGGGGGGACCATCAGACCCCAAACTCTGGACATAGCCTGCTACGGCTGAGGACATGCACAGGCGCGAATTGGCATCAAAATGGTTACTGCCCAGACAGCCTTTCATCAACTTCTGGGCAACATAGTACTCTTCCGTCTGAAACTGCCCAGACCCATACATACACAGGGCATTGGGCCCGTATCCAGCCCGCACAGACTGGATGCGATCGCACACTTGCCCCAAAGCTTCTTCCCAACTCACCCGCCGAAACGGCTGATCCAGCGAATCCCGCAGCATGGGATAGAGCAAACGGTCTTTGTCGAGCGACTCCAGTACTGTTGCCCCTTTGACACAAACCATGCCCTGACTGGAAGGATGGGAGCGATCGCCCCTGACCTGCCACTGGCTGGCGGCTGTTCCATCCTCACAGGCTTCGCCCTTTGGCACTACTTCCAAACCACAGCCGACCCCACAGTAGGGACAAAGCGTTTTCGTTGAACTGGATGTTGTCATTCCGCTGAATCAACCAAATCGTTGTGATTAGATGCTGTTGAGGCGTTTTGAGCCTTCTCTCTAACCCGCAGGCGTGGACAGGGAATCCGCTCCAACAGAGTCATATTCCCTGTGCAAACATGAACCTCTAAGTGGGCATCGGGGAGCGCCTCAAACAAGAGCCGCTGTCCCGGAAACACCATCCGCTCGTAAAGCCAGTTGGGCACATTAGCGATGCGAGCCAGTTGAACCTGGTTGGTTGCATTCTCGTAGTAGCAGAGAATGCGGTCCGACCAGTCGGTGGGGAGTGAGGTAAAGCTCTGAACCATAGGGCAAGTTATAGGTGTCAGGTGCTAGGGAGTAAACAGTTGTTGGTTATTAGTTTTTAGTGATTAGTGAGTCAATTGAACAACCAACAACCAACTACTAACACCTAACAACACGTCCAACCCTAATGGGCTAAAGCAAAGCGGCTAAACAGAAAATCGAGGGCATGGTTGCGGAGGGTGTAGTACTGGGGATCTTCCATGATCTGGGTGCGGTTGCGGGGACGGGAGAAAGGAACGTCCATGATCTCGCCAATCTTGGCGTGGGGACCGTTGGTCATCATCACAATTCGGTCTGCCAAAAATAGTGCTTCATCAATGTCATGGGTGATCATCATGACAGTGACGCGGTGTTTACTCCAGATTTCCAAGAGTTCCTCCTGAAGTTCTTCTTTGGTGATGGCATCCAGCGCTCCAAAGGGTTCGTCCAGAATCAACACCTGAGGATAGATCGACAGGGCGCGGGCAATTGAGACGCGCTGTTTCATGCCGCCAGACAGTTGCCCTGGCTTTTTGTGCATGGCTTCATCCAGACCCACCATTGCCAGATGTTCCCGCACAATTTCGGTCTTTTCCTTCTTAGACTTTTCGGGATAGACCGCATGGACTGCCAGGTAAACATTTTCAAATGCGGTTTTCCAGGGCAACAAAGCGTAGTTTTGGAACACGACCATGCGATCGGGCCCGGGGCGGGTAACCCGCTTACCCTGAACCCGAACCTCGCCCATGGTTGGCTTGCGGAACCCTGAAACTGTATCCAACAGAGTGGTTTTACCACAACCAGAATGCCCAATCACACAGACAAATTCGCCTTCTTTCACAGTCAGGTCAATGTCTTCCAGAACCACATAGGGACCGTCTGGTGTGGGGTATGACTTGGAGACATTTTCAATGACCAGGAATGGCTCGTGGTGGGTCTGGGAAGTAGCTTTGGGGCTTGTGAGTGTTTGCATAGGAAAGTGAGGGGATAGGTGTGAGGGGATAGGTGTGAGGTGAAAATAACTAATGACTAATGACCAATGACTACCCAACTCCCACCTTGCGACTTTTATCCGTCTCAAGATTGTCGAGGATGATTTCTTCGATTTTGATGGGACGGTGAACTTCAAAGCTGTTCAAGTAGCTGATGGGGTCGTCGGGGTTGAAAATTTTACCGTCGAATAGGTGGAAGGGAGTCCGGTTGGGTTCGTTAGCGGGATAGCCCAGTTGGTGGGCGGCTTCCCGGTAAACATCGAGACGGTGGGTTCTTTCGATCACTTCGACCCAGTTTCTGGGGAAAGGGGTGATGCCCCAGCGTGCCAGTTGGGTGAGAATCCACAGGCTTTCTGCTGGACGGGGGCAGTTGGTTTGATCGACGTAAAACTGGTTAAACCGTAGCAACATCTGGGGTTCTTCCCCGTTGATGAAGGTGTAGGGATCGATAAAACCGGGACGGGTATATTCCGGTGCAGAACCCACGTATTGGGGTTGGCAGAGGAGTTCCAGGATTTCTTCACGATTACGGCGATCGTCGCAGTAGTCGCAGGCTTCCATTAGCGCTTTGACCAGGGCAAGGTGGGTCTGAGGATGTTCGTTTGCCCACTCTTCTCGCACACCCAGAACCTTCTCTGGATGCCCCGCCCAGATATCCAGGTCGGTGGCAATCACAAAACCTTGCTTTTCGTGGACAGCACGAGAGTTCCAGGGGTCTCCAGCACAGTAGCCGTCGATGTTGTCGGCAATCAGGTTAGACAGCATTTGAGCTGGAGGAATCACGGCTAAACTCACATCCTGGTCAGGGTCGATGCCACTGGTTGCCAACCAATAGCGCAGCATCAGGTTGTGCATTGAAGTGGGATGAACAATGCCGAGGGTATGAACTTTATCGGGCGTGCGATCAATCGCTTCCTTCAAGTTATCCAGGGTGCGAACACCTTCTTCATATAGCCGGTCATCTAACGTAATGGCATTCCCGTTGCGGCTCATCACCAGGGCGGTAGTCATAGGCAGGGGAACATTGCCGCCAAAGCCGAGGGTCATTGCCAGGGGCATACCAGCAACCATCTGGGCAGCATCTAACCGCTTGGTGGCAACGCCTTCCAGCACTGCTTTCCAACCCGGTTCCCGGGAAAGGGTGACTTCTTCTAATCCGTGCTTGGCAAAGAAGCCTTTTTCTTTGGCAACCACCAGGGGGGCGCAGTCAGTCAGCGGCACAAAGCCAATATCCAGGTTGATCTTCTCCAAGCCATGACGGGCGATCGCCACCGTTTGCTGGCTCTTGCGCTTTTTCTCCCGCTTTTGCTGGTTCAGGAAGTAAATCATCTCACTCCGGAGGGCATAGTAGCTGGGGTGGTTGACCACTTCCATCCGCCGTCGGGGACGGGGAATCGGTACTTCTAAAATCTGTCCAATATGGGCTTCAGGACCGCTGGTCAGCATCACAATCCGGTCAGACAGTAAGAGGGCTTCGTCTACGTCGTGAGTCACCATGACGCAGGTCATCTGGCTCTCTTCGCAGATTCTCATCAGTTGCTCTTGCAGGTTGCCACGGGTCAGGGCATCCAACGCTCCAAACGGCTCATCTAGCAGCAACACCTTCGGACGGATTGCCAGGGCGCGGGCGATCGCCACTCGCTGTTTCATCCCACCGGACAACTCTGCGGGCTTCTTATGAGCCGCATGGCGCAGTCCCACCAGATCGATATGATGCTCGACAATCCCACGCCGCTCCCCCTTTGGTAACCGCTTAAAAACACGATTTACCGCCAGCGCAATGTTTTGGTATACGGTCAGCCAGGGCAGCAGTGAGTAGTTTTGAAACACCACCATGCGATCAGGACCAGGACGAGTCACTTCTCGCCCTTCCAGCACAACGCCACCCTGGCTGGGGCGATCAAGCCCAGCAATCATATTGAGCAGGGTTGACTTTCCGCAACCGGAGTGACCAATCAGGCTAACAAACTCTCCTTCATGAATTGTCAGATTAATGCCTTTAAGGGCAACATACCGTTGCCCTCCAGGGAGGGGAAATACTTTATCAACGTGGTCAATATCGACAAAGGCTGAAAAGACTGACATAGTTCTGAAATAGATGAGGAACTGGAAGGTTTAAGCGAAAAGACAAAGGCTAAGAAACTGAATCAAAAGTTGCAGACTGACCCTGGATTTAGAAGCCTCTACCTACTTTCTTCGGGCACTACAAACCGGGCGATCGCCTCGATTATCTTATCGAGGATGAAGCCAACAATACCCACATAAATCAGTGCCAGAATAATCTCGCTAATCAATGAACTATTCCACGCATCCCAGATAAAGAATCCAATTCCGACACCACCAATCAACATTTCTGCGGCTACAATTGCCAGCCAGGACAAGCCAATCCCAATTCGTAAGCCGGTAAACACATAGGGAACCGTAGCAGGCAACAAGATATTGAAAAAATATTCAATTCGCGAAAGCCGTAATACTTTGGCAACGTTGCGATAATCTTGAGGCACCTGCTGTACCCCTACCGCTGTATTGATAATGACGGGCCAAATCGCCGTGATGAAAATGACGAAAATTGCAGACGGTTGGTTATCGCGGAACAATGCCAGAGAAAGCGGTAACCAGGCCAGAGGAGGAACCGTCCGCAAGACTTGAAAAACAAAATCAAGAGCGTCATACACCAGTCGATTGGTGCCTATCAAAATGCCTAATAAAACACCAAAGATGGCTGCCAAGGTGAAGCCAATCGCTACCCGTTGCAAACTTGCTACCAGATGCCAGAACAGACCCTTGTCAGTACCGCCATTGTCAAAAAAGGGGTCAATAATTAGTTCCCAGGTGTCTCTAAGAACAGTGATTGGAGCAGGGATTGGAGGATTAGGACCGGAACACAAAATTTGCCAGATTCCTAACAAGACCAGAATCGCAATTGCCGAAACACTAACTTTTCTGAGGCTCTTTTTCAAACCTGGCATCAGGTTTGAAAAGGATACTCTTGGAAGTTTGGAGGAACTGACAGCCATAGGAACCTTTAGGGTGAGTTAGATGGACCGATGCAAAGGGTTAAACGAGGGATGAGAAGTCTGAGACGTACTCCTAATCCCAGGTTGTTTCGCTGTTGTTAGACGCGCTTAATTTTGAGCGTCTTCAGGTATTCTTGAGGATTTTCAGGATCAAATTTGACCCCATCAAAAAAGGTTTCTACACCACGAGAAGAACTTGCCGGAATCATGGCTTCCTGACCAATCGCCTTTGCTGCTTCCTTCCAAAGGTCTTCGCGGTTCACCTGATCAACCAGCTTTTGGGTGTTTGTGTCAGGTGCAAAGTAGCCCCAGCGAATGTCTTCTGTCAGGAACCACAAATCATGACTCTTGTAAGGATAGGAAGCATTATCGCGCCAGTATTTCTGCATCAGGTCTTTGCTTTCCATCTGGCGCACGCCCATGTCGAACTTACCTAACGAGCGATCGATGATATCCTCATAGGGAACCTTAAACCACTCCCGTTTAGCGACTATCTTGCACATCTCCTCTTTGTTCTCGTCGTTGTCACACCAGATCTGGGCTTCCTGAACTGCCATCAACATAGCTTTTGCTGCTTTGGGATTCTTATCCACCCAGTCTGCCCGCATAGCAAACGCTTTTTCAGGGTGATCCTTCCAAAGTTCACCTGTAGTCAGTGCGTTGTAGCCAACTTTCTGATTCACAGTCTGGAGGGGCCAGGGTTCACCAACACAGAAAGCTTCCATTGTCCCAGTTTTCACATTGGCAACCATTTGGGGTGGTGGAACCACAATCGTTGAAATATCTTTATCTGGGTCAATTCCACCTGCCGCTAACCAGTAACGAATCCAGAGGTCATGGGTGCCACCAGGAAAAGTCATCGCTACCTTGGCATCTTTATTTGCCTTGGTTTTGTTAAACGCATCCTTTAACGGAGAACTATCGGTACCGACCTTTAATTCTTCATAAGCATTGGAAAGTTGAATACCCTGACCATTCAGATTCAGCCTTGCCAGGATGTACATGGGAATTTCTCTGCCATCCGTTACCTTTCCAGTGGAAATCAAGTAAGGCATGGGAGTCAAAATATGGGCACCATCGATTCCGCCCCCTCCAGAACCTAACACCAGGTTGTCGCGAGTGGCTCCCCAGGATGCCTGCTTCAGCACCTCGACATCCTTCATGCCATACTTTTCAAAAAAGCCCTTCTCCTTGGCAATGATCAGGGGAGCGGCATCGGTTAGAGCAATAAAGCCTAGCTTGGCAGTCGTGACTTCTGGCGCATCTGCCGAGCTAACATTAACCGCTGGTGCTGTGGTAGGAGAACTTGTACCATTAGACGCTGTATTTGAGGAACTACAACCGTGGGCAAACAATGTACCGGCAGCCGTGACCCCTGCCGTAATCATGAACTTCCGTCTTGAAAAGTTAGTCATAGTCTTCTTCCAGTTCGAGTGAAAAAAATAGTGTGTGTTCGGCAAGACCAGCTACGACGACAGCCAGATTGCCCAATCAACCCATGATTGAAATTCAGTCAGTGGTTTCAATCACCAGGGACGATCGCTGAGAAGCCGTTTCTGGCGGCATCTCTGCCCGCTCCTTGGCTCCAAAGTCCTGAATTAACATCTGGCGCAGGATGGGCTTGAGGTCTTCACAGGGAATTCCTTTCCGGGTGCAGGTGCCCAGCTCGGCGTGTTTACCCACCTTGCCGCCGGTATAAATGTCCACCCCTTCTACGGTTTTCCCATCTTTGCGAACTTTAGTGCCCATCAAGCCAATGTCTGCCACCTGGGGTTGACCACAGGAGTTGGGGCAACCCGTCCAGTGAATCCGCACTGGGTTAGGGCAGTAAAGCTCAGTATCCAGTTCCCGAATCAGATCGAGGGCGCGGTTCTTCGTTTCAATCAGGGCAAAGTTGCAGAACTGGTTGCCCGTGCAGGAAACCAACGCCCGATCCAAGGTGCCAGGACTGACAGAAAACCTTTCTAACAACGGCTCCTTGAGCAGCGGCGCAATGCGTGAGTCGGGGACATCGGTAATAATCACGTTTTGCTCAACCGTCAGCCGCAATTCGCCGCTACCGTAAACCTCCGCCAGTCTTGCCAGGTCAAACATATCCGCTGCGTAAAGCCGACCAACGGGAACGTGCAAACCGACATAGTTAAGGCTGGGCTGCTTCTGGGCATGAACCCCAATGTGGTCGCGCTTATTCCACAAAATTTCGTCCTTAGCGGCGGCTGTTTGTAAGGGAAACCCCAGTTGCTTTTCTACCTCGGAGCGAAACTTTTCCATGCCCCACTCATCAATCAACCACATGAGGCGGGCTTTCTGACGATTTGCCCGTAAGCCGTGGTTGCGATAGACAATCAAAATTGCTTCACAGAGGGCGACCACATCCCGTGGATCCACCCAGGCATCCAGGGGAACTGCCGCCTCACAGCGTTTGGCAGAGAAGAACCCACCGACCAAGACGTTGAATCCTAAACTGTCGTTTTTGTAGGCAGGAACAAAGGCGATGTCATTGATTTCGGCGTGGACAGAGTTGTCCCGGCAACCCGCGATCGCAATATTGAACTTGCGCGGCAGGTTGGTAAAGGAAGGATTGCCTTCGCCATTGTTGGTGAGCATATCCTGCACCTTGCGGCACAAGCCACGGGTGTCAATCAACTCATCCGCATCAATCCCTGCGACCGGAGACCCCGTGATGTTGCGGACATTGTCCATCCCGGACTGAATACTGGTTAAGCCTGACTGCTCAAACTTATTGAAAATATCGGGTACATCCTCAATCCGCACCCCCCGTAACTGAATGTTTTGGCGGGTCGTAATGTCTGCAACACCGTCCTCGCCGCATCGTTGCACCACCTCTGCCAGAACCCGCATTTGCCCACTGGTGAGAACCCCATTGGGAATCCGCATCCGGAGCATGAACTTGCCGGGAGTGATCTGGCGGAAGAAAAGCCCCATCCATTTGAGCCGGTGGTCGCGATCGGTTTCATCCATCGCTTCCCAACCAATTTGGGCAAAGTACTCCAGTTCTGTCTTAACCGCCAGACCGTCTTTCTCTGCCTTAAATTTCTCAAACTTGTTCTGACTTGCTGCCGCTGGGACTGTACTGGTCATAATTTCCCTTTTTTCCTAAAGCGTGGGCAGTAATCCAGTCTGCGTACTTCTCAGAGCCAGTTAAGAATTATTTCGATTCCGGCTGCAATTGCTCGTTAAGTACCTCAATGCAGTTAAGTTATGCGGATAGAAGGGTTGAATTCGTATCTGTCGTTACAAAGTATTGCAAAATATGAACTTTTTGCATTCTTCAGATGCGGATCAAGCATGGGATTGGCTGGTGGTAGCGTCGTCTTGATCACTTGCAGGAAGGTTTAAGGCTTACGCATCATTTGCCAAAAGGTTTGCATTTGAGTTTGGTCATCGGTAATGGGTTGATCCGATTACCTTTACCTGCGTAAGCCCAAAGGTAATCGGATGGGGGCGATCGCCCATCGACCCTCGCTACAAATTCAACTGAGTCGTTTCTGTTGAGTAGCTGGCTCCTTCCAGCATTAGGGTTGTAATGGCACCATAGGCATCCACCCAAGCCTGCTTGACATCGGGTGTCCAGTCTTTTCCCAGGTAGGATTCAAACGTCTTTAGCAAAGCCATCCCCACCAGAGGGTAATGTTCTGGTAAAGCTCCATATTCAACATGCTTTGCGCCTAATCCCTTTAAAGCGGAAGTCAACACATCGGGATGGCGCAGGTTTTGAATCACCAGGACCAGGGCATTGAGCAGTTTTCTTTCTTGCGTTGCCATATCTGTATTGGCAAATAATGGTTTGGCAGCAGGATAGTCCGCAAACAGGGTAGTGTAGAAACTAGAGGCAAATTCGCTGGCACAGGGTTTAATTTGCTCGAAACTCTGTTCTAAAAGTTCAGGATTCAGAGACATTGGAGAAGACTCCTTAAAAACTGTTTGTAACCCAGTGGGGAAATCAGAGTCCAGCCGAATCAAAAAGGTTCGTTCTGAATTTACTTTCTCTGCTGGTTATCTAGATTTTTGATCCAGATTGATGTCTAGAGTTGGTTCACAAACAGTTCTTAAAGATTGAACAAGTAAGGCAGGCTGAACGAGTAAAGCGAAGAATCAGAGAAACTATTTCTTGTTAAGGTAAGCAAGTTAAACCATTGAGTCTGTATTCACAATGGCAAATTACTTGGAACAGGCTCAGAAAGCGAGGCAACAAGGCGACTGGTCGCAACTTAGCCAGTGCTTACAGCAGTGGTTGGTGGCAGAAGCGGTGGCTCCCCTGTCAGAGGAGGATTTGGGGCAGGGGTTGCTGCTGGCGCTTACGGTTTTGGAAATGGGAGACTTTCAAGCGCGGTGGGATATCGCAAAAGTTTTTCCAGGATTTGGTAAAGCGGCGATCGCTCCCTTAACTGACCTGTTGCAGGATGAAGATGTCGATCTGGAAAGTCGCTGGTTCGCTGCCCGCATTTTGGGGCAGTTTGACCATGCGGATGCCATCCCAACATTGATTACCATTCTGCAAACGGCTGCGGATGAAGAACTGAGCATGATGGCAGCAGAAGCACTGGCAAATTTAGGATCTGCGGCGATCGCTCCCCTCACCGATCTCCTGGAAGACCCAAGCTCTCGTTTATTTGCAGTACAGGCGATGGCAAGAATTCGCCATCCCGCAACCATCGCACCCCTATTAACAGTGATCAACGATCCCCAACCTGCGATTCGAGCAACGGCAATTGAGACATTAGGTAGCTTCCACGATTCCCAAATTCTGCCTGTTTTGGTTGAGGCACTGACCGATCCCGCCGCAGTGGTCAGACGTGCTGCCGTTGCAAATTTAGGAGTCCAACCTGACTCGACAGTGAATCCCGATCTGGTCAACCAGCTTGCTGACCGCCTGTGGGACTTAAACCTGGACGTTTGCCAGCAAGCCGCGATCGCCCTCGGCAGAATTGGGACGGATGCCGCTGTTGAGGCATTATTCCGTGTCTTGAAGTCTCCCCATACCCCTGACCCTTTGCGGCTAGAAACCATCCGCGCCCTCGGTTGGGCTGAAACAGAATTTGCCCTGGACTGCCTTCAGCAATCCCTTTCCATCCTGGGTCAAACAGAAACATCCCCGATTGTCTACCAGGAAATCATCACGATTTTAGGACAGTGGGCAGCCCCCCAACTCAAACCCCGCGCCAGCCAAATTCTGATTGAACTACTTGACTCAGCCCATCCCGCGATCCCCGATGCCACCCTCCGGCAAGCGATCGCCCTCAGTCTTGGTCATCTGGGGCAAATTCAGTCCATTGCACCGCTTACCCAACTTCTGGCAGACCCAGAAATTGGCGTGCAGCTACACGCGATCGCCGCCCTCAAAACCCTTGACCTGCAAGCATCTCTACACCATTTAGAAACCCTATCTCAACAGGATGATTTATCTGAAGCGATGAAACGAGGAGTGGCGATCGCATTAGAGGAGTGGGAGCGGGGGAAAAGGGGTTAGGTATTGGGTGTCAGGAACGGGTATAGAAGACCGGGTACAGAGGACGGTTCCGCAATTTCAAACTTACTCCTTACTTCTCACCCCTCACTTCTCCCTCCTCACCCTGTGCCACTCTTCTAACTGGCGAATTTTTCCTGTCTCAACCTGCATTTTTCGTGGTAGAAGTCTTTTGCAAGGTTGTCTTGTTGGGGGGAGAAAGGAATGTCCAGAGTGTCTTTGCAACATCGTTGGTTGAGCTACTTTTCCGCTTTGGGACTTGCACTACTGGCAGCACCGATCGCCAGTGGGTTGACAACTCAAGGCGCGATCGCAGCAGAACCCGCTGAAGTGGAAGGTGAAATCCTGGGCATGGATCAGGTGACTTCGGTTTCTCAACTAACGGATGTCAGACCTAATGATTGGGCTTTTCAGGCTTTACAATCCCTGGTTGAACGTTATGGCTGCATCGTTGGCTACCCAGATCGCACCTTTCGCGGCAACCGTGCCCTTTCTCGCTATGAGTTCGCTGCTGGGGTAAATGCCTGTCTGGATCGGGTCAGCGAATTGCTGACGGCTGCCACTGCCGATCTGGTCAGGAAAGAAGATCTGCTACAGATCCAGCGGTTGCAAGAAGAGTTTGCCGCAGAACTGGCAGTCCTGCGGGGGCGGATCGATACCCTCGAAGTGCGCACAGCCACTCTGGAAGCACAGCAATTCTCAGTCACGACTAAGCTTGCCGGAGAAGTGATTCTCGCTAGAGGCGATGTGCTTGGTGGTGCAGACATTTTAGGATTTGGGCGTATTCCAGCCAGCGTAGACGATGCTGGGCAGGCAATCTTTCAAAATCGAGTCCGGCTCAACTTCCAGACCAGCTTTACAGGCAAAGACCTGTTGCTGACCCGTCTGGAAGCCGGAAATGCTATTCCTCAACTGGCATCGGGGGGGACGACAGGAGGAGCCAACCCGGCTTACCTGCTGTTCTCGAATGAAGGGCGGTTAGCCTACGACAATTCCAATGTCGCCGAATCCAACAATTCAGTCCGTGTCAGTTTACTCAGCTATAGCTTTGGACTTTGCGATTGGGCAGCCGTTACGGTCTTTGGGGCAGGCGGCAGCCACTTCAACTATGCCGATACCGTCAACCCCTACCTGGATGACCAGGATGGTGGCAGCGGAGCGGTTTCCCGCTTTGGTCAGCACAACCCGATTTACCGAATTGGCGGCAATGCGGCAGGCGTTGGAATTAACCTCAGACTCAGCGATGCCTTCAGAATTGACCTGGGCTACCTATCCAATACCGCCAGCTTGCCTGGAATTGACTCCGGGCTATTCAACGGAAACTATTCTGCCCTGGCACAGCTTGTAGTCAAACCCTTTGAACGGTTCAAACTGGGGCTAACCTATGTTCATGCCTACGATGATGCGGGTGAGTTTCGCTATGGGGGGGCTGGTACTGCGACGGGTACCTTCCTCGGTAATTTACTGCCCGGATCTCAGGGGTTTGTTCCCCTATTTCCACCCAGTACCCCGATCGCCAGTAATTCCTATGGGGTTGAAGCTTCTTTTGCCATCAGCCCTGGCTTTGTGATTGGGGGTTGGGCAGGCTTGACCAAAGCCCGCCTGATTGGGTTTGGTGATGCCGACATCTGGAACTATGCCGGGATCCTGGCATTCCCTGATCTGGTGAAGCGGGGCAGTCTGGGTGCGATTATCGTAGGAGTAGAACCAACTCTGAAGGGGGTTCGTTCTGGAGGCAGTCAGCGATCGGTCAGCGATCGCAACGATGCCCTCCACATCGAAGCCATGTATAAGTTTCCCATATTGTCCAACTTCTCCATTACACCCGCTATCATCTGGTTACCTGCCCTGAACCAAAACAGTGCAAACGATGATGTCGTGATTGGTGTGATGAGAACGACCTATTCATTTTGATGGAGGATGAAGGGGGAAACGGGAAGGATGAAGGATGAGGTTATTGGAATGGGGAATGGGTGAAGGGTAAAGCAATTTTGAACGGTGAAAGATTCGGCAGGTTTGTCAGGTAAAAAATACATCCAGACCTCCGAGGTTTTGCAAAACCTCGGAGGTCTAAGCCTGCTCGTGCCCCTCACTCCTCTGTCCTCTCTAACAACTAACAACCAATAGCCAACAACTCCCCTCTCCCCTGCCCCTCTGCCTCCTTAATCCCTATTCTTTCATTCCTGTCAAACGTGATACTATCCGTTGTGCGATCGCGTCTTCAAGCCCACTTTTTTTGGTGGAAGATTGAATCCTGCGGCTGAGGGACTTGCACCACTCCCTCTGAATGCGGGAAACTGACGCTAATACAGCTTATAGCAGGAATTGTAAGGTTGCGGGCAAACCACAGAGGCACGACCCAGGCACACCGAAGGATTCTCCCTGTCCTCCGAATCCTGTACTCTGTCCCCCGGACGCTATCACCTGCTATTCCTCTGCCGTCCTTCTCTCCTGGTCTTGCCATTCATGTTGTTACAGAATTCTCAACGTCGAACGAAGATTGTGGCTACGGTTGGTCCCGCGACGAGCAGCCCAGAGGTGTTACGGGCGTTGATTGAGGCGGGGGCAACCACCTTTCGCCTTAACTTTTCCCACGGAACCCACGAAGACCATCAGCGCAGCATTCGCCTGATCCGACAGACCTCGTTTGAACTGAACCAACCTGTCGGTATCTTACAGGACCTTCAAGGACCCAAAATTCGCCTGGGACGGTTTGAGAGTGGTTCGATTATTTTGAACAAGGGCGATCGATTCATTCTGACTAGTAAGCTGGTCACGGGTACACAGGAAATCAGTTCCATTACCTATGCCTACCTGGCAGACGAAGTTCCTGAAGGTGCTGTCATTATGCTGGATGATGGCAAGGTCGAAATGCTGGTGGAAAAGGTAGATCGGGAAGAGGGGGAGCTACACTGCCGCACAGTCGTGGGGGGGACCCTTTCCAACAATAAAGGGGTCAATTTTCCGGGGGTTTACCTGTCTGTCAAAGCCCTGACTGATAAAGACAAGAAAGACTTGATGTTTGGGCTGGATCAGGGAGTAGACTGGGTTGCCCTCAGCTTTGTCCGCAATCCCCAGGATGTGTTGGAGATTAAGGAGTTAATTTCCAGTGCCGGTAAGAATGTGCCAGTGATTGTCAAAATTGAGAAGCACGAGGCGATCGAAGAAATGGAATCCATTCTTTCGATCAGCGATGGGGTCATGGTGGCGCGGGGTGATCTGGGAGTAGAGCTTCCGGCTGAGGATGTGCCCATTTTACAGAAGCGGCTGATTGCAACGGCGAACCGGATGGGCATCCCGGTGATTACCGCCACCCAAATGCTGGATAGTATGGTCCACAGCCCTCGCCCTACCCGTGCCGAAATTTCTGACGTTGCCAATGCCATTCTGGATGGCACCGATGCGGTCATGCTCTCCAATGAAACCGCCGTGGGCAAATATCCAGTGGAAGCGGTCGCCACAATGGCAACCATCGCCATCCGAATTGAGAAAGAGAAAGCAAACCGGGCGATCGACGACAGTGGACGGTCCATTCCCAACGCCATCAGTTGTGCCGTGCGGCAAATTGCAGAGCAGCTAGATGCCGCCGCTATTATGACCTTAACCAAGACCGGCGCAACTGCCCGTAATGTCTCCAAGTTTCGTCCTAAGAAACCAATTCTTGCTGTCACTCCCCATGTAGATGTGGCACGGCAGCTTCAGCTTGTTTGGGGGGTAAAACCTCTGCTGGTACTGGATCTACCCTCCACAGGACAAACCTTTCAGGCAGCCCTGAATGTGGCACAGGAGAAACAGTTGCTTAAGGAAGGCGATCTGGTCGTGCTGACCGCAGGGACGCTGCAAGGGATTTCTGGTTCAACCGACCTAGTAAAAGTTGAAGTGGTTACGGCTGTGCGCGGTAAAGGGGTTGGCATTGGTCAAGGGTCAGTGAGTGGTCGTGCCAGAGTGATTCGCAGTACGGTTGAGACCAGCCACTTCAATCCTGGTGAAATCCTGGTCGTACACGACACCAAAGCCGAATTTGTGGATGCAATCAAAAAAGCCGCTGGCATCATTACGGAAGACACCAGCCTCAAAAGCCATTCAGCGGTCATTAGCCAGCAGTTACGAGTTCCCGCCATTATTGGGGTTAAAAACGCCACATCGCTGATTCGGGATGGGGAAATCATTACTCTGGATGTGCAGCGGGGAGTCGTTTACTCAGGGATTGCCGCACCGTCTACTCAAGTGGATACGGCACTACCAGTGTAGGTGTATAGCCCTTTTCAAGGGTTTGAGGTACGGTGGAACACGAAGCGTCCTCACCGTACCTCAAACTTCCACACGTCATTCAGCCGGAAGCCGCTATAGAGGAAGGGGAGTAGAGTTGAGATTTAAGAATTGAAAGTTAAAGTTTTGAAATTTAGAGGATGGTTGAAAGGTCGCCGACGGTTAAAACCGCGACTAAACCTGATCCAGGTTGAGAATTGGGGATTTTTTCCAGGAAAAACGATGGGTTTCTAAGTTGGTGAGGGGCAAACAGATTTTGAAGGAGCGCAAACCCTTCAACCCCCCGCAGATTGGTTTTTCTGGGTGAAGATTACCAGGCAAAGTTCCTTGGGTGAACCACTAGGGGACTCGCAAATTAATAAAGTCCCAATGTCATTCCCGCGCAGGCGGGAATCCATCGTGGAGCAGCTTGTCTAGCGGGTACTTTATTTTGGGGCACATCCCTAGGTACCAAGTGCCGGATATTCAGAAATCGTGGATGGATTTATGCGAGGGGCTATTAGCCCAGGGCAAACCGTAGAAGTTCGCCATCTCGCTCCATAATGGAGACAGATGCTTTACATTCCTTTACTATGGCGAGAGACCTGCGCGGCTTTATCAAACTGCTGGAACAACGGGGGCAACTGCGGCGGATCAATGCTCCGGTTGATACCAACCTGGAAATTGCCGAGATTGCAAACCGGATGTTGCAGTGTGGCGGTCCTGGGTTGCTGTTTGAAAACGTGAAAGGTTCTCCCTATCCGGTTGCAATTAATTTAATGGGGACGGTTGAGCGCATCTGTTGGGCAATGAATTTGGAACAGCCCGAAGAACTGGAGGCGTTGGGAAAAAAACTGGCATTGTTATACCAGCCCCGACCACCCAAAACCTTCTCTCAAGCAATGGAGTTGGGACAGGCGTTGTTTGATGTGCTGAAGGCAAAGCCTGTTCGCGATTTGCTGCCTGCCTGTCAGCAGGTTGTACTCAGGGGAGAGGAGATTGACCTGAATCAGCTACCCCTGTTGCGGGTCTATCCGGGAGATGCAAATAAAGTCGTCACCCTGGGTTTGATGATTACAAAGGATCCAGAAACCAAAATTCCTAATGTCGGCGTTTATCGCCTACAGTTGCAGTCAAAAAACTCCATGACGGTTCAGTGGCTTTCGGTGCGGGGAGCAACCCGTCATTTGAGGAAAGCAGCGGAACGGGGGCAGAAGCTGGAAGTGGCGATCGCCCTTGGGGTCGATCCTCTGGTCATTATGGCGGCGGCGACTCCTTTACCAGTGGATTTGTCTGAGTGGATGTTTGCCGGACTGTATGGTGGCTCAGGGCTTCATCTTGCCAAGTGTAAAACAGTGGATCTGGAGGTGCCTGCCGACTCAGAGATGGTCTTGGAGGGAACGATTACACCCGGCGAGGTTGCCGTAGATGGTCCAGCAGGAGATCACATGGGTTTTTACGGAGGAGTGAATGAAGCCGCTCCGTTGATTAGGTTCCACGGCATGACCCACCGCAAAGACCCCATTTATCTCACTACGTTTAGTGGTCGCCCTCCCAAGGAAGATGCCATGATGGCGCTGGCACTCAACCGGATCTACACCCCGATTCTGCGGCAGCAAGTTCCAGAAATTGTCGATTTCTTTTTGCCCATGGAAGGGCTTTCCTATAAAGTGGCGGTGCTGGCAATTGACAAAGTATATCCTGGACATGCCCGCCGTGCCGCCTTAGCATTTTGGAGCGCCTTACCCCAGTTCAACTACACCAAGATTGTCGTCGTGGTAGACAAGGACATCAACATTCGCAATCCTCGCCAGGTGGTCTGGGCAATCACTTCCAAAGTTGATCCGGCAAGAGATGTATTCATTCTGCCCAACAATCCCTTCGATTCCCTCGACTTTGCCACCGAAAAACCTGGTTTGGGCAGCCGTATGGGTATTGATGCCACCACAAAGATTTACCCGGAAAGCGATCGCACCTGGAGTGAACCCCTGAAATCTGACCCGGATACCGCTGCCATGGTCGATCGGCGTTGGGCAGAATACGGATTAGCCGACCTGCAACTAGATGAAGTCAATCCCAATCTATTTGGCTACGAGATTTAGGGCGTTGCTAAATGTAGGTTATGAAAGCCAAATTTACCCTCACCCTGTAATTTTCCCAACGGGTGAGGGAACAAGAATTCTAGCTCCCTTGTGCCTGGGGAGAGTGGATTCCTGTCTGGCTCAACCGCAGCAGCCGACCAGATTGAATTTATCAACTTGATCATTGACCACCTGACCCAGCATGTCCTACCCTCGCTTCGATACGGCTGGGCAATCTGTTAAGTACCACCGCCAGGGCAAATCCATTCCCTGCGTCAGCCCGATTCGAGTAGTTTGGGTTAGCCTTAAAGTCCTTTCATCCAGGCGTTGCTGAAACTGCTCACTACGATGCTCAAGCCATAGGGGGTGTCCAGGTTGCAGCCGCGTTCCATTAAGAGACAGATCAATTCTCAAACTAAGACATAGTTTACCGGGACCGGCAGCTAACTTGTGCAGCTTCAGAGTTGGCTGGGGGCTTATCCAGGGAGGCAAAGCTTCTAACTGAAGAGCACGAATTAGAACAGCACCCGGAATCCCATCCAAGTCTGTCACGATGTTCAAGCAATGATAAATTCCATAGATTAAGTACACATAAGCAGACCCTGCCGGACCGAACATCACTGAATTACGGAGAGTCCGACGGCGATAAGCGTGACATGCTGGGTCATCGGGCGCATAGGCTTCTGTCTCTACAATCAATCCACGCAAAACCTCACCATCAGGTAAATGTCTGACTAAGACGCATCCTATAAGGTCAGGAGCAACTTGGGTGGAGGGTCTGCCTAACCAATCAGCACTGATGCAGTGTAAAGTATGCAATGCTTCCATAGCCTCAGCATTCAGCACTCAGGAGATTTATTAAAAAGATCTTACCCCGCGACTTCGCTCAGCGAACTTGCCTCCTGAGCGAAGCCGTTGGCGTAGTGCCCACAGGGCATAGAGAGTGGATGTGTTTGCTAGAAAGCGCCTCAGCGCTCAGCATCCCGCACTCCCATAGACGACGACTACATTACATCAATGGGTCGCGTAAGTTGGTGCCCCGTTCGCCTGTGGAGTAAGCGGCTCCGGTAGCCCCTGTGGCGGAGGTGTCAAAAATACCCCAGTCCTGGATGCCTCGCCGGTTGAGAATGGATTCAGCCTGACGGATATCCGCCTCTGAACCTTCCACCATCACCAGGTACTCGCCCCTGGAGACGCGATCGCTATAGACACGGGCACGATCCTCTGGAATCCCCAGACCAACCAGACCGCCGACTAAGCCACCAGCCGCCGCACCAATCGCGCCGCCAGTTAACGTCGTTGCCAGGGCAGTTGCCGCTGCACCACCCACTACCACAGGACCAATGCCGGGAATTGCCAGCGCGCCCAGCCCGATCAGTAATCCAGTTAAGCCGCCCAGCACACCGCCAGCCGCAGCCCCACGACCAGCACTTTCGTCAACCTGAGTGTCAGCCGCAGTCTGCTTCGCACCTTCAGTAAACCCTACGCCAGAAGTTCCGGTCATCCCACCATGCTGATCCACATCGCGACCGACAATCGATACTTGGTCCATGGAAAATCCACTGCTGTGCAACTCGCGCAAAGCGTTTTCTGCATCTCTGTAGTTTGAAAAGGTGCCAACGGCACGTCTGTTAAAGCTTAGAGTCATAATCTTTTCCTCCTGCACTAGAAAGCCAGTGCTAAAACAATCACCAGAATTCAGCCGCAGTAGAGCTGATACTAGCGATCGCTAAGGGGAATGCATTTCTTCCCCCTAACAACCGTCTCCTGTGCACCAGCCCCCGCCAAATTCATGCCTCTATTCTGGTTTTGCTGCCAAATCCCATCCTCAGCCTCAAGGGGGAACCCGAAACGTCTACTTGCAACCCTTCAAAATCTGCTTGGCAGACTACTACCCGAATTACTCAGAAAACACGGGTTGGCGCTTTTCCAGGTCAAATTTATAACCGTGGGGAAGAATGTGAAGGGTGGCGTTGCACAACGCCAGAGGTTCATCTTTTAGCAATTTATCCACATTGTTGTGCGTAATGTTTCCCACATCCACAATGGTGATAGCGCCTTCACCAATAATGTCTAAATCTTTGCCATTGATGGCGATCGCGGTGTTCTCATCAATCCCAAAGCCCAAATTAACTGGTCGCTGGGCTAGTGCCGAAAGCAGCCGCCCCAATCGACCCCGCTGAGCAAAATGCTGGTCAATCACCACATTGGGTAGAAAGCCCATACCCCGATCCATCTTCACCACTTCCATGCGGGGATTGGTTTCTGATTCACCTTCCAGAATCATCATATCCGGCATCATGGCAGCACCAGCGCTGGTGCCTGCAATCACCGCGCCTTCGGCAAACCGCTTGTGCAGTAGCGTATCCAGTTCCGTATCCTTAATCAGTTCCAGAATCCGAGCCTGATTGCCCCCGGTGAAAAAGATGCCCGTTGCTTCCTGCACCCGTTCCATCGCTGTCGGGTTACTGGCATCCTCCCGCTTGTCGGTATCAACCACCTTAACTGACTCAACCCCTAGCCGTTCAAACACACTAATGTAGGTTGCCCCAACTTCTCCGGGTAACCCAGTTGCAACGGTCATCACCGCAATTCGAGCTTGCAGCCCGCCCGCCCGCCGAACAAACTCCCGTAGAATTTTGCATTCACCCTCTTTGTCCTCTGCCCCACCAATAATTACCAATTGCCCATGGGTTTCAGGCAAGGCTACACTTTCCTGTGCTTCCGGTTGGGGAGATTCCACCTGCGCCTGGTCAGCATCCTTCGCTAACATAATTTAGACTCCCTGTCATGCATGTGTTCTACCACTTAAGCACGGGCATCAAGACAGGTATAACGACCATTTGGTAGATTATTATACAGAATTGAGAGGGCGGTTCAAAAGGTAGAGGCAGAAGCAAAAGGTAGAAGCCATCTTGCACCCGACTCCCTACCACCTGACACCCGCATAAAAAAGGCTTAGGGCAAGGAGTAACCAGAGCCTACCTCAAACCCTAAGCCTCAACTTTCACTACCAATCAGGAACATTCCAGCAAACGAATCAAATAGGAGCGGGCATCTTCAAGGTTTAAATGTCTGGGTTTTCCTTGAACAACAATTTGGTATTTGTCAGTATATTCGCTGTCACCATAACCAGAGATCAAATGATGGTGAAAAGCATTCTCAGCAAGTCTATGAATTTCGTCTCTGAGAACAGCAGTAGATTTATCAATCGTTTTCATCAGGGCTGTCTCCTGTAATCCACGTACCCCCTTTGTAACAAAGATGAGAATAAATTGCACCCATCTTAAGTTGTACAGCGGGAGTTAGTAAAAAATGATGGGCAGTGGGCAAATAAAATAACCTGCGGTAGAGGCGAAGTTGATCGAAAAAGCATTAAGGTCGAAATTGTTTTGAGGAATCATTTTTCTGGTTCTGAGAAAACGTTGTTGAAATTGTTGAAATCTCAAGGTTGTGAAAGAGGATTCAAAGTTGGAAGAGGGTGCGGTGGTTAAATCCGCGACTACGCGAACAAAGTCCGCCTGCACTGACTCAGGCAAATGAGGGATTTCCGTAATTTGCATTGGCAGGTTTTGACTGTATAGCCGCGCCTACCCTGCGGCACGCTTCGCGGATAGTCGCCAAGGCGGTAGGGGGCATAGGCTTTTAAAACATCCTCTCAGGAGTTCGATTTCAACGATTCGATTTTAACGATTTGAAAGCTTTGTAGAAACAAAAATGGTGAATTGTGATGGTTTTGGATCAGAGTGTCGATACTGCCCGCGTTAATGCCAAGCCAACCGATGCGTTTGACATTTTCAATTTCAAATATTATGTCGGTCCCAATCCTTACTTGGAAACAGCGGCAACCGTTTTTGATTTTGCACTGGTTGAGAGCAATCCGCCCCTGGAAATTGAAGAATACTTAGCAATTATTGGCGATCGCTACCCTCATCTACGGGAAGAAACTTACCTTTCCCACGCTCACTTGTTTGCCCGCACCGTCTTGGAAGTGAGCAAACTGGATATGGACTTGCATTTCGCTCACTGGAGCTTGAAACCGCATCGAAAGTGTATGAGAATTGCGGTCGAATCCCTTCATGCCCGTACCAGTCGGTCTGTTGTTTATGCCGTGTGGGACTGGTTTGAGGCAATCACCCACAATTGGAAATTCTGGATCGAGGATCAGATTGAAGTGCTACAAGGGGTGTTCCGAAATTCGATCTTCGGCGGACCCACTGTCTATGCGTTGCTTAAAACTGCCTGTGAGCAGAAAATTCCTGCCTTCTATCTTTGGGATGAAGGACTGATGCAGTATGGTTATGGCAGAAAACAAGTACGGGGAGTTGCCACAACCTTTAACACCGATAGCCACCTGGACTCAGACTTCACAACTCGTAAAGACGATTGCAAAGCCTTCCTGGACACCTTAGGGTTTCCCGTCCCCCAGGGAGAAGTGGTTTATAGCCTGAAAGAAGCACTGGATGCGGGCGATCGCATTGGTTTTCCAGTGGCAGTTAAACCCGTATCAGGGCACAAAGGCAATGGGGTAACAGCCGCTGTGCAGGATATGGATGAACTGGAGCAGGCATACGATCGCGCGGTGCAATCCATTCCACCGGAACAGTTTATCCGTGTCATTGTGGAGCAAAGTATTACCGGGCAGGATTATCGCTTACTCTGTGTCAACGGCAGATTTGTCGCCGCTACAGAGCGTCGTCCAGCATCGGTAACGGGAGATGGATATTCGACCATTCAAACACTTATCGATCGCGAAAACCGTACCCCCGCCAGGATTGATACCCCCACGTCACCCCTCGGTAAAATTCAAACTGATCAAGCGATGGAGCGGTATCTGGAAGAACAGGGTTTATCGCTTGAGAGCGTGTTGGACCTGGACCAGACCATCTTTTTACGCAAAGTTGCCAACCTCTCCGCAGGTGGTTTAAGCGTCAATGCCACCCATTTGATTCATCGAGACAACATTATTCTGGCTCAGGACGTGGCTCAGTACTTCCGTCTGACCTGCCTGGGGATTGATGTGGTTGCCCGCGACCTGACAAAGTCCTGGAAAAAGGGTGATTTTAGCATTATTGAAATTAATGCGGCACCCGGAATTTACATGCACCTCAAACCAGCGATCGGGGGCAGTGTGGATGTTCCCAATCACATCCTTAAAACGTTTTTTGAGTCCGGTGATGATGCCCGCATTCCCACACTCAGTTTTAATCGAGTTTCCCTGGAAGAACTGCAAGAAATCATCGACCATATTCTGCTGCACCACCCAGACTGGACGGTGGGTGCCGTTTGTCGTGGTGGCACCTTTATCAACCGCTCCCAGAAACACCTGCACTCGGATTACAACACTAACGTTCAGAATTTGCTGCGAAATCCCAGGTTGGATCTGCTGATTGTGGAATACCCGGAGGCAGTGCTTGACCCGCAGGGGATGTTCTACTATGGCAATGATATCGTGATTTTAGAGAATCCGACGGAGACCGAGATGATGCTCACCCGTGATGTATTTGACCACTCAACGGTGGTGGTCAAGAAAGAAGACTCCGTTTCCATTCAGCGTAAGGGTTTGATTGAACAGTACGATCTGGGAAGCAGTGAACCATTCAGCCGGGTTTACCTGAAAGAAATCGCAACGATCCTTTAAGCCCCCTAACTCGATGGGGACAATCTCCAGATCCCGGTGGTGCTGAATAGCAGTATGAATTGGAACGAAGTTTCAATTCATCCAACTCTCAATTCATACCCAAAGTCAGCAACGCCCCAGATCCCCGGTGTCTGGTAGGATTACTCAGCCAATTTGATCAAACTAAAGGAAACCCCAGGGATCTTGGCTTCTTAGACATTGCATCCCTATTTAACTGGGAAACACAATCAAGTACGATCAGAACTGATGAAGTTATCCCACAGGATGGGATGCTCTGGGAGTTTAATAGGAGTTTTTACCTGTCGAGATAGATCATTGCCAACTTAGACGATAGACTATAAAGGTAGGCAGTAGGTATACTTGCCTACTTTTTGGCGTAAGCCATTTACAACAAATTGGATATAGCGATCGCCATTCAGATTAGGACACTCCCCTGACTGATGACTAGCAAGGGGCTTAAATCCCCTGGTCCAACCTGTTGACCGTTTTGATAAATCAGCGCTTGCGCTCCTGTTCCCATCCCTGTCCATCCAAGCGATCCGTTTTTGAGTAGAGGAAGTCATGGCTGTTGCAACCACCCAATCGTTAGAAGAACTTTGTATTAATTCCATCCGCTTTCTGGCGATCGACGCTGTTGAGAAAGCCAAGTCTGGGCACCCTGGGCTGCCAATGGGGGCGGCTCCCATGTCATTTGTCCTGTGGGACAAATTTATGCGGGTCAACCCTAAAAATCCCAAGTGGTTTAACCGCGATCGCTTTGTGCTGTCTGCGGGTCATGGTTGTATGCTGCAATACGCCTTGATGTACCTGGCAGGCTATGACAGCGTTACCCTGGATGAAATTAAAAACTTCCGCCAGTGGGGTTCTCATACACCCGGTCACCCAGAAAACTTTGAAACCTTTGGCATTGAAGTCACCACGGGTCCTCTCGGACAGGGGATTGCGAATGGGGTGGGGTTGGCGATCGCCGAAGCACACCTGGCAGGTAAGTTCAACAAGCCGGACGCTACCCTGGTTGACCACTACACCTATGTCATTGTGGGTGACGGCTGCAACATGGAAGGGATTTCCGGTGAAGCCTGCTCTCTGGCAGGGCACCTGGGGCTTGGTAAGCTGATTGCCCTCTATGACGATAACCATATCTCGATTGATGGTTCCACCAACATCTCTTTTACAGAAGACGTTGCCAAACGGTTTGAAGCTTACGGCTGGCACGTCCAGCACGTCGAGGACGGTAACACGGATCTGGAAGGCATTGCCAAGGCGATCGAGGCAGCCAAAGCGGTGACTGACAAGCCTTCTCTGATTAAAGTTACGACCACGATTGGTTACGGTTCTCCCAACAAAGCCAACACTGCTGGTGTCCACGGTGCTGCCCTGGGTGCGGATGAGATAAACTTGACCCGTGAAAACCTGGGCTGGAGCTATGGACCCTTTGAAGTGCCTGAGGATGCCCTGGCACATATGCGGAAGGCGGTCGATCGCGGTGCCAACCTGGAAGCCGATTGGAATAAGACCTGGGCACAGTACAAAACCAAGTACGCCCAGGAAGCCGCAGAGTTTGAGCGTTTGTTGAGCGGTAAACTGCCCGAAGGTTGGGAGAAGGCACTGCCCACCTACAAGCCAGAAGACAAAGCCGTGGCATCCCGGAAGCACTCGGAAATTTGTTTGAATGCCCTCGCCCCCGTTCTGCCTGAACTGTTTGGCGGCTCGGCTGACCTGACCCACTCCAACTTGACCGAGCTGAAAGGCTATGGCGACTTCCAGAAAGGGCAGTACCAGAATCGCAACCTCCGCTTTGGAGTGCGAGAACATGGGATGGGAGCCATCTGTAACGGGATTTCCCTCCACGGTTCTGGCTTAATTCCCTACGGGGCAACCTTCCTTGTCTTTACCGATTACATGCGGGCAGCGATTCGTTTGTCTGCCCTGTCCCATTGCGGGGTGATCTGGGTCATGACCCACGATTCCGTCGCCTTGGGTGAAGACGGTCCCACCCACCAGCCGGTTGAAACCATTGCTTCCCTGCGGGCAATTCCCCAGTTGACGGTTCTGCGTCCGGCGGATGGTACGGAGACTTCAGGCGCTTACAAGGTGGCGATCGAAAATGCTAACCGCCACCGTCCTACCCTGCTGGCACTTTCCCGCCAAAACCTGCCCAACCTGGCAGGCAGTTCCATTGAAGGGGTAGCAAAGGGGGCTTACGCCGTCGTGGATTGCGAAGGCACCCCCGATTTGATTCTGATTGGTACTGGCTCTGAGGTCGGTTTGTGCGTTCAGGCAGCGGAAAAGCTCACCAGCGAAGGCAAGAAAGTACGGGTGGTTTCCATGCCTGCCTGGGATCTGTTTGAAGCCCAGGATGCCGCCTATAAGGAATCCGTTCTCCCCAAAGCGGTCACTAAGCGACTTGCCGTGGAAGCAGGCACCTCCTTTGGCTGGTGCAAGTACATCGGTACAGAAGGCGATTCCATCAGCATCGATCGCTTTGGCGCGTCCGCTCCTGGCAATGTTTGCCTGGAGAAATTTGGCTATACCGTTGACAACGTGGTTGCAAAGGCAAAAGCCCTATTCAGCTAAATTGGTATTCTTTACTACACGGGATTGCGTGTTTGACGGTCCTTTGTAATCTAGATCACAAGGCTTCCTATTGATGGAAGCCTTTTCTGTAGCTGCTTTTAGGGAAAACAATGATTTTTGGAAGGTTAATCATTACTGAATGAATTTAGCACTTTAGCAGTTCGCTACACAGAAAAAGCGTATCAGTGTATACTCTTAAAGTTCTGTGAAGCAAAAATCTGGTTCAACCCGGTGGCTTTTCCCCAGGGTAAATCTGGAGGCTGTTTCAATGGAAATTAGTTTCTGAAGTTGAGCAATCTAGAATTTCCGGTTCAGTACCGGATTCTCGTTGAAACCTTAAACCTTTCAAGGGGTTGGTTAAGCGAACTGAAATCAAGTCTGTACTATAGCGATTCTCAGACGAGTGCGGTTCAAACTAATGTCAAAAACCCTGGCTACATAAGAAGCTTGACCGTACACCCAAATGGGAATTGCTATATTGCTCTCAGGTTTTTTGAAACTCAGGTGTGAGGAAGAGAAAAAAGATGAATTCAAACATAAATTGGAAGTCCCTAATGGCGGCTCCCGCTCTCCTGGGTGCGACACTGGTAGTCTCCACGATCGCTGCCACTGCCGATGTTGCCCATGCGGATGAGTCTGCAACTTCTGTTAGCTCTCTTGAGCAGGTGACGGCTTCTAGTGCGGATGATGCGGCAGGGCTGGATCAGGTCACTTCTGTTTCCCAATTGACCGATGTCAGACCCACGGATTGGGCTTTTCAGGCATTGCAATCCCTGGTTGAGCGCTACGGTTGTATTGTTGGCTATCCTGACAGAACCTATCGGGGCAATCGTGCCCTCAGCCGCTATGAATTTGCCGCTGGGGTCAACGCCTGTCTCGACCGGATCAATGAATTGATTACCGCTGCTACGGCTGATCTGGTACGGAAAGAAGACTTGCTGGCACTGCAACGGCTCCAGGAAGAGTTTGCGGCTGAACTGGCAGTTTTGCGCGGTCGTGTCGATCAGCTCGAAGTACGTACCGCCACCCTGGAAAGGCAGCAGTTTTCTACCACCACCAAGCTCAGTGGTGAGGTGATCTTTGCCATTGCTGATACTTGGGGCGATGCAGCAACTCTTCGTGGCAATGGCACACTCATCCCCGGTGTTGATGAGACTGATAACACAGAGACTATCTTTGCTAACCGGGTTCGCCTCACTTTAAACACCAGCTTTAGCGGTCGGGATCGTCTGCGTACCCGTCTCAATGCTGGAAACATTACTTCCTTTAGTGGTGGGTTCACGGGCACCAACATGACCCGCCTGGGCTTTGATGGCGACACTGGCAATGCCGTCAACATTGACAAAGTGAACTATCGGTTCCCGATTGGTGACAATTTCCAGATTCAAGTGGATGCCGTGAATAACGAATTCACTGGCGACGGCTTGATCACCACCCTTAGCCCGTTTGAGAGCAGCGGTAATGGTGCCCTCTCCCGCTTCGGACGCTACAACCCCATCTTCCGGACTGGCAACCCCGGTTTGCCCGGTTCCGCTGGGGTGACTGCCCAGTTCAACTTCAGCAAGGAGTTCTACATCCAGGCAGGTTACACAGGTGATACTGCCAGCAACAATCCTGCCGCAAAGAATGGCTTGTTTAATGGTAGCTATGGAGCGATCGCCCAGGTGGTCTATAACGGTTCTACATTTGGGGCAGGACTGACCTACGCTCGCTCTTACTTCCCTGCTGGAGGGGTTAACCTGACGGGAAGCACTGGCAGTGGATATGCGGCACAGCCATTTACCAATGCCTTTGCTACATCCTCCAATGCGGTTTCTGCCCAGTTACAGTTTAGAGTCAGCCCCAGCTTTTTGATTGGAGGTTGGTTTGGTGCTACCTTTGCCGACCAGGCAGTGGGTCCTGACAATAATGCCACCATTCTTAACGGCATGGCATTTCTGGCATTCCCTGACCTGGGTAAGAAAGGAAATCTAGCAGGCATTATGGTTGGGGTACCCCCAAAGGTAACTAACAACGACATCGCAGCAAGGCGGGATAACGATACAACTATTCATATTGAAGGGCTGTATCGCTATCGTGTGGCTGACAACATCTACATCACCCCCGGTGTCATTGTGCTAATCAACCCAGAACACAATAACGACAACGCTACTCAATTTGTGGGAACATTGCGGACTACTTTTACGTTCTAAGAAGTAGGAACCGACTGTAACTTTGGTTTAGCCCCAGTTTTCTGGGGCTTTTTTGTTTTGATAGGCATTTCCGCAAATCCTGCAAAACCCTAGTGATGAACCGTAGTATAATTGGAGAGACTTGTCTTTCCTCCCCTTTTAGCCCGTGGAACTTTCCTGTAAAAATGAGTACGCCATCCTGGCGTTAATAGAATTGGCAGTGAACTACAGCACTGGTGATCCCCTCCAAATCCGACAAATTTCAGCCCAACAACAAATCCCCGATCGCTACTTAGAACAGCTATTAGCAACGCTCAGACGTTGTGGCTTGGTGCGTTCTCAACGGGGTGCAAAGGGTGGCTATGTATTGGCACGAGAACCCTGGAAAATCAATCTGCTTGAAGTTATGACCTGTTTAGAGGGAGCCGATGCCCAACCTGATGATGAAGACGATCCTGCACGGAGCGTAGAGGGTGCAGTGATTTTGGAAGTTTGGAAGGAAGCCTATCAAGCTGCGAATGCCGTCCTTCAACGCTATACTCTACAAGATCTCTGTGAGAAAAGGGATGCTAGACGACAACTGGACATTATGTATTACATCTGAGGAGAGGTGTGAGGTGTATTCAATCTCCCATTCCTTTCCCCTTCCCCTCTGCGCCCTTGCGCCCCTTCCTCCTTTCCATCACCTGTCAGTTAGTTACCCCTTCCCCTTCCCTGCCTCTCCCTCGCCCCCTTTCCCCTCAACCCCTTCACTCCCCTATGCATATTGCTCAAAACATTACTGACTTGATTGGACGCACTCCTCTGGTGCAACTAAACCGGATTCCTCAAGCAGAAGGCTGTGTGGCGCAGATTGTTGTCAAACTAGAAGGGATGAACCCTTCAGCATCGGTTAAAGACCGCATCGGCATTAGCATGATCAATGCCGCAGAGCGGGAAGGGCTGATTGCACCCGGTAAGACAGTTCTGGTGGAGCCAACCTCTGGGAATACGGGGATAGCTCTGGCAATGGCAGCCGCTGCCAAGGGCTACCGTTTAATTTTGACCATGCCAGAAACGATGAGTTCTGAGCGGCGGGCAATGCTGCGGGCATACGGGGCAGAACTGGAACTGACACCGGGAATTGAAGGTATGAGTGGCTGTATCCAGCGGGCACAGAAGATTGTGGATACCCTGCCCAATGCCTATATGCTGCAACAGTTTCGTAATCCGGCTAACCCTGAAATTCACCGGAATACCACGGCTGAGGAAATTTGGAATGATACCGATGGAGCGGTCGATTTCATTGTTGCTGGTGTAGGTACAGGGGGCACGATTACGGGCGTGGCTGAGGTGATTAAGCAACGGAAGCCAACGTTTCAGGCGATCGCCGTAGAACCTTCTAACAGCGCGATTTTGTCGGGGGGTAATCCGGGTCCCCACAAAATTCAGGGGATTGGTGCAGGATTTGTTCCACCGGTGCTGAATGTCAGCCTGATTGATGAAGTGATTAGCGTGTCAGATGATGATGCGATCGCCTATGGACGGCGGCTTGCCCGTGAAGAAGGGCTGTTGTCTGGCATTTCCAGCGGTGCTGCTCTGTACGCAGCGATTCAGGTCGGTCGCCGTCCTGAGAACGAAGGCAAACTCATCGTCATGATTCAGCCCAGTTTTGGTGAGCGTTACCTCAGCACTCCCCTCTTTCAAGATCCAGAGCTGAGCGCATCATCGGTATCGAGCTAGTGGTTGGTCAACCTTGTGTTTGTGATCTGGGATAGAAAAGGGGGCAGTCAGTGCATCCAGATTTCCGCTGTGACTGGTCAGCATTAACCCTAATTGGTTACTTTTTTTGGATACAAGCTGTTCAGTAAATCAAAAAATCATCCAACGGGTATACACGGGGACAACGCTGAATAAAGTAGTACTTTTGAAATACCAATCAAAGCTAAACCTCATCCAAGTTGAGAACTGGAGATTTTTCCCAGGAAAAACTACAGATGTCTAAGTTGGTGCGGTTTACATTTGAAATCTCGTAAAGAAAACCTATGCGTTTATCTCTTACTGGACTGATTGTCACCCTCGGATTTAGCTACAGCATTGGGATTCTCCCTGCTCAGGCTCAATTTTCAGAGAGCAAAGTTGGTGCGGTTGTCGAAGCATTGCGACAGGCGGCTCCCCAAACTGGGCGCAAGAATACGGGTTTGTATAGCGACTGGCAGGTTCAGGCTCAAAATATTCCTCGCTGGTCCAGGTCATGTATTGGTAGAGAACTGACTCCAGCCCAATTTGAAGCCAGTCCAACGACTGCACGGGGAATTATTGTTTGTGTGCTGCGAGATGTATTGCGAGATGAATATCGTGCCAGCGGTAATAACGAACCAGTGGCAGTGCGACGGGCGGCTGCCTGGTGGATGACGGGCGATCCAAACCGCTATAGCAGCGGCGATACGGCAATCTATACTCAGCGGGTACTCAGTCTGTATAGCCAGCAAAACCAATCCAACCAATCGACTCCGGCGCGATCAGCAGTCCCCCAGAATCCGAGTCAACCGACTGATCAAATAACGGGTCAATCGACTGCCTACGATCGCTATATGGTGGCAGGCTATGACGCGACTAAGCGCAGAGAACATGCAACTGCATTGCTTTATTTTAAGCGGGCATTGGATGAGCGCCCCAATGATTCCTATGCATCGCAGGCAATTCGCAATGTGGAATCTTATATGGATCGCAACCGTACAGAAACCCAGGGAACCAATTCTCCCCAACCGACTGCAACGGTGACACCCATCACCCAACAGCAGGCTGTCAGTCTGATTAATCAATGGTTAGTGGCAAAGGCGGAAATATTTGCGCCTCCCTTTAATCAAGCGCAACTGAGTAACTTTGCCACAGGGGAACTTTATGCCTCTTTAGCAAATTCTAATGGTCTATTAGATTGGTTGAGGAATAACCGGGCTTACTACCGCTATGGCGTTCAAAAAGTGGATTCCATTGAACGGTTTGCGGCTGATCGCGATCGGGCAACGATTGAATTAAGGATCACCGAAGACCGCACACTTTACCAGGGTGGCGCAGTCAACCCCCAACATACCGATTTTTCAACTAAACCTGTTCGCTATACGTTGGAACGGGTAGACGGTCGGTGGAAAATTGCTGATTATAAAACGCCTGAAGGTTTACTTCTGGAGCGATCGATCTTAAATACAACCTCCTCAAATCGCAGGTAATTCATGAAACGGATAGTGAACTGGTTAGTCACTGGCTGCATACTCACCTTTCCCTCGACCGCTTTAGCGGCAGAGTGGACAGCCATTGTCACCAATTCAGTGGGTGATCAGTTTTTTGTAGATAAAAATTCAATTCAACGGAAAGGAGATGCTGTCTGGTATTGGGAGTACCGCCGATTCTCACAACCCAACAATGCTTTTTTTGAAGAACCCGTGAATCAACCAGTGTACAGCGCAGTGATTCAATGGTCAGTAGATTGTGAAAGCCAGGTTCAACGGCTCAGACAATTGGCTGCCTATGCCCAGGATAGAAAAGCCATTCAAACTTTTGACTATGGTGAGGCAGGAAGTCTTGCCCAACCCAGACCAGGAAGTAGTGCCCACAAAGTTGTCGAGTATGTCTGTAAAAATTGACCGTCAGGAAAATTAAGTCACTAATGGACCACGGGTTACTCCAATCTGGTTCTGCAACTTAAGTTCTCGCCAGAGTTGGGAACCCGTAATTTTTCCCTGGAGCAATTGACGATAGCGTTGAATCGTTTGCGTTACCTGCTCAGGTGTTTCATTGATAAACTCAATCCGAAAGTAGCTCAAGCCCAATTCCAACAAGCGCTGAGCGTATTCTGCCCCCGTCTGGGCAGTCCCATTAAATACCGTATTGCGGCACCCAGCATCCGCTCGCAGAATATGCTCAGTGCCAACCCGATCGCGCAACTTGACTTCCTGTTTCTCACAGGGGCGACCGCAGTTGGTGTAGTCGGTTCCGGTTGAGAGAAAGGCACAGAATACGCAATGTTCCATATGAAACATGGGCATATGCTGGTGAATCGTGACTTCAAACCAGTCAGGGGGAGTCATCATCAGCAACTCTTCAAGCTGGTTCATGTTCAAATCATAGGATGCGGTCAGTCGCTCCAGACCAAATTTCTGTTTGAAGTAGCCCGCCGTCAGTGGATTCGCAACATTAAGCGAAAAGTCCCCTATACACCGCTCTCCGTCAAAAAACGATAAGTGGTCATAGTTTCGCACCAGATAACCATCCGCACCCCACGATCGCACCTGCTGCAAAATCCACTGTTCTCCCGGTTTAGCAATTCTTGGTGGAGCAAGCCAAATGGAGGGTGAGCGGTGAGGAGGGTTTTTCTGTATAACTCCCCTGCTCCTCGGCTCCTCTGCCCCCCTGCTCCCTTGATCCCTTCCTGCCTGTCTTACCCGCTGCACGGCTTCCCCATACAACCGCACATCTTCAAACTCGCAGTAAAGGGTTTCAACCCCTGTTTCCAATGCCGCCTGTAGCTGACTTAGATTTCGTACCAGCCCAATCAAATGGGGGAAAGGGGTCTCATTCAATAACGCTCGGCTTGGTAACAGATCCCTGAATGAGGCGGGCGATCGCAACTCCCACTGCCTGGGTAGCGATCGTAACTCCTCTAACTGCTTGACCACTTCTCGTCGCAGACGGTTCAGTTCACTCACGGGCAGCATCACCGCCCCTTTAATGTGGTTTGTCAGTCCCTTCAAGCAAAAAGGGGTGTTGCCCAAACGACTGAATTGCTCCTGTAGCCGCTCATGGCTGAGGGGTTTCGTATGTGCCTCAACCAGAGCAATGGTAGAGTCAACCTGCACAATATGCCCCACTTCGTCACGGGCGATCGCCGTCAGCGATACCCCCACCTCACCATAGACTTCGATCCAGATTGGACGTTGAAACTGCGGTGTGTTCCCAGCAAAGGTTTGGCGCAATTGCCGTTCAAGTTCGGGGTCGCTGGTTTTCCAAACGCGATCGCCCACATGTAACCGTCTCAAGTTCAAATCCTGTCGTCCAAAGGTGAGTAGCGCTTCTTCCCCCCGCTGCTCTACGGTATAAACCCGTCCCCCCTGTTCCTTTGCCTCAGGATGTCCATCATCAAACACTACCCCATCCCCCGGCTTCACCGGAGCCTGGAGCCGGACGAGTACCCGATCTGTTTGAATATTGGTCACTTCACCTAAGTAAACTCCCCGTTTCTTCCCAAACCGAGCATGGACGAGTTCCTGGTTATTAATTCCACCAAACCAGCCAGGATAAAGACCGCGAGAGAACGCCATTTCCAGGTTATAGCGATCGGGAGAGGGGGGAGGGGAGAAGGGAGAAGAGAATTTACCTTCATTCCTGCTGGGTAATGTAAGGGATGAGTCAACTTTTTCTCCTCTGCCCCCCTGCTCCTCTGCCTCTCTTCTGCTTCCACCCGCCTCGCTCACCCGATCCAACGCCTGCCGATACACGCGGGTCACATTCGCTACATATTCTGGGCTTTTGAGCCGACCCTCAATCTTCAGACAACTCACCCCTGCTTTCATCAGTTCTGGAAGTACGTCTAACCCTGCCAGATCTTGGGGACTGAGCAGGTATTTGCGATCGCCCAACTCCACGATTTGGCCATCGGCAATCAGTTCATAGGGCATTCGACAAGCCTGGGCACACTCTCCCCGATTGGCAGAGCGCCCACCTAGCGCTTCACTCGTCAGGCATTGACCCGAATACGCAACGCACAGTGCCCCATGAACAAACACCTCCAACGGCAGCGAAAGGCTCTGCGCTTTAGCTTGCTTCTGAATTTTGTGGATTTCCTTCAGAGAACATTCCCGGGCAAGTACGACTAGTTGACAACCCAGAGATTGAGCAAAGTCTACCCCCGCGACACTAGTAATGGTCATTTGGGTAGAAGCATGAATTGGGAAATCAGGTGATAGGTGGCGAATCAAACGACACATTCCCACATCCTGCACAATGACAGCATCTACGCCTGCGGTAATGATGGTACGGAGATACTGCTCAACTTCTGCCAATTCACCGGAAAAAATCAGGGTATTAAGCGTGACATAGCCCTTAACGCCTCGACGATGTAAAAACTCCATCAAGTGAGGCAAATCTGCTTCTGTAAAGTTATCTGCCCGCATCCGCGCATTGAATCGCTCTAGCCCAAAATAAATAGCATCTGCCCCATTCTCAACCGCTGCTTTGGCACACGCCCAGTGACCAGCCGGAGCCAAAAGCTCTGGTCTTGGGAAACGAGTATTCATGGATTCAGTGCGTCGTTCTGGAGTAGGGTACATCAGGCTACGAATGGACTAAATAGCAGTGGTTCACTGCCATCATATCGCTGCCAGGATGGTGTCCTCTGTTGACCTATCTAACCTGCGGATAACTTTTAT
The DNA here is from genome assembly GCF_056784235.1 of Kovacikia sp. CALU 1929. Classification (NCBI taxonomy): domain Bacteria; kingdom Bacillati; phylum Cyanobacteriota; class Cyanophyceae; order Leptolyngbyales; family Leptolyngbyaceae; genus Kovacikia; species Kovacikia sp. CALU 1929. Next base: position 50,167 of record NZ_JBXBCF010000085.1, read on the forward strand.
CACCTCATCCACTCCAAGTACACGGAGCTAAAAAAAACCTGTAAAGAAAAGCAATAAAAATTTAAACAGAATTTTTCCCCAGAAAATCATTGTTCTCGGATTGATTGCAGCCTATTCTGCAATTTGCCTGTGCTAAATTGGGCGTAATCTTTTGCAGTTTTTCCTTCGGCTCAAGAACTATGGCAATCACAAAACGTGGGCTTGTTTTAGGCGCAACCGCCGCCGCCGTCAGTGCTGTAACGATTACGGGAGCTGGACTTCATTTATCCGCAGGACAAGCCTTCTTTACTGAAAGCCCGAAGGAACTCGTCGATGAAGTTTGGCAAATCATTGACCAGCAGTATGTTGATGGCACCTTTAATCAGGCAGATTGGAAGTCAGTTCGTAAAGACTATCTAAACCGTTCCTACGCCAACAAGGAAGAAGCATACAAAGCCATCCGGGAAATGCTGAAAAAGCTGGACGATCCCTACACCCGCTTTATGGACCCGGATGAATTCAAAAATATGCAGATTGATACCTCCGGTGAGTTAACCGGAGTCGGCATTCAACTGGCAGCAGACGAAAAAACCAAGAAGTTGACAGTGATTGCTCCAATCGAAGATTCTCCTGCCGCTTCCGCCGGAATTTTAGCAAAAGACATTATTGCTTACATTGATGGCAAGTCTACCGAAGGGATGCCCGTTGATCAGGCAGTCAAACTAATTCGTGGAAAACCGGGTACACCCATCAAGCTGACAATCCTGCGCGGCACCCAGCAGCTTGACTTTGACCTCAAACGGGCACGAATTGAGATTCATCCCGTGCGTGCCAGCTATCAAAAAACTCCTAACGGTGGCATTGGTTACATTCGTCTGGTTCAGTTCAGTGCCAACGCCCCCCAGGAAATGCGTGCTGCCATTCAGAAACTGGAAAAACAGCAGGTCAATGGCTACATTCTTGATGTGCGTTCCAACCCAGGGGGATTACTCTACACCAGTATTGACATTGCCCGCATGTGGATGAAAGAAGGGGCGATCGTCTCGACGGTCGATCGCAAGGGTGAGCAAGAGCGGGAACGGGCAAACAACCGATCGCTAACAGATAAGCCCATGGTTGTCCTGGTGGATGGCGGCTCTGCCAGTGCCAGTGAAATTCTCTCCGGAGCATTGCAGGATAATAAACGGGCAGTTCTGGTGGGGACAAAGACGTTTGGTAAGGGTTTGGTTCAGTCCGTTCGCAGTGTAGACTGTCCCACCCCCAGTTCCAGAGATTGTGCCGGTTTAGCCGTGACCATTGCTAAGTACCTCACCCCCAGTGGGCGTGATATCAATAAGCACGGTATCGACCCTGATGTAGAGGTCAAGTTGAGCGACGAACAACGCAAGGAACTCAGTACCAATCGCGACAAAATTGGTACGGCTGAGGATCCTCAGTACGCCAAAGCACTGGATGTACTAACGCAACGGATTAAGGCTCAACAGACGACACCAAAAGCGGGCGGTCAGAGCTAAAGGTTACTGAGCAGTCCTAGACCTCCGAGGTTTTGAAAGTCTCGGAGGTCTTTTGGCGACTTAAGCCTTAAGGTGAAATCATTAAGGGTTCCTGATAGAGGGGAACGGTAAAGGTAACGGTCGAGCCGAGCCCCTCACCCATGCTGTAAAAGTTGACAACTCCCCCCATGGTCTCAACCAACTTTTGGGAGATTGCCAGCCCCAGCCCGGTGCCCCCGTACTGGCGGGTGCGCGAACCATCTACCTGGCTGAAGGACTGGAACAACTTGTCCTGTTTGTCCAGAGAAACACCAATCCCAGTGTCAGCAACCCGTACCTTTGCCATTCCAGGAAGCTCCTGGTTTTGGACAATGGTTTTCTTTTTGATGATCTCAACGCTAACGGTAATTCCGCCCTCATGGGTGAATTTGATAGCATTGCCAACCAGATTGAGCATTACCTGCAAAAGCCGTTGATAGTTACCGTAAAGAATAATTTCATCTTCAGTGGGAGGCTTTTCAACTTTGAAACTAAGGTTTTTCTGGCGGATCTGGCTCTCGGTCAAATCTTCGACATCTTCTAAAAGTTCGTTCAATTTGATCGCATTCATCTCAATTTCCAGCTTGCCAGCCTCAATCTTGGCAATATCTAGCACATCGGTAATGATGTCTAACAGGAGAAGAGCCGCCCGGTATGACTCCTTGATAAACTCAGCTTGCTCCTCTGGGTCATCTGCCATGCCATCCATGATGAGTTTGAGGAACCCAAGCATGCCGTTAAGGGGAGTTCGCAACTCGTGGGAAGTGTTTGCCAGAAACTCACTTTTAAGTCTGGACGCTTCCTCTGCCTGACTGCGGGCTTCTTCCGCCTGACTGCGGGCGACTTCCAGTTCCCGATGCTTTTGCAGGAGCTTGAAATTTGCCTCCCGCAATTCAGTGGCAAGTGCCTGACTGTCAGTAAACAGGGAAGCGTGGGCGATCGCCGTCCCCACCTGATCCGCAAGATCCTGCATCAGGTCCAGTTCAGCTTCACTCCAGACGCGAGGGCGATCGCACTGGTGTAGAATAATCAACCCATTGGGCTGATCCTGATAGCAGGTCGCGACAACTAGCATCGAGCGCCAGGGCTGAACCTCTCCCTCAACGTCCTGGCTAGACTGATCCTGTTGACCGACTACGGGCTGCAATTTGTGGATAGCATCTCTTAAGCAGGGGTCTTCAGAGACCCACAACTCCTGTCCTATCAGTGGAGGAAGTTGATTTTCGCAATACTCAGCAACGACTTCTACTTTGGGATTGAGCGGCTTATAAGGGCAGATCACACAACGGCTGACGCTGAGTGCCTTCCCTAACCCCTTCACCGTTTGTTGCCAGATTGTAGACAGATCGAGGGTGCGGCGGATGTTCCACGAAATTTGGGTCAGCAGTTTTTGGTAGCGGTCTGAACTGAGCGAGTAGGAAATTGCCAGATCCGATCCGGAAATGGCTCTATCCTCAGTGGACGCGAGGGGTCGCCCAACTACAATTACCATAGTTGGCAGACGATCTGGCACTGGCACTGGACTCATGACCAGATCCAACAAAATCGTTTGGTCTGCACAGTGGAAATAACATCTAAAGCGCTCTGGTGACAGAGAACTGAGGACGCGCTTAAGCCGCTCCCGGTAGGAGGTCGGGTCAACCGGGTAAAACAGCCCACCCGTGTTGCTTATAATCTGCTCTGGTGTGATATCGTACTCACGGGCTGCTTGCCAGCGAAACGACAAATAATTCCCTTCTTCATCTTGAGAAAACACCAGATCATCCATCGTTCCCTGCGAATTGTTTCCTGCTAGAGGAACTTCATGGTCTTCTGATAAAGAAGGTGGAAGGTTGGTGGAGGGAATCATTAGGCATCAAAGCTAGGAGCATGTAAGAGCGATAATGAAGGCAGATCGTTAGAAGAATTAACCTGGCTAGATACACCTAGAATATGGGCTGGATAGTGGGTAGCGAATCCACACCAATACGACAAGTGCAACCACCGATTCAGCCGGGACTCAGCCGTTTTACTGATGTAGAACCAAAGCCTTGATCCATAACGATACTTATCGTTACGAATCTAGCGTGACTAATCGTTCCACTCGCCCCGTGGCGGCACAGGAGGGTTACGCTGAAGGTTCCGTGAAAGGTCATCATCACGGGTAATTTCACTTCTCAGCCATTGCCGGATGGCAACTTCAATCACCTTACTCGGATCATTGGTTAAATGCTTGATCTGGTCTAGCAGGTCAGAGTCGAGATGGACAGAGATCTCAACTTTTTCGGAAGATGGACGGGAATGGATGACAGACTCGCTCATAAATTTAAAGTGAAGTTTCGGTGGCAGGTTAGCAGTTAGGGTGAACCAGTCATCCCATCTAGACCAGATTTTCAGTAAAAGCCTATCCGAAAACTTCGAATGGGTTAGTACTGGGGTTTAGGGATTCAGGCTTTTCGGATAGGCTCTAAAGCAAGTAATAGCCAGAATAGTGGTTATAACAATGTATGGCATAAAACAATCCCCCTCTCTATAAATTTTACATACATGTTTCTGTGCGTCCATCAAAGCCTTCTTCAAAATCAGCAACAGAAGGCTTTGTTTGAGCGTTTCCGTGCTCTGTGTAAGAAAGAATTACAATACATTAAGCAACTTGCATAACTAACCCTATGACTGACGCGCCTGTCTCCCACATCCGAAATTTTTCCATTATTGCCCATATTGATCATGGCAAATCAACCCTGGCTGACCGTTTGTTACAGTCAACGGGAACGGTTGCTGCACGGGAGATGAAAGAGCAGTTTCTTGACAATATGGAGTTGGAGCGGGAGCGTGGGATCACGATTAAGCTCCAGGCGGCTCGGATGAACTATACAGCCCTTGATGGTCAGCAGTATGTGTTAAATCTGATCGATACACCGGGGCATGTAGATTTTTCCTATGAAGTGTCGCGATCGCTGGCTGCCTGTGAGGGTGCTCTCTTGGTGGTTGATGCTTCCCAGGGGGTTGAGGCTCAGACCTTAGCCAATGTTTACCTGGCACTGGAGCACGATTTAGAGATTATCCCCGTATTGAACAAGATTGACCTGCCAGGAGCCGAACCCGAGCGTGTGAAGCAGGAAATTGAAGATATCGTTGGCTTGGATTGCAGCGGTGCAATTATGGCATCCGCCAAGGAAGGGGTCGGGATCAATGAGATTCTGGAATCGATCGTTCATCTGGTGCCGTCGCCCAAAGATACGGTGGATCAACCATTGCGGGCATTAATTTTTGATAGCTATTACGACCCTTACCGGGGAGTGATTGTCTACTTTCGGGTCATGGATGGCAAGTTGAAAAAGGGCGATCGCATTCGCCTGATGGCATCTCGCAAAGAGTTTGATATCGATGAACTGGGGGTGTTATCGCCTAACCAGATCCAGGTGACCGATCTCCACGCGGGGGAAGTAGGGTATCTGGCAGCGGCAATTAAGGCAGTGGAAGATGCCCGTGTTGGGGACACGATCACCCTTGCTACTGTTCCCGCCAGGGAACCGCTACCGGGCTATGTGGAAGCCAAACCAATGGTCTTCTGCGGTATGTTTCCCACCGATGCCGATCAGTTTGAAGACCTGCGTGAGGCTCTGGAAAAGCTGAAGCTAAGTGATGCTGCCTTGAACTACGAACCGGAGACTTCTAGCGCCATGGGGTTTGGTTTCCGCTGCGGTTTTCTGGGCTTGCTGCATATGGAAATTGTCCAGGAACGGTTGGAACGTGAGTACAACCTGGACTTGATTACAACCGCCCCGTCGGTGGTGTATCGGGTTACGACGATTAAAGGGGAAGTCGTCCTGATTGATAATCCCAGTCGCTTACCTGACCCCCAGCACCGTGAGAAAATTGAGGAACCCTATGTCCAGGTTGATATTTTTACTCCAGAAGAGTATGTTGGCACGTTGATGGAACTCAGTCAGAGCCGACGGGGAATCTTCAAAGACATGAAGTATCTAACCCCAGGGCGAACGACGCTGATTTATGAGTTGCCGCTGGCGGAAGTGGCAACCGACTTTTTTGACCAGCTCAAATCGCGATCGCGGGGCTACGCCAGTATGGAGTATCAACTAATTGGCTACCGGGAAAATCCCCTTGTCCGCCTGGATATTATGATTAACAGTGATCCGGTTGATCCTCTGGCTACGATTGTTCACCGGGATAAGGCGTACGGCGTTGGTCGCGCTCTGACCGAAAAGTTAAAAGAACTGATTCCCCGTCACCAATTTAAGATTCCGATTCAGGCGGCGATCGGCAGCAAGATTATTGCCAGTGAACACATTCCTGCCCTGCGCAAAGATGTCCTTGCCAAATGTTATGGCGGTGATATTTCACGGAAGAAAAAGCTGCTGCAAAAGCAAGCGAAAGGAAAGAAGCGGATGAAGGCAATTGGTACTGTGGATGTGCCCCAGGAAGCTTTTATGGCAGTCCTGAAGTTGGAACAGTGAGGAGTGAGGAGTAAGGAGTAAGGAGTGAGGAGTGAGGAGTGAGGAGTGAGGAGTGAGGGGCTGCTTTAGAAAACTTTGTATTCGCTTAAGAATCGAGTCTGCTCTGAACGGATGCCAGTCGTCCAGGAAAGCCAGTAGGCGCAATCAATACCGCTGCCTTAGCAATCTCAATCCAGTGTGAAAATCGCGCTGCCACTGTGTTACATTCTTTATGAACAGCAATACATATTCTTAGGAATTTCTCCCTTCATGTTTACCAAGCAGGTAACCGATTCTAAAGCGTTCCGGTGGTTTGAGGAGCGTCTGGAGATTCAGGCGATCGCAGATGATGTCTCCAGTAAGTATGTTCCTCCCCACGTCAACATTTTTTACTGTCTTGGCGGCATTACCCTGGTTTGCTTTCTGATTCAGTTTGCGACTGGGTTTGCCATGACTTTTTATTACAGACCCACTGTTGCAGAAGCGTTCAGTTCAGTTCAGTACCTCATGACTGAGGTTAATTTTGGCTGGCTGATCCGCTCCATCCATCGCTGGTCTGCCAGCATGATGGTGCTGATGATGATTCTGCACGTCTTCCGGGTTTACCTGACAGGCGGTTTCAAAAAGCCCCGCGAGTTGACCTGGGTCACGGGTGTGATCCTGGCAGTCATCACTGTTTCCTTCGGTGTAACGGGCTATTCCTTACCCTGGGACCAGGTTGGCTACTGGGCAGTTAAAATTGTTTCCAACGTGCCTGAAGCAATTCCTGTAGTAGGTACTTTGATTGCCGATCTGTTGCGCGGCGGTTCTAGCGTGGGTCAGGCAACTCTGACTCGCTACTACAGTGCTCACACGTTTGTTCTACCCTGGCTGATTGCCGTTTTCATGCTGCTTCATTTCCTGATGATCCGTAAGCAGGGAATTTCGGGTCCCCTGTAATGGTTTGTTGACCTGTTTGTCAGGCTAAGCCATTATGATGTGAACATCAGATTATCTTTTTAATTCCTTCCAGTCCCGATCTGCCGACTTCAGAGATAAAGGAACACGTTAACTATGGCAACGATTAAGAAGCCAGACCTGAGTGACCCCCAACTTCGTGCCAAGTTGGCAAAAGGGATGGGTCACAACTATTATGGTGAGCCTGCTTGGCCCAATGATTTGCTGTACATCTTCCCAGTGGTTATTCTGGGAACGATCGCTCTCTGCGTGGGTTTGGCAGTCCTCGACCCCGCTATGGTGGGTGAGCCTGCTGACCCCTTCGCAACTCCCCTGGAAATTTTGCCTGAGTGGTATCTTTTCCCGGTATTCCAGATCCTCCGCACTGTACCTAACAAATTACTGGGTGTGGTGTTAATGTCAGCGGTACCTTTGGGGCTAATTCTGATTCCGTTCATCGAAAGCGTGAACAAGTTTCAGAATCCCTTTCGTCGTCCACTGGCAACCACTCTTTTCTTGATTGGGACTCTGGTAACTATTTGGTTGGGCGTAGGCGCAACTTTCCCCATTGACAAGTCTTTGAGCTGGGGATTGTTCTAAGATCTATCGTTCTAATCTAATTTCGGGTTCGTTCTTACAAAATTTGCCTGTCAAGTTTGTTGGTAGTTGTTGAACTACTAATTAATTTGGCAGGCAATTGTTTTGTTGAGCTACTAGAGCGTCAGCAAAACCAAACCTTTTCAACGGTCAGATGTTGCAAAATTATACCGATTCAAACAATTATCGCTACAGGTGACCCCACCGCCTGCGGCACCTCCCGTGCTTCGCGCCGCTGACGCTAGGTCAAGGGGAGGTTGGGAGGGGTTCAATGGGTCGCGATCGCAATTTAAAGTGGGATGACCATACGGGGGCAATTAATTGGATGGGTGTACTTGCCTGTCAGAGCGGTAATTTGCAGGAGGGCATTACCTTTTATCAACATAAGGTCAAGATATTGGATATGGTTGCATCTCTAAACATTGATTATGATGGCTATGGACTTTCTGCTCTGTTGAAAGCGGATTAGCGCATAGAGATTGCTATGTCTTTAACAGGTTTCGCCGTAGGCACTGCTCTAAAAATCGTTGCCCCTGCCCTGGCTAAAACACTCCTTGATAATCTTGGTATCGGGGATACATTAACCAATAAGTTACTGGAGCAGGCGATCGATACTGCTGTGGGTGCTATTCCTGAAGGAGAACAACAGAAGGCTTTAGAACAGCAAACTCAAAAGCTGGCAGCTCGGTTACAGAATGAGATGCAACCTCTGTTTGAGCAGGAAGCCAAGCTGGAGCAGGGAAGCCAGGAAGCGATTTTTCTGGCGGTTGCGGAAACGTTGCTCCGAGGTGGCATTAGTTTAGATGGATTGTTAAATCTTGCATTGGATGCAGATCAGTTAACACACAAATTGCTGAAAGCATACCCAGACGCAACCGTAGGGTTTTCAGCCAATGAGAAATCTCTTTATCAACAGGCAGTTGCCTTTGCCAGTGCCAGTTTAATTGAAACCGTGCCTCAACTAGAGGGATTCCAGTTGAGTGTGACACAGGCAATGCTGCGGCAGATGGAGGAATTAGTTCGCTTTGTGCGATCGCAAAAAGAACTGGAATTACAGAAGCGAGACCAGTTTTTGACCCGCTATCGTCAGGTTGTTGCCAGTGCACTGGATAAACCAGATAAGTTTGGGGTGCCGTTGTTAAAGAATTTACTGAGTCAGCAACGATTGTGTGAAGCCTATGTACAGCTTTCATTTACAGAAACCGTCGAAGAATCAGAAGATGAACGGCGCTTAAATAGGCGAGAGACTTTTCTAGAGCATCACCAGAGTTTGGAGAAGCGATCGGAGAATGTTGAAAAAGTTTTGAGTACTCGTCGTCGCCTCGTGATTCGGGGTGGGGCAGGGGCAGGAAAAACGTCATTGATGCAGTGGTTAGCTATTCATGCCGCATGGCAGAATTTTGAAGCTCCCCTGCAACATTGGAATAGCCTGGTGCCCTTTTTCATTCAATTACGCAATTGGGTTGATCAAGGCTTTCCAGCCGTGAAAGACTTTGTACTGCCAATTGCAAAAAATATTGCTGATGAAATGCCTGGAGGCTGGGTAAGGCAGCAGCTTGACAGTGGGTGTGCGCTAGTTTTGATTGATGGTGTAGATGAGCTACCCCGTGAAGAACGACAGGCATTTTTTGAGTCTTTGCAACAGCTTGTGACAGAGTTTCCTGATGCAATTTACATTACAACCTCTCGCCCAGCAGGACTGAAAGATGAAAACGGTGAGGAGTGGGTGGAATGGGAACAGTGGGTTAAGGCAGAGCAGTTTAGCAACTGTGTGATGAAACCTATGACCCTGCCGGAAATTAGACAATTTGTGAATCGCTGGCATCGTGCTCTTCCTGCACCCAATCGACAGGAAGACAAAGATCCACAAAAGATTGCTGACAATCTGATACGTCAATTAGAACAAAAGCCTGAAATCCGGCAACTGGCAGAAACACCGTTGCTGTGTACGATGATCTGTGCGTTGCATTACGACAACGAAGGGACTTTACCGGGAACTCGCATTCGCTTATATGACAAGTGCATTGAGATGTTGCTGGAAGAGCGAGATAAACAACGGGAGATTAAAACACATATTCAGTTAACGCTGGAGCAGAAAGAAGGATTTTTGATGGAGTTTGCTTACTGGTTGATGCGAAATAACTACTCTGATGCAGAAGTTGAAAAAGCAGATCGCCAGTTTCAGGATTATCTCAAAGAGTATAGTTTGCCAGATGTCACTGGACGGGATATTCGCAACTTTCTGCTGGAACGGTCAGGGTTATTGCGAGAACCATTGATGGGGCGAATTGATTTTGTCCATCGCACCTTTCAGGAATACCTGGCAGCAAAGGCAGTGCTGGATCACGAAGATTTAGGAGTGTTGCTGGCTCATGCAAGTAATGACCAATGGCGGGAAGCGATGATTGTTGCTGTTGGCAAAGGTTCGCGTCCACAGCGCAGTGAGTTGTTGAGGAAACTGCTGCAACAGGGAGACGAAAATGCAGACAAACGACATTATTTGCACCTGTTAGCTGTAGCGTGTTTAGAAACAGGAGTGGCGATTGACGCAGATTTGCGTACCGAGATTGAGACACGAGCAAAAGCCCTGCTACCGCCTAAGGATGAAGACGAAATAGCGTTGGTTGCCAGGGCTGGAGATGAGATCGTGCCGTTACTGGCATACGATGCCAGCTATTCTATTGACGAGGTCTGCAACTGTATTAAAGTGTTGACTCAAATTGGTAGTCCGGCGGCAATGCAAAAGCTGGTGACCTATGCTCAAGCAGGTTGTAATTCAGAGCAAGACAAATATCGATTTGGGGCAGCATTAGGGGAAGGTTGGCATCGATTTGATAACGATCTCTATATCCGTAATGTTTTAGTTCATACTAAAGTGCTAATTTTGAGTGGAACTGAGATACAGGACCTCACTCCGTTGACATCCCTTTCCCAATTACAGGCATTTTATTTGAACGGAACCGGGATACAGGACCTCACCCCGTTGACATCCCTTTCCCAATTACAGGCATTTTATTTGAACGGAACCGGGATACAGGACCTCACCCCGTTGACAGTCCTCTCTCAATTAAAAGAATTGTCTTTAAGCGGAACCGGGATACAGGACCTCACCCTGTTGACAGCCCTCTCTCAGTTACAGTCCTTGTTTTTGAGCGGAACCGGGATACAGGACCTCACCCCGTTGACAGCCCTCTCTCAGTTACAGTCCTTGCTTTTGGACGGAACCGGGATACAGGACCTCACCCCGTTAACATTCCTCTCCCAATTACAGATTTTGGATTTGAGCAGAACTGGAATACAGGACCTCACTCCGTTGACATCCCTCTCCCAGTTACAAACATTGGGTTTGAGCGAAACTGGGATACAGAACCTCACTCCACTGACGTCCCTCTCTCAACTACAATCATTGTTTTTGAGCGGAACTGAGATACAGGACCTCACTCCGTTGACATCCCTCTCCCAATTACAAATTTTGGATTTGGGCGCAACTAAGATACAGGACCTCACTCCACTGACATCCCTCTCTCAGTTACAAACGTTGTTTTTGAGCGGAACTGAGATACAGGACCTCACTCCACTGACATCCCTCTCCCAGTTACAAACGTTGTTTTTGAGCGAAACTGAGATACAGGACCTCACTCCACTGACATCCCTCTCTCAGTTACAAACGTTGGATTTGAGCGAAACCCCAATTCAGAACTTCAGTATATTGGCAGAGTGTCCTCAATTGAGAATAGTGTATTTGACTAACGAGCAAATGAAAAACGCTGAATTACCACCAAAACTGAAGGGAATAATAAAATACATTGATTAGAATCGTTTGAAACCAATCAATAATTATTCTCTGCCCCTTATCCTCCAAACATTCAACCAGGACTTACGCATTTCGACCAAAACCTCGGAGGTTTAAGCCACCCAGTGGGTAGATGCTTGATTTCTGATTAAAACCTCCGAGGTTTGCGTAAGTCCTATCAACTTTGACTTTTTGCTGATAGCGCCAACTTCTGTGAACGAGTCCCCTCCTCCAGCAAATATCTCCCCTTACATCGCTATTGCAATCCACCACATTACCAATGCAACTCGATTCATTACGGATGTGACCCTCAACAAATTGAATGCAACCCAATACAAAGCGAATGTCACTCGATACATAAAGTTTGCGACCACTGACAAAAGCAATGCAACCCCTTACATTCCCATTGCAGCCCAAAATCCTCCGTAGCCGTTAAATCCTCTGAAGCTAAGGGGGTAGTGCCTTTTCGTAAAGGACACCTGCTGGGTTGAAAGTTTGCCGTCGGATACCTCTAAAATGGACTCAAAATCAGGCGCAATTGCCTTTTCAGCTCCTGCTGGATTGAAAGTGGACCCACTCGTTTCCACCTGGGCAGCGTATTACTTCAGGGGCGCAATTGCCTTTTCAGGGCGTTGCATAATGGGAATATGAAATCAGGGTGAAACCGATGCAATGTCCCGAATGTGGCTCAACTGACATCAGTAAGAACGGCAAGCAAAGAGGTAAACAAAATTACCTCTGCAAAACCTGTCGG